>NZ_JBANFL010000002.1:0-342665 GCF_037154135.1 Sphingobium aquiterrae
ACATCAACGTTCCGCCATCCTGACAGGGGGTCCCTTTTGCGCGCCGATAAGGGGTCCCGTTTGCACGCCGATTGACATTGTTGTGCTTTGAGCGCGATCCTTCCGGCTGCCATCGTTCGCTCCTGCTCGATATCATCCTGCCGGAAGCGGAGCGTATCGATCTCTATCCAGGCGCTGTATCGACCTCTCCCGCACTGTAGGCGAGAGAGGTGCCCATGGAGCTGAAACATGGTCAGCATGACGTTTCTGAGGGGCATAGCTCCGCGCAAAGCGGATGAAGGACGGCCAAAACCATCCAGCTCATGCCGTCTGTAGAGCGCGATTTCCTGTGCTCCGGTTCGAGGAGGCTGCGCTCCCCGATATTTCCCCACTTCTGCTTTGCCGCCCGCTGCTGATCCTGGGAGAAAATCCGGGGATTTGGGAAGGGTGGGGATTGTTCATCGGCCGGGCGCTGCTGCGCCAGCCAGCGCCCCTTAAAGCCAACACCCTGCAAACGCTCCCGGATCGTAAAATGAGGCATTGCCAGAAAATGCCATCGGCACGGTAACATTGCTTGCGCGCCAGATCATCTGCCGGCTGTCAGGCCGCGACGAGGGCGTTTCACAACCGCGCCCTACCGTACACAAGAAAAGGGGCCGCAAACCCTATGGTTCGCGGCCCCTTTCGTGCGTTTGATTGCCCGGGCGCTTACGCGGCCTTGGCGCGGCTCATGCGCTTGCGCTCGTTCGGGTCGAGATAGCGCTTGCGCAGGCGAATGTTCTTCGGCGTCACTTCGACCAGTTCGTCGTCGTCGATATAGGCGATCGCCTGTTCCAGCGTCAGCTTCCACGGCGGGGTCAGGCGGACGGCGTCGTCCTTGCCGCTGGCGCGGAAGTTGGTGAGCGCCTTCGACTTCATCGGGTTGACTTCCAGATCGTCGGGCTTGGCATTCTCGCCGATGATCATGCCTTCGTAGAGCGCTTCGCCCACGCCCACCATCAGCACGCCGCGTTCTTCCAGCGGACCCAGCGCATAGGCATTGGCCTCGCCCGCGCCGTTGGAGATGAGGACGCCATTCTTGCGGCCCTCGATCTTGCCCTTGTGGGGGCCATATTTCTCGAACAGGCGGTTCATGATGCCGGTGCCGCGCGTGTCGGACAGGAATTCGCCATGATAGCCGATCAGGCCGCGCGACGGCGCGGAGAAGGTGATGCGGGTCTTGCCGCCGCCCGAAGGACGCATGTCGGTCATCTCGGCCTTGCGGATGTTCATCTTCTCGACGACGGTGCCGGAGAATTCCTCGTCCACGTCGATCATGACGATTTCATAAGGCTCGGTCTTGTTGCCGGCTTCGTCGGTGCCGAACAGCACGCGCGGGCGGCTGATGCCCAGTTCGAAGCCTTCGCGGCGCATCGTCTCGATGAGCACGCCCAGCTGAAGCTCGCCACGGCCGGCGACTTCGAAGCTGTCCTTGTCGTCGCTCTCCGTCACCTTGATCGCGACGTTCGATTCGGCTTCGCGGGCCAGACGGTCGCGGATCATGCGGCTCGTCACCTTGCTGCCTTCGCGGCCGGCCATGGGCGAATCGTTCACCGCAAAGCGCATCGACAGCGTCGGCGGATCGATCGGCTGGGCCTGAATCGGCTCGGTGACAGAGATGTCGCAGATGGTGTTGGCCACGGTCGCGACGGTCAGGCCCGCCAGCGAGATGATGTCGCCCGCCTTGGCTTCATCGACAGGCACGCGGTCGAGCCCGCGGAAGGACATGATCTTCGACGCACGGCCGGTCTCGATCACCTTGCCGTCCATGTCGAGCGCGTGGATGGCCTGGTTCACCTTGACGGTGCCGGAGGTCACGCGGCCGGTCAGGATGCGGCCCAGGAAGTTGTCGCGGTCGAGCAGCGTCACCAGGAAGGTGAAGGGCGCATCGACATCCAGCGCCGGCGGCGGCACATGGTCTACGATCTTCTGGAACATCGGGGTCAGCGTGCCTTCGCGCGCCGACGGATCGTCGCTGGCATAGCCGTTGCGGCCCGAGGCGTAGAGCACGGGGAAGTCGAGCTGCTCGTCGGTGGCCTCAAGGCTCACGAACAGGTCGAACACTTCGTCCAGCACTTCCTGGATACGCTCGTCGGGGCGGTCGACCTTGTTGACGACGACGATGGGCTTGAGGCCCAGGGCCAGCGCCTTGCCGGTCACGAACTTGGTCTGCGGCATCGCGCCTTCGGAGCTGTCGACCAGCAGGATGACGCCGTCCACCATGGAGAGGATGCGCTCCACCTCGCCGCCGAAGTCGGCGTGGCCGGGCGTGTCGACGATGTTGATGCGGGTGCCTTCCCAATCGATCGATGTCGGCTTGGCCAGGATGGTGATGCCCCGTTCCTTTTCCAGGTCGTTGCTGTCCATCGCGCGCTCCTCGACGCGCTGGTTGTCGCGGAATGTGCCGGACTGACGGAAGAGCTGGTCGACGAGGGTCGTCTTGCCATGGTCAACGTGCGCGATGATCGCGATATTGCGAAGGGACATGTCTTGCCTTTGGGATATATGGGCCCGGCCGGCACTGCGCCGCGACGGGTTTCGGTCGCGCCCATAGCGAGTTTCAGCTTTTTCCGCAACCGCGTTGGCTTTGGCTCCGGGAAGGGTGACGAGGATCGGCGGTTCCGCTCACCGGCTGTTCGGGGGCCTGACCGACAATGCTGGACGAACCCTGCCGAATGTTCGATCATGATGGCCTCTTGATGCCGGGGTGTTATACATTAATATAACACCAAAGGAGAACGCATGGCTTCCACGACGACGATCGCCGATTCCATCAGCCTGACACCGCCCGAGCCCGTGCCGGTCGTCACCCCGGAAAAGGCCGCGGGCCTTGTGCCCATCGACACGGCAACGAAGACGAAGCTGGAGGAAAGGGTCGACGCCTTTGTCGAGGATCTGGCCGCGCAGGACGCGAACAGTCCGGAATTCGGCGCGCGGGTCGATCAGCTCACCAATATGGGCCGCAAGGAAATCGCCGAGGCGGCGGGGCACAGCAACCGCTTCCTCGACCGGCCGGTGCGCGCGATGGATGCCGACAACAGCGTCGGCACCGACCTTGCCGAACTGCGCCGCACGGTGGAGGATCTGGACCCCGGCCGGCGCGGCAACATCACCGCGCCGCGCAAGCTGTTCGGCATCATCCCCTTCGGCAACAGGCTGCGCAACTATTTCGACAGCTACAAGAGCGCGCAGAGCCACATCAATTCGATCCTGGGCAGCCTGGCCAGCGGCAAGGACACGCTGATCAAGGACAATGCCGCCATCGACGTGGAACGGCAGAATATGTGGGCGACCATGGGCCGGCTGGAGCAGATGACCCACATCAGCAAGGCGATGGATGCGCGGCTCGAATCCAAGGCGCTGGAGCTGGATGCGACCGACCCGAGCAAGGCGAAGGCGATTCGCGAGACTGCGCTCTTCTACGTCCGCCAGCGCACGCAGGACCTGCTGACCCAGATGGCGGTGACGGTGCAGGGCTATCTGGCGCTCGATCTGGTGAAGAAGAACAATGTCGAGCTGGTGAAGGGCGTGGATCGCGCGTCGACCACCACGGTCGCGGCGCTGCGCACGGCGGTGACGGTGGCGCAGGCGCTGGTCGGCCAGAAGCTGGTGCTGGAACAGATCACCGCGCTCAACACGACGACGGCGAACATGATCGATTCGACCGGCGAGATGCTGAAGAGCCAGACGGCGGCCATCCATGAGCAGGCGGCGTCCAGCACCATTCCGGTCGAGACGCTGCAGCGCGCCTTCCAGAATATCTACGACACGATGGACAATATCGACGCGTTCAAGCTGAAGGCGCTGGAATCGATGAAGACCACGGTGAACACCCTGTCGCACGAGGTGGAGAAGTCGAAGGGCTATATCGCCCGCGCCGAAGGGCAGGCGCAGGCCGCGGCATCGTCCACCCCGCGCGACAATCCGCTACTGAGCGCGATCGAGGGATAGCGCGATGAGCCGTTCCGAACAGGTACTGGCCGATGCCGAGGCGGTGCTGCGCAGGCACAGCGATCGCGGGCGCAGCCTGTCGGCGCGCGCACGGGCGCGCCGCAATGCGGGCATCATGAAGAAGCTGGGACGGATCGCCGGTGCGGTCCTGGCGATTCTTGTCGGCGCGATGGTGGCGGGCTGGTTCCTGCCGCTGGGCACCAATGGCGTGATGATCGTGCTGGCGCTGTTGCTGGCGGCGGTGCTGCTGTTCGCGCTGCTCCCCACCGAGCGCCAGGTGAAGGTGGAAAAGCTCGCCGAGACGGACCTGAAGGCATTGCCGCTGCAGACCGAGATCTGGCTGGAAAGCCAGCGCAAGGCGCTGCCCGCGCCCGCCGTGCAGCTGGCCGATTCCATCGGCGTGCGGCTGGAAACGCTGGCGCCACAGCTGGAAAAGCTCAATCCGCAGGAGCCGGTGGCGGTGGAACTGCGCCGGCTGCTGTCGGATCATCTGCCTGAACTGGTGAGCGGCTATCGCTCCATTCCCGAGCCGATGCGGCGCGAAGAGCGCAATGGCCGCGTGCCCGAAAAGCAGCTGATCGAGGGGCTGGGCGTCATCGACCGGGAAATCGCGCAGGTGACGGAGAAGCTGGCGAGCGGCGATCTTGACCGGCTGGCGACGCAGAATCGCTTTCTCGAACTCAAATATGAAGAAGCCAAGGCGCTGGGCCGCGAGGAGGGCGGCGCATAGGGCCTGGCATATCGCCACCGCCCCGCGCCGCCGGTCGCCCTTTGATCCACCTCACCCTCATCATCGTGGATTTCCTGACGGGGCTGATCATGGCCGGCGTCTGGGCGCTGCTGGCCGCCGGCGGGGTTATTGCCGCCGCGCTTGGGGCCGGCCTTGTGGCGCTCACCGGATGGCGACATTGGCGGGGCAGGCGATAGCTGTTCCCATGGCCGCGCGCGCCAATGGGTGCGGCGGAGCCCTAGCCGGCCACAGTCTTATATACAGGAATCGGGAGGGAAAAGGCTCGCCAGCCTGCGGAAACCCATGGGCCGGCAGGAAGAGGATGGATGCCCCGCGAGGATTCGAACCTCGATTGACGGAGTCAGAGTCCGTAGTCTTACCTTTAGACGACGGGGCAATAGAGGGCGCGCTCTAGACGGCGCGATTGCAGGGGTCAAGCCCTATCGTCGCGCGCCGCCACCGGGAAATTTCGGCCCAGGGACGATGGAAAGCACCATTCCGGTGCATTGCCCATGGCGCCCCTTGGCCATGCGCATGCACATGGCCCGGCCAAACTTGCGCTTTTGCGCGCCCACGCTTACTCTTGACGCCAAGTACCGGCGCCTTTCGGCGGCGGCAGAGCATTAAAGTGAGATACGGCCATGGTGCAGCGTAGCCGCCCATCGCCGCAGCCTTCCGCCAGACCCCCCGGCATTGCTGGACAGAAAGGCGGAAGCCCCCCTGCGGTTTCGAGCAGTCCCGGTCCGTTTTCGGGGGCCGCGCCATCCCCTTTCAGCCATGGCGGCCGGTGGAATGGCCGCCGCGCCTATGCCGCCATCGACCTTGGCACCAATAATTGCCGGTTGCTGATCGCCAAGCCGTCCGCCGGCGGCTTCATCGTCGTGGATGCCTTTTCCCGCGTCGTGCGGCTGGGCGAGGGGCTGGCGGCCTCCGGGCGGCTCAGCGACGCCGCGATCGACCGCGCCATTGCCGCGCTCTCCGTCTGCGCGGACAAGCTGCGGCGGCGCAATGTGGCGCTGGCCCGGTCGGTCGCGACGGAGGCGTGCCGCCGCGCATCGAACGGCCCGGCCTTCATCGACCGGGTCTACCGCGAAACCGGCATCGCGCTCGACATCATCACGGCGGAGGAAGAGGCGCGGCTGGCCGTGCTCGGCTGCCACGCCCTGCTGGAACCCGGCGAAGGGCCGGCGCTGATCTTCGACATCGGCGGCGGATCGACCGAACTGGTGCTGGTCGATACCGAAGGCCCGGCGCCGCGCATCCTCGACTGGCAGAGCGCGCCCTGGGGTGTCGTCTCCCTGACGGAAGCGGAGCCCGGCGTGGGCGCGGGCGGCGACGAGCGGCTGGATGCCTATGGCCGGATGCGCGCCCGGGTGGCCGAAGCCTTTGCCGGCTTTGCCGCGCGCCTGCCGGCCCGTAACGGATCGGTGCGGCTGCTGGGCACATCGGGCACGGTGACGACGCTGGCCAGCCTGCATCTGGAACTGCCGCGCTATGACCGGCAGGCGATTGACGGCTTGATCGTGCCGGCGGCCTCCATGCGGGAAATCTCGACGCGGCTCTCCGTCATGGCCATAGAGGAACGGCGTGGCCTGCCTTGCATCGGCACGGAGCGGGCGGACCTGGTGGTCGCGGGCTGCGCGATTCTGGAAACAATCCTCGACCTGTGGCCTGCCGAGCGGCTAGGCGTCGCCGATCGCGGCATTCGCGAGGGCATATTGCGAGGGCTGATGGACCGCGACGGGATAGCTGCATGACACGGGGTACAGGCGCCGGCCGGGTGCGCGTGAAGACGGCAAAGGGGCGTACCGCCCAATCGACCCGCTGGCTGGAGCGGCAGCTCAACGACCCCTATGTGCGCCAGGCGAAGGCGGAAGGGTGGCGCAGCCGCGCCGCCTTCAAGCTGATCGAGCTGGACGAGAAATTCCGCTTCGTGAAGGGCGCGCGCGCTGTCGTCGACCTGGGTGTCGCGCCGGGCGGCTGGGCGCAGGTGGTGCGCAAGCTCTCGCCCAGGGCCGCCGTGGTCGGCATCGACCTGCTGCCGACGGACGAGATCGAGGGCGTCACCCTGTTCCAGATGGATTTCATGGACGACAAGGCGCCCGGCCTGTTGCGCGAGGCGCTGGGCGACGCGCCGGACCTGGTGATGTCGGACATGGCGGCCAATACCGTGGGCCATGCGCAGACCGACCATCTGCGCACCATGGGGTTGGTGGAAGCCGCCGCCTGGTTCGCGATCGAAAATTTGAAGCCCGGCGGCACCTTTGTCGCAAAGGTCTTTGCCGGCGGCACCGACGGCGAATTGCTGACCGTGCTGAAGCGGCACTTCTCGACCGTCAAGCATGCCAAGCCCCCCGCCAGCCGCAAGGGCAGCAGCGAATGGTATGTCGTGGCGCAGGGGTTCAAGGGGCAGCGCGACGCGGAAGCCTAGAGCATTTTCAAGTCAGGTGGAAACACCTGACGACTCGGAAAATGCGGCAACAAAGATAAGAGCGTTTTAAGGCGGGTCGCCGTTCGGCCCTTAAGGGCGTAACAGGGCAACCACCGCCACGGTCGCGAAAGCCGTCTGGGCCAGCAGCGCGGTCGTGCGGCAGATGATGCGCTGATCCAGCCCCGGCAGGCGGCCAAGCCGTGCCCCCGCAGCGATCCACAGGCCGCCCGCGCCAAGGCAGAGCGGCGCGAACAGCATGGCCGGTTGCACAAAGGCATCCGGCGGAAAGATGATCGTGCTGAAGATCAGCGCCTTGGGATTGAGCAGCGTCGTGAGGAATATGGTGGCGCCGCGCGCCGGCTGAGCGCTTTTCGGGGCAAGCGATGCGCCCCACAGACGCCGGGCGATCCCCAGCAGGAGGGCGATCGACAGAAGCTTGAGCGTGACCACGGCCCAGGGTGGGAGCAGCGGGATCAGCAACTGGTGGAACAGGCCGATCGCCAACAGATAGGCGCCAAGTTCGCAGGGCAGCAGCCGGAGCGATGCCCTGACGCCCGACATCGCGCCGCTCGCCGCGAGCAGGGCGTTTGTGGGCCCCGGCGTCGCCAGCAGGGCGATGGTGGCGATGGCGAAGGACAACGCGTGCATCGCGGCACGCCTATCCTGCTGCGCACCGACGGAAAATCAGGGGAAGCGCGTAGTCGCATGGCCGGGGGCTGCGCGGCGATCCTCAGAAACGGCGGGCGATCCCACAATAGACGCGCGCGTCCGGGCTGTGCGCGTTGAGACCGAAGGCGCTGCCCAGGTCGACCTGCCATGCATTGCCCGGTTGCCAGGCGAGCGCCGTTGCCAGCAGCAGCGCCGTGCCGTGGCCGGCGGGGTCGTCATCGCGAAAGGCGGACAATGCCACACTGGTGCTTACGGCATCGGACAGGTCGACATCCAGTCCTGCGACACTGCCATAGACGGCATGGCGTCCGCTGTCGTCCCTATCGACATCGGCATCGACCTCCGGCGAGAATTCCAGCGCAATGCCATGCGCGACCTCTGCGCTGATGGGCAGGATGATGCCTGTCGACCAGTCGCCCGCGCCGATTGCCGATCCGCCCGTGGGCAAGGTCATAAACGGTTGGACGGCGATGGAAAGGCCGGCACCATCGGGATTCACCAGGCTGCGCTTGTAGGCCAGGCCGATGTCGCCGGTGCCATGACCGCGCATGATGGCGCCGCTTGCACTATCGCGTTCGCGGTTGTGGCCAAGGGCGGTCCAGCCCAGTTGCACTTCGCTCTTGCCGTCGATGCCATAGCGCAGCAGCAGGTCGCCGGTCAGGACGGTATCGCTGCGATTGCCCCCGGCATCGTCCCGCGTCCAGTCCGCAAGGCTGGTTTCGGCCAGCACATGGCCCTTGTCTACGATGCAGGGTGGCGTCCCGAGGCCGGGGCGGGCGGGGCACAGGTCACGCAGATCCTGCGCCCTTGCCGATGTTGCCCATATCGCCAGGAGCAGGAGCGGCGCGCATGTCTTCATCGACACCCATGCCCCGCGCCCTGCCCCCGCGCCCTCATGGGCATCAGCCGCCCTTGCCGCTGCGCGCCTTGGTCACGGCGTCCTTGAGCGCTTCGTAGCCGACCGCGCCGTTCAGCACCTGATCGCCCACGACGAAGGTCGGCGTGCCGCTGGCCTGCAGCGCCTGGGCGACGCGGATATTGGCTTCGACCTCCGTGTCATATTTGGTGGAAACCATCGCGGCTTCGGCGGCCTTGCGGTCGATGCCGATGCCGGCGGCCGCCGCGAAGATGGTGTCGCGCGTCACCTTGCCGGCCGCATAGAGGGCCCTGTGATAGTCCATGTAGCGGCCCTTTTCGGCGGCCAGCAGCGAAACCTTGGCGGCATCGCCGCTGGCGGCGGAGAGTACGGGCAGTTCGCGATAGACGATCTTCAGCCCCTTGTCCCCGGCCACCAGCCTGGCGAGGTCGGGCAGGGAGGCGCGGCAATAGCCGCAGGCGTAATCGAAATATTCGACCAGCACGACATCGCCCTTCTCTGCGCCTTCCCAGGCGCCGGCATAGGGCGTTTCGATGGCCTTGCGATTGTCGTCGATCACGCTGCCCAGCCGCTTCTGCTGCAGCTTTTCCACCGCCTGCGGGATGATTTCGGGATGTTCGAGAATATAATCGTGAACGATCTTCTCGATCGCCACGCGGTCGGTGGCGTCCACCTTGGCGGCGGGGGCGACGGCCTGCATGCCGATCGCGCCGAGCGCCGCCGCAGCGACGAAAAGACTTCCTCCGAGCATCAATTGAATCTTCCTGTTGGCAAGGGCGGCGGTAAGGCCGGCGGCCGGTGGTTGGGGTTGGGTGTCTGTCATCTTCTCTTCTTGCTGCCTTCCAGCGCGGCGCGGGAAACCATGGCGATGTCCTGCGCGCGCAGCCAGTCGACGGTGCCTTCCTTCAATCCTGTCATTGCCGCTTCGGCGCTGCGCAGCGCCAGCCCGTCGGCGCCCTGCATCTGGTAGCGTTCGGCGGTGGCAAGGGCGGCGCGCGGCTGATCGCCCCGCTGTTCATAGACGACGCCCAGCTGATACCAGGCATCGGGATTGTCATGGTCGCGCGCGACGGCGCGGCGCAGCACCGTTTCCGCTTCGGCATAATGGGCGGGGTCTTCGGTGGCGATCAGCGCATGGCCGAGCAGCGCGGAGATGAGCGGCGAATTGTCCGATTTCTGCACCGCTTCGCGCAGGGGGGGAATAGCCTCAGCCGGCTTGCCGCTTTCCAGCAGCACCTGCCCCTCAAGCTCAAGGAAATAGGGGTCGTGCGGATCGGCGGCGACCAGCGCGTTCACCTCCGCCAGCGCCTTGTCCGGATAGGCGCTTTTGTGCCACGCATAGGCGCGGGCATAATGCGCCGGGATCGACTGGTCGCTTTCGGGATATTGGCGCAGCGTCTGCGCGGGATCGGACACGAAGCCGACCAGCTTGGCCTTGATCCGCTGGAAGCGGGTTTCCCATGCCGGATCATTGGGCTTCGTCCATGACGGATCGGGTTCATAGACTTCGCGCAACACCGCCATGCGCTCGCCCGACAGCGGGTGGGTGCGGCCGTAGCTGTCGTCCTGCGGGATGGCGAGGCGATATTCCTGGTTCTGCAGCTTCTTGAAGAATTCCAGGCTGCCCCGGCCGCTGATCCCGGCTTTGCTGAGGTAACGCGCGCCGGCAAGATCGGCCGAGCTTTCCTGCGTGCGGGAAAAGGCGAGATATTTGCCCATCGCCGCCTGCTGCCCCGCGCCCAGGATGCCCATGCCGGCTTCCGCGCCGCCCGCCGCAATGGCCGCCGCGCCCAGCACCAGGCTGAGCAGGGTGATGCCGGTCGCGGTCTTGATGCCTTCGGACGACCGGATGATATGGCCGCCCTCGATATGGCCAAGTTCATGGGCGATCACGCCCTGCACCTGGTTGGCGCTGTCGGCCGATGCGATCAGGCCGCTGTGAATCCACACATATTGGCCGCCCGCGACAAAGGCGTTGATCTCCGGATCGTTGATGATGAGCACCTGCACATTGCGGGGCTCCATATTGGCGGCCTTCACCAGCGGCGTGGAGATGTCCTGCAGAAAAGCCTCGGTCTCCGCGTCGCGCAGGATCTGCTGCGCGAGCGCCGGCCGCACGAGCAGGGCGAAGGACAGGATCAGCGCGGCAATCAGGCGCGGAAGACGGGGCAGGCGGGCCATCACCCCTTCATGGGCGTTCCGGCCGCGTTGATCAATGCGCGACATGCCCGGGTGCCGGACGGTCCCGCATATGATCGCATGGTAACGGGCGGGGACGAGCGGGCGCATGACCGTCTCGCGATGGTGGGTGGCCGATGAACCTGCACTGAAAGAGCGAGGCGCTGTCCGTTTCCGCTGCTCGGAGACGGGGCGCATGGCCCACAAAGGAAAAGGCCGGCGTCTCCTGTCTGGAAACGCCGGCCTTTTCCGTTTTTATCGGTGCGATCAGGCGCCGAAGGTGCGCTGCCACCAGCCGCGACGCGGCGGGCCTTCCTCTTCGGATTCGGCGTCTTCGGTTGCCGGTGCGGCGGGAGCCTCGCTGGCATGGACCGTTTCCAGGGCGGGCGCGGCTTCCGGCTCTACGGGCACTGCTTCCGGCGGCGCGGCAGGCGCTGCGGTTTCGGCTTCCGCTTCTGCGACCGGCTCGGCTGCAGGGGCCGCCTTTTTGCGGCTACGCCTAGGCTTGGGCGCGGGAGCCTCGGCTTCCGGCGCGGCCTCTGTTGCAGCGGCCTCCGGCGCAACAGCTTCTGCCGCAACAACGGGCGCGGCTTCCGCCTCGGCGGCGGGCACGGCCTTCTTGCGGGTGCGCTTGGGCTTGGGGGCCGGCGCTTCCGCTTCTGCCGGAACCTCGGCCACGACCTCTGTCACCGGCTCTGCGGCAGTCTGCGCCTCGACTACCGGCTTGTCCGTAGCCTTGCGGGCGCGGGGACGGCGGCGGGTCTTGGGTGCAGCCTCGGTTTCCGCGTCTTCGGCAGGCGCCTCGGTGATCGCCTCGGCAATCGGTTCCGGGGCAGTTTCACCCTCTGCAGCCTCTGCCGGAGCATCTTCGCCCGCGGTTTCGGTTGCGTCGGTCACGCCCTCTTCACCGCCACGCCGGCGGCGCCCGCCCCGGCGACCGCGGCGCCCGCGACGGCGGCTTTCGGCGGCTTCGGCCGATTCTCCTTCCACATGATCGCCGACGGGCTCTTCGCCCTCGACGCCGGTGTCAGCGTCGCCTTCGTCCGCTTCGTCCCGCGCGGCCTGTTCCTCGCCGCCCTGTTCATCACCGGCCAGTTCGTCACGGCCGCCCTCTTCGCGATTGCCCCGGCGTCCACGACGGCGGCGGCGACGGCGGCGGCCATTGCCATCGCGTTCCTCACGCTCGCCTTCGCTGCGCTCGGTGCGTTCGCCGCGGCCTTCACCAGCTTCGGCGGCTTCGACTTCTTCTTCCTCGAACTCTTCCTCATCCTCGGGCAGGTCGAGATCATCGTCTTCCTCGACGATCGGCGCATAATGCACGACCTGGGTCGGGCGCGGGCCGCTCGCCTCCACGGACATGCGCGCGCCTTCCACCTCGCCATCGGGCAGGATGGTGATGGTCACGCCATAGCGCATCTCGATCTCGTCCAGCTCGCGGCGCTTGTTGTTGAGGACGTAGAAGGCCGCTTCCTGGCTGGCGCGCAGCGTGATGATGCTGCCACGGCCACGCGCGGCCTCTTCCTCCAGCATGCGCAGCGCGGACAGGCCCGAAGAGGATGCCGTGCGGACAAGCCCGGTGCCCTCGCAATGCGGGCATTCACGGGTCGATGCCTCCAGCACGCCGGTGCGCAGGCGCTGGCGGCTCATCTCCATCAGGCCGAAGCCCGATATGCGGCCGACCTGGATGCGGGCGCGATCGTCCTTCAGCGCGTCCTTCATCGCCTTCTCGACCTTGCGGATATTGCCGTTCAGCTCCATGTCGATGAAGTCGATGACGACCAGGCCCGCCATGTCGCGCAGGCGCAGCTGCCGGGCGATCTCGCGCGCGGCCTCCAGGTTGGTGGCGACGGCAGTCTGCTCGATGCCGTGCTCGCGGGTCGAACGGCCCGAGTTGATGTCGATCGACACCAGCGCCTCGGTCGGGTTGATGACCAGATAGCCGCCCGATTTCAGCTGCACCACCGGATGGTACATGGCGGCCAGCTGATCCTCGACGCCGAAGCGCTGGAACAGCGAAACCGCGTCGGCATATTGCTTCACCTTGCGCGCATGGCTCGGCATCAGCAGCTTCATGAAGTCCTTGGCGGCCTTGTACCCATATTCGCCCTCGACAATCACTTCCTCGATGTCGCGATTATAGATGTCGCGAATCGCGCGCTTGATGAGGTCGCTGTCGTTGTGGATCAGCGCGGGCGCGGCGGACTTCAGCGTATTCTCGCGAATCTCGTCCCACAGGCGGGCGAGATAGTCGAAATCGCGCTTGATCTCGGTCTTGGTGCGCTGAAGGCCGGCGGTGCGCACGATGCAGCCCATGGTGGAGGGCAGCGCCATCTCCGCGATGATCGTCTTCAGCCGCTTGCGGTCGGCCGCGTTCGAAATCTTCCGGCTGATGCCGCCGCCATGCGACGTGTTGGGCATCAGCACGCAATAACGGCCGGCGAGCGACAGATAGGTGGTGAGCGCCGCACCCTTGTTGCCGCGCTCTTCCTTCACGACCTGGACGAGCAGCACCTGGCGGCGCTTGATGACGTCCTGGATCTTGTAGCGGCGGCGTAGCGCCATGCGCTTGCGGCGCAGTTCGTCGGCGGCCTCGTCGCCATTGCCGCCGCGATGCGGCTTGCGCGGCGCGTCGTCATGCGCCTCGCCGTCATCGTCCTCGCCCAGCGCGATGGGGGCGATATCCTCGACGGCGCCCTCGGCGGCCTCTTCATCGTCTTCCTCGGCACGCAACGCGGCCTCTTCGGCGGCATGCTCGGCTTCTTCGGCGAGCAGCGCGATCTTGTCCTCACGCGGAATCTGGTAATAATCCGGGTGGATTTCGGAAAAGGCGAGGAAGCCGTGGCGATTGCCGCCGTAATCCACGAACGCCGCCTGCAGCGACGGTTCGACGCGAGTCACCTTGGCGAGATAGATGTTCCCCTTGAGCTGTTTGTGCTCAGCGGATTCGAAATCAAATTCCTCGATCCGGTTTCCCTTGACGATGGCGACACGGGTTTCTTCCCGGTGGCGCGCATCGATCAGCATACGCATGGTCATTTAAAATACTCCGGGCATGGCGGGCGGCGGCCGTGGGCCGGCCGGCCATGCTGTAAATGGGGGACGGGCGGAGCACGCACGCCAGGTGCGGCGCACGGTGCGCCTTCGTCCCGTTGGGATGGATGAATGTGTCTGCTGCACGGGCATGGCCGGACATGGTTCCGGGCCGGGCATGAAGCGCCCACGACGCGGCACCCGTTACGGGGCTTTGCGTCGTCTGGAAAAAATGCCTCATGCAGCGTCAACCTGTTGCTTCGGCCGCGGTTGTGCGTCCGAAAAGTCTTGCCCCGATACCGGCCGCGCAAGGGCGGCTTCCACGGGATCGCAAAGGGGTAGCAGCAGCCGGCCCGCCCGGCAATGTTGGCGCTACAAATTTTTACGTGGCGCTACACGGGCTTGTCTTGCACAAATATGGTGAAGATGCCGTTAATCTGTGATTTTACCCGGACCGGCGGGGCCGATGCGGGAAAAGGTCTTCGCTGCACGGCTTTATAGCGGGCGATGATGGCGGCCCGCCCGCAATTGGCGCTGGACGAAGGGCGGCCGGGCCGGGCAGAACGGGCGCATGCTGCACGGGTTCATTCTGGCGACCGCCTGTTTTATGGCTGGCTCCACGCACATGGATGACCTGTCGGCACAGGCGACGGCCCCCGGCTGTGCCCGTGTCGCAGCAGCGCCCCGTCCGTTCGATTCCCCGATCGCGATGAACGCCCGGCCGCCGCGCCGGATGCACAGCATCACCGTGCCGATTCCCCCCGCCTCCGCCGCCATCGCCCTGCCGCCGGTGCTGGGGCCGCGCGGGGCCGACCGGCCGCTGGTCGTCATCGATGCCGGCCATGGCGGCCATGATCCCGGCGCGATCAACGGGCAGACCGGCGCGCGCGAAAAGGATGTGACGCTTGCCGTCGCGCAGGCGATCCGCGACGCGCTGTTGCAATCGGGGCGGGTGCGCGTGGCGCTGACGCGCGACGACGACCGCTTCCTGGTGCTGCAGGAACGTTCCGGCATCGCCCGCAGGCTGGGGGCGGACCTGTTCATCTCCATCCACGCCGATTCGGCCGATAATGACGAAGCGCATGGCGCGACCATCTACACCCTCTCGGAAACCGCGTCCGACCGGGAGGCCGCCCGCCTCGCCGCGCGGGAGAACAAGGCGGACATCATCAACGGCATCAACCTGGGCGGCCAGAACAGCGACGTGTCCTCGATCCTGATCGACCTGAGCCAGCGTGAGACGATGGCGCTTTCCTCGCAGTTCGCGCGCCTGCTCCAGCGCGAGGCCGCCCCCTATGTGCCGTTCCGCGACGCCTATCACCGCTTTGCCTCGCTGATCGTGCTCAAGGCCCCCGATACGCCATCGGTCCTGTTCGAGACCGGCTATATCAGCAATGCCGCCGATGCGGCCTTCCTCGCCTCGGGCGAGGGGCGGCGGAAGATCGCGCAGGGCGTGGCGAAGGCGGTCGAGGTGCATTTCGCCCGCCGCCTGGCCGCGACGAACTGACGGGCGCGTGGGACAGGGCGCCATGACCGCGGATCGTCTTTCGAAACGGCGCTGGCAATGGCCGCGCAATTTGCCTAGAGCCGCCCGGTGATGGAGACGGGTGAGACGCACAGCTTCGGATACCGGCTGCGCCGCGATGTCGGCGGCATGGCCAGCGGGATCGGCACGCTCTGGGCGCGCAAATGGGTTCGGCTGGCGAGCTATGCGCTGGGCGGCCTGCTGCTGTTCGTGCTCGCCTTCTGGCTGATCTTCGCCCGCGACCTGCCCGATGCGCGCACGCTGCTCGCCTATGAGCCGCCGCTGCCGACCATCGTGCGCGACGTGAACGGCCAGCCGATACACAGCTATGCCCGCGAACGGCGCGTGCAGCTGAACTATGCCGATTACCCGCCGCAGCTGATCCGCGCCTATCTGGCGGCGGAGGACAAGACCTTCTTCGAGCATCATGGCGTCGACATCCCCGGCTTCATCGGCGCGGTGTTCGACTATGCCAGCAAGCTCGGATCGGGCGAGCGCGCGCGCGGCGGCTCCACCATCACGCAGCAGGTCGCGAAGAACCTGCTGATCGGCGACGAATATTCGCCCACGCGCAAGGTGAAGGAGATGATCCTCGCCTATCGCATGGAAAATGTGCTGACCAAGCAGCAGATCCTGGAACTCTACCTCAACCAGATCTTTCTCGGCCGCAACGCCTATGGCGTGCAGGCGGCGGCGCGTGCCTATTTCGACAAGGATGTCGCCGACCTCAAGCTGCACGAAATGGCCTATATGGCGATCCTGCCCAAGGGCCCGGCCAATTATCGCCCGGAAAGCCCGCGCGGGCATGAGCGCGCGCTGGAGCGCCGCAACTGGGCGCTGGGCGAAATGCGCAAGAATGGCTGGATCACCGACGCGCAATATCGGGACGCCGTGGCCCAGCCGCTGGGCACGGTCGCCGCACATGGATCGCCCTATGGCAATGCGGGCGGCTATTATATGGAGGAAGTGCGCCGCCGCCTGATCGGGAAATTCGGCGAAAAGGCGCAGGACGGGCCGAACAGCGTCTATGCCGGCGGCCTGTGGGTGCGCAGCCCCTTCGACCCCGCGATGCAGCAGTTGACGGCCGATGCCCTGCGCGCCGGCCTGCAGCGCTATGATGCGGGCAAGGGCTGGTCCGGCCCGGTGGGCACGATCGTCATGGCCAATGGCTGGCGGCGCGAGCTGGCGGCGAGCTATGTCGGCATCGACTATGCCGGCTGGAAGATCGCGGCGGTGGTTTCCAAGGCCGGCGACGCGGCGGAAATCGGCTTTTCGGACGGCAGCACCGGCACGCTGCCGGCGTCGGCGGCGCAGATGGCCTATCGCCGCATGGGCGTGCCCGCCTTCGATGCGCTCAAGCCCGGCGATCTGATCGCGGTGGCGGCCAATGGCGGTAGCTGGGCGCTGCGCAACGTGCCCGAAGTCTCCGGCGGCATGATGATCGAGGATACCCATGCCGGCCGCGTCCATGCGATGCAGGGCGGCTTCGATGCGCGGCTTTCCTCCTATAACCGCGCGACGCAGGCGCTGCGCCAGCCGGGCTCGACCATCAAGCCCTTCGTCTATGCCGCCGCGCTCGACAGCGGCATGACGCCGGCGTCGATCATCGTCGATGGCCCTTTCTGCGTGCTGCAGTCGGTGCGGCTGGGGCAGAAATGCTTCCGTAACTTCTCAGGGAGCGGCGCCGGGCCGCAGACGATGCGCTGGGGCGTCGAGCAGTCGCGCAACCTGATGACGGTGCGCACCGCCTCGCAGACCGGCATGGACCGGGTGGTCCGCACCATCAAGGCGATGGGCATCGGCGATTACCAGCCCTATCTCTCCTTCGCGCTGGGCGCGGGCGAGACCACGGTGGAGCGGATGGTCAACGCCTATGCGATGCTGGTGAACCATGGCCGCCAGCTGGCGCCCAAGGTGATCGACTATGTGCAGGACCGGCGCGGCAAGGTGATCTGGCCGGAGAACTGGCGCGCCTGCGAGGGCTGCAACATGCCCAACTGGGACGGCAAGCCCATGCCCCGCTTCGGGGCCGAAGGGCGGCAGGTGATGAACCCGATGACCGCCTATCAGATCGTCCACATCACCGAGGGGGTCATCCAGCGCGGCACGGCGACGTCGCTGCGCGACCTCGACCGGCCGCTGTTCGGCAAGACCGGCACCACCAACGGGCCGACCAATGTGTGGTTCGTGGGCGGATCGCCCGATCTGGTGGCGGGCGTCTATCTGGGCTTCGATACGCCGCGCAGCCTTGGCGGCTATGCGCAGGGCGGCCGGGTCGCCGCGCCGATCTGGAAACAGGCGATGGCGCCGATCCTGGAAAACATGCCCAAGACGCCGTTCCTCGCGCCCAATGGCATCCGCATGGTCCGCATCGATCGCCGCTCGGGCAAGCGCGTCTATGGCGCTTGGCCGACGGACGACCCCAAGACACCGGTGATCTGGGAAGCCTTCAAGCCCGAATCCGAACCGCGCCGTACCATCCGCAAGGAAGAGATCGTCGCGCAGGAGAAGGCGGCGGCCACCCGCGCCAAGGCGGCGGGCCGGGCGCGCAACGACAATGATTTCCTGCAGGAGCAGGGCGGAATTTATTAGCTTGCAGCCGTTCGCCCCGGCGTGTCGCGGCCTGTCCTGAGCTTCCTCCCGAGGAAAAGGACGGGGCTTCGACAAGCCCGGCCCGAACGGATAATGGGAATAGTCCCCCGCGCCCGACGCGGGGTGGAATATCTGGAGAAACACCATGCGCGCCGAAGCGCTGCAATATATCGACCGTATCGACGCCGCCCTCGACCTGTTGCGGCGCTTCCTCGACTGGGACCGGGCGCTGCGCCGGCTGGACGAGCTGAACGCGCGCGTCGAGGACCCGACCTTGTGGGATAACCAGAAGGCCGCGCAGGAGGTGATGCGCGAGCGCACACGGCTGGACACCGCCATCGGCGCGACCCGCGCGATCGAGAGCGAAAAGAGCGACACCGCCGAACTCATCGAAATGGCCGAGGCCGAGGGCGACGAGGCGATGGTCGACGAAGCCGTCGCCTCATTGAAGGCGCTGGCCGAGCGGGCGGACGAGGACAAGGTGAAGGCGCTGCTCGCCGGCGAGGCGGACGCGAACGACACCTATCTGGAAATCCATGCCGGCGCGGGCGGCACCGAAAGCCAGGACTGGGCCGAAATGCTGCAGCGCATGTACCAGCGCTGGGCCGAAAAGCGCGGCTACAAGGTGGAGCTGGTCGATTATCAGGCGGGCGAGCAGGCGGGCATCAAGTCCGCCACGCTGCTGATCAAGGGCGAGAACGCCTATGGCTATGCCAAGACCGAAAGCGGCGTCCACCGCCTGGTCCGCATCAGCCCCTATGACAGCTCGGCGCGGCGGCACACCAGCTTCTCGTCGGTCTGGGTCTATCCGGTGATCGACGACAATATCGAGATCGAGGTCAATGAAGGCGACCTCAAGATCGACACCTATCGCGCATCGGGCGCGGGCGGCCAGCACATCAACACCACCGATTCCGCCGTGCGCATCACCCATATTCCCACCGGCATCATCGTCGCCTGCCAGAACCAGCGCAGCCAGCACAAGAACAAGGCGGAAGCGATGAACATGCTGAAGGCGCGCATGTACGAGGCGGAACTGCAGAAGCGCGAGGCCGCCGCCAGCGCCGAGCACGCGTCGAAATCCGATATCGGCTGGGGCCACCAGATCCGCTCCTATGTGCTGCAGCCCTATCAGATGGTGAAGGACCTGCGCACCGGCGTCGTCTCCACCGCGCCCGACGATGTGCTGGACGGGGCGCTCGACCCCTATATGGCCGCGGCCCTCTCGCAGCGCGTGACCGGCGAAAAGGTCGAGGTGGAGGACGTGGACTGAAGGCCCGGAGACTCGGGAAGGGATCGGCCATGCGCGCCGCCCTGATGCTGTCGCTGGTGCCGCTGCTGGCGGCGACGGTGGCGTGCGACCGGCTGGCGGACGACCAGTCCGACCGCCCGGCCAGCGCCCGCGCCTTTCCCCGCGCCGACCGCCCGGTCGCGCCGATCGTGTCGACCCGCTGGTCCACCGAGGAAGCGCGCGACCGCCTGAACGAGGCGGACGACATCATGAACCGCGCCGGGATAAAGCCCGGCATGACCGTGGCGGACATCGGCGCGGGCGAAGGCTATTACACCACCCGCCTCGCCCGCCGCGTGGGGCCGACCGGGCGGGTGCTGGCCGAAGACATCATGCCGGAGACGATCGACGCCCTGGGCCGCCGCATCACCCGCGAAAACTGGCATAATGTCAGCGTGAAGCTCGGCACCGCCGACGACCCCAGGCTGCCCGCAGGCAGTTTCGACCGGGTGCTCATGGTCCATATGTATCATGAGATCGCGGAGCCCTATGCCTTCCTCTGGCACCTGCATCCCGCGCTGAAGCCCGATGGCGAGGTGATCGTGGTCGACGCCAATCGCCCGACCGATCAGCATGGCACGCCCCCGCGCCTGCTCGCCTGCGAATTCGCCGCCATGGGCTATCGGCTGGAACAGGTGGTGCCAAAGCCCACGGCGGGCGGCTATTTCGCGCGCTTCCGCAAAGTGGGCGCGCGGCCGGATGTGGAAGATATCGTCCCCTGCGCGATAAAGTGACGGGGAAGGGATCTCACCTCTTCAACCCGAACGGATTTTAGGGGCCGTCCGCTGATTCCCTTGGCATGTCCATGCGTCCCTTAGCCTTTCTCTAAGATTTCCGGATTATGGCCGGGCCATGGACATGGCTCCCGACCCCGCCCTGAAAGCCGGCCTCGGCGCGCCCGTCCGGCTGGAGCGTGCCGAACGCTGGGCCGAACTGGCCCTGCATGTCGCGGAAGCCAACGCCTTTTACGCGCCCGACATGCTGCAGGCCGCGCTGGACCATCTGGCGGGGGATCCGCCGCCGCGCCTGCTGGAGGTCTTTGCCGGGGATGTCCTGATCGGCCTGCTGCCCGTTGCCGTCATGCCCCGCCATGGCCGGCTGCCCATGGCATGTGTCGGCAACTGGATGCACCGTCATTGCTTCTTCGGCGCGCCGCTTGTGCGCAGCGGGTTCGAGCAGGCGGCCTGGACCGGTTTTCTGGCGCAGCTGGACGCCGCGCCCTGGCCCCCCAATTTCCTGCACATGGCGGTGCTGGACGCGGCCGGGGCGAATGCCGCCGCGCTGGAGGCGGTATGCGTCGCCGACCGGCGGCCCTTCACCGAAATCCTCCGCCACGATCGCGCGCTGCTGCGCTCCGACCTTGCCGCCGATGCCTATTGGGAAGCCCATGTGCGGGCCAAGAAGCGCAAGGAGATCCGGCGCCTGCAAAAGCGGCTGGCGGAGCTTGGCGCGCTGGAAAGCCGCACGCTGTCCGACCCCGCCGACCTGCCGCGCTGGTGTAGCGATTTCCTCGCGCTCGAAGCGTCGGGGTGGAAGGGGCAGGAGGGCACGGCATTGTCCTGCACGCCGGGCGACATGCATTTCTTCCGCGCCGCCACCGCCGCCGCGCTTGCCGCCGGGCGGCTGCATTTCCTGCGCATCGACCTGGATGGCCGCGCCATCGCGATGCTGGTCAATTTCGGCCATGGCGACGGCGCCTTTTCCTTCAAGATCGCCTTTGACGAACAGCTCGCGCGCTTCTCGCCCGGCGTGCTGATCGAGATCGACAATCTCCACGCCGTGCAGGGCAGCGAGACGCTGGCCTGGATGGATAGCTGCGCGGCGCCTGATCACCCGATGATCGACAGCCTGTGGGCAGAGCGGCGCAGCATCACCCATTATCGCGTTGCGCTGCGCGGCACGGGGCTTGCCCGCCTGCGCCGCAGTGCCGCCTACACCATCGCCGGCGCCGTGGAGGCCGCCGTCGCCCGCATGAAGGGACATTGACATGATCGCATCGCACCCCGCCGATCGCGCGGAGGAAAACGCCGCGCCCAACAGCTTTTCCGCCAGCACCTTCTCCGCCAGCACCTTCTCCGAAAGCGCGCGGGTGATGTTCACCACGGCCTATCCCGACATGGCGGTGCGGCTGACCCATCATCTGGCGGGCCATCCGCTGTTCGGCCGCGAGGCGCTGGCTGCGCTGGCGGAGCGGATGCCGGCGCGCAGCATCGAATATAATCTGGGCACGCTGCCGCTGGGTGTGCGGCCCGAAGAGACGCCTGCCAACGGCCTGTCGCTGGGCGACACCATCCGCACCATCGACGATAATGGCAGCTGGGCCGTGCTGAAGAATGTGGAGGCGGACCCGGCCTATGCCGCGCTGCTCGACGCGGCGCTGGCGGAAATCGCGCCGATCGTTGCGCGCAAGACCGGGGCGATGGAGCATCGCGAGGCGTTCATCTTCCTCTCCTCGCCCGGCAGCGTCACGCCGTTCCACATGGACCCGGAGCATAATATCCTGCTGCAGATCGAGGGGGAGAAGACCATGACCGTCTTCCCCGCGGGCGACGAAACGCTGGTGCCGCTGGAACAGAGCGAGCGCTTCCATGCCGGCGGCCATCGCAACCTCGCCTGGAGCGACAGCTTCATGGCGCGCGGCAGGCCGACGACGCTCCAGCCCGGCGAGGCGATCCATGTGCCGGTGAAGGCGCCCCATTTCGTGCGCAATGGCGATGCGGTGTCGATCAGCTTCTCCATCACCTGGCGCTCGGCGCGCAGCGTGGCGGAAGGGGAATTGCATTCGCTCAACGCGCTGCTGCGCCGGCGCGGCCTGCCGCTGGTGAAGGTCGGCGCACGGCCCGAAAGCCAGGCCGTGCAGCGGCTGCTCTACCGCCTCATGCGGAAACTGGGCGCCTGAGCAGGCGTCGCAGCAGCGCCTCGGCCTCCAGCCGGGGCGAGAAGCGTTCCAGCGTCCACCACTGCAATTGCTCCTCGCCGGTCGCGAGGCTCTGCTTGTAGCGATCGCGCCCGGCGAGCAGGGCATAGCGCGTCCGCCCCGCCTGCGCGCTGTGGGCAATGGCGGCGGCATGGGTCATCAGCCCCGGCTTGCCCTTGGCCGACAGCGGCGCGGCGAAGGCGGACTGGTAATTCATCGTGACGCCATGATGGACGAAGTTCAGCAGCAGGCCGATGGTGGTTCCGTCGCCCGATGCGCGCACCCGCAGCATTTCCACCTCGCCCGTCGGCAGGCCGCGTAGCGCGATGGCAAGGGCGAAGGCGCGGAAGCGCGGATCGTCCCACGCATTGTCCGCATGGCGGCCGCTGTTGAGGGCGGTCATCTCCGCCAGCCATGCCTCCACCTGTGCCGGCTGCGTCGCGATGGCGACGTCCGGCGTCCCGGCGACATCCTTCAGCGACCGGCGGATCTGGCCGCGCGTATTGGCGCTGAGCAGCGAGAGATAGTCGCCCCCCGCCGCGCGCACCGCGTCCAGATCGACATGATAGGCCGGCATTGCATCATGGCGGATGCGGCGGCGGATGCGGCGCTGGGCCGTCATGCCGGCAAGCAGCGGCGAAGCGGGGGCCGCGCCCGCGATCTTCAGCACCCGCCAGTCGTTGCGCGCGGCAAGGGCGTCGACGGCGGTAGCCAGCGTGTCCGCCGGGGCATCGCGCGCGCACAGCAGGCCGTTATATTCGATGAAGGGCCGGTCCATCCCCGGATCGCCGGCCTGGTTCCACCACAATGTCGCGGCGGCGCCCAGCAGGCGCCGGTCCATCGAGCGGCCGACCAATGCCAGTGCGACATCGCGTCCGCCGTCTTGCACGCTCAGCAGTTCCGGCCTTGCCTCCGTCGCGTCCAGCCAGCTTGCGGTCCAGGTCCAGCCCAGGAAGAAGCCGCCGGCGCCACCCTGCTCCACGGCGCGCCAGCGCTGCCCGAGCGTGTCGAGGTCCGGCAGGGGAGAGAAGGTGGTGGTCAAGGTCATGCGTCACCCCTACAGGGCAAGCGTTACCGTCCCGGAAACATTGTCTTCCATGTTCTGGATTGACCGCGATGTCTTTCGGCGATTGACATCGCTCTATAGCCTGCGGGCCGGATCGATCACGCCATCGCCGATCACGCCGGCCTGGCGCAGGTCATGGCCGCTCTGCCCCATCACGAATCGATACCACAGCAGGAAGTCCGCCCCCAGCGACCAGAGCGGATGCCGGAAGGTCGCCGGGCGATTGCGTTCGACCAGCGCATGGCCCGCCCAGGCAAAACCATAGCCGGCGATCGGCAATATGGGCAACATCCGCCAATCGCCGCTGGCGACCAGCAGCACCGCGATCAGCAGCACCAGGCTGGTGCCGATATAGTGGAGCACGCGCGTGCCGACGCGGGCATGTTCCTGCAGATAATAGGGCCAGAATTGCCGGAAACTGGTAAAGCGCTGCATGGGTCCTCTCGCATCTCCCCTGCCCGGATCATATCGTCCGGGGCGGCAAAAGATAGGACGTCAGCGCCCGGATGCCCCCAGATCCCCTCAAGATGCCCGACGAGTCAGGCCGTGGTGAACAGATAATAGTCGAAGGCGGCGCGGGCGGCTTCCGCCATGATGCGGTCGCGCGAGACATGGCCCTTGCTGTCCTTCATCACGAACGCCGCGATCGCCATCAGGCTGCCGTCGGGCAGGGTGACAATGCCGGCATCGACGCCGGTGCCGTTGAGCGATCCCGTCTTGTGCGCGACCGGCGTGTCGGGGGGCAGCATGCCCTTCAGCCGCGCGGCGCCGGTGTGGCAACGGGTCATGATGTCGAGCAACGTCGCCGTGGACTGGGGCTTGAGCGCCTTGCCGGTGCGGATCGCGACCAGCAACTGCGCCATCGCCATCGGCGTGGAGGTGTCGCGCGGGTCGTTGGCGAAGGCGATGTTGGGCAGGTCCCTGGCGTCGCGCTGCTGCAATTCGCTGTCGGCGGCCATCGCCGCGTCCATGATCTGCCCCGGCGTGCGGCCGTCCTTGTGCAACGCTTCGGGCGAAAGGCCCATGGCGCGATAGAGCAGGTCGGCGGTGTTGCTGTCCACCCGCTGCCCCTTGATGCCGATGCTCCGCAGCCAGCCATTGACCACCTGCGGTCCGCCGGCCTTCGCCACCAGCACGTCGGTCGCCGTATTGTCGCTGCGCGTCAGCATCAGCTCCAGCAGGTTGTGGACGGACAGCACGACCCCGCGATGTGGCATCTGCTCGGCAATGCCGCTGGAGGGCACGACGATGGCGGGGTTGACGGGCAGCAGCGTGTCCAGGCTCACGGTGCCCTTGTCCACCTGCGACAGGATCGTGCCGGCCACCGCGATCTTGTAGCTGCTGGCCATCGGGAACAGCGTGTCGCCGTTCAGCGTGACGACGCGCGGATCGAGCGATCCATCGGGCATGATGCGCTGCGCGGCAATGCCCACCGATCCGTCCGACAGCGCCGCGAAGCGCGCGAATTCCGCCTTCAGTCGCGCATCGGCGGTCTGCTGCCGCACCGGGACGTCGGCGGGGCCGAAGGCGTCGGCCGCCGGGAACGGGGCGGCGAACAGCAGGAAGGGCAGCAGGCTTCTGGCGACGGTCTTGAACGGGTGCATGACCCTTAATTGGCGAGATTCCATGGCGCGGCAAGCCCTTTTGCCGCATCGTGCCAGGGCAGAGCGATAGGACGGATGCATGTTTGCGGCGACTTGACGGCGGGCCGCCTGCACGGCCATCGTCCGGCCCTTCGCAACCACTGTTTGGGAATGGCCAATTGAACGATCGGGTGAAGCTGCACGCAAGCTGGAAGGCTCCCCTGGCGGAAGCCTTCGCAACGCCCGCCATGGCGTCGCTGCGCGAGTTCCTGCTGGCGCGCAAGGCGCAGGGCGCGCAGATTTTTCCCAAGGGCAGCGAATATTTCCGCGCGCTCGACCTGACGCCGCTGGAGGATGTGCGCGTCGTCATCCTGGGGCAGGACCCCTATCATGGGCCGGGGCAGGCGCATGGCCTGTGCTTCAGCGTGCGGCCGGGCGTGCGCACGCCGCCCTCGCTGGTCAACATCTACAAGGAACTGCACGCGGACCTGGGCATTCCGCCCGCGCGCCACGGCTATCTGGAACATTGGGCGCGGCAGGGGGTGCTGCTGCTCAACAGCGTGCTGACCGTGGAAATGGGGCAGGCCGCCGCGCATCAGGGCAAGGGGTGGGAAGGATTCACCGACGCCATCGTGCGCCTGGTCAACGAGAGCGCGCCGCCCACGGTGTTCCTGCTGTGGGGCGCCTATGCGCAGCGCAAGGCGGCGTTCGTCGACAGCGTGGAGCGCGGCGGGCGGCATCTCGTCATCAAGAGCGCCCATCCCTCGCCCCTGTCGGCACATAACGGTTTCCTGGGGAGCCGGCCTTTCTCGAAGGCGAATGCCTTTCTGCAGGCGCATGGGCGCGGCGCGATCGACTGGGCGTTGCCCGCCGATCCCGGCCCCACCGCCGGCTGACGCACGCGTCTTCGTCCGGGCGCTGAACGCCCTCTTAACGCCCCGTTCCCGCGCCGTTCAGTCGCCGGGAGTCATCCTTCCTCTCACGCTGCGGGTTGCTGGCCCCGGCCCATATGGGGGTATGTGACGAGGAGATGAGACATGAGGATGAAGGTGAAGGGTGCGATCGCCGCCCTGCTGGGGATCGCCACGCTGGCCGGTGCGTCGGCCCCGGCGGCGGCGCAGAGCTGGGGCGATCGCGACCATCGCGGCGGCTATGATCGCCATGACGGCTATCGCGATTACCGCCATGATCGCGACCGGCGCCACTGGCGCGGCCATGATCGCGACAACCGTGGCTGGCGCGGCCATTATCGCCAGCGCTGCTGGACCGAATGGCGCTATAATCGCTATTATCATGAGCGGGTGCGGGTCCGCATCTGCCGCTGACCGGTGATGGTATATGAGGGTCGGGGGCCGCTCCGGTTGACGGACGCGGCCCTTAGCCGCTAGGCGGGCGCTCATTCCGCACAAGGTGCCGCCAGCAGGAACAGGCCATGACCGATACGCCCCCCGATCATCTCTCCACCAATCCGCGCAGCCCGCATTTCGACATGGACGTGCTGCAGCGCGGCATCGGCATCCGCTTCAAGGGCCGGGTGCGCAACGATGTGGAGGAATATAATATTTCGGAAGGCTGGATTCGCGTCGCCGCCGGCAAGACCCGCGACCGCCATGGCCAGCCGCTGACCATCAAGCTGAGCGGCGAGGTCGAGGCATGGTTCGAAAACCCGCCGGCGCAAGAGGCCGCCGAAGAGGCGTAGTCGCCTTTCGCTCGCGGCCGCGCGCTGTCAGCGCAGCCGCGCGTCCCGCTTCACATCGGCGATGATGTCGGCAAGGGCGCGGCGCGTGTCCCTGTCCGCCATGGCGAATTGCCGGCCGCGGGGCATGGCGCCTTCCATCGCGAAGATGTCGGCGCTCACCTTCAGGCGCGGCGGTTTGCCCGATGGGCGTGCCGCCCCGGCATCCATCGCCGCCATATAGCGGCGGCGCGGGACCAGATCGTCATTGCCGTCCTGTGGGCTATCGTCAGGATCGGTGCCGGGGGTGAAGGGCAGCAGGCGCTGCGCCGGGCCATAGATGAAGCCGTAGACCGGATTGGTGCGCGCGCCCATCCGGCCCGCCGGGCCATACCACACTCGCACCTGGCTCCAGTCGCCGTCCGCAGATACGTCGATGACCGGCACGTCCGTCTCGATGCCGCCCGGCGTGGACCAGTTGGCGTGGCGGACGAGGATTTCGCGGTCGGACAGGATCTGGCTGACGACGGCGACATGGCCCAGCGGCATCGGGCCGAAGGACTGGAAGGCGATCACCGCGCCCTTGCGCGGCACATGGCCGCGGGCGAAGCGCCCTTCGGCCTGGTCCCACCATGTCCAGGCGTCGCCGCGAATGTCGATGCCGGACAGGGTGCGGGCATAGGGCACGCATTGCAGCACGTCCGATGCGCCGGCAGGCGTTGCAATCCACAGTCCTGCCGCGACCAGCACGGCCGCGACATGCCTTGATGTCGTCATGTCAGCATTTCCCGGATGCAGGATCATCCCAAGGGGAGGATCATGCCCGGTAAAGCCTAGGATGTGGTTAAAGCGCTCTTCGGGATGTTCCGAGGCGTCAGTTGTTCGCCGCAGCCAGCGTCCGGTCTATCGCACCGGCGGCCGAAGCGATCTGCATATTGCCGCCCAACGCCTTGTGCTCGGGATAGATGAAGCCATGCGCCACATTGGCGCGCAGGCCAAGGTCGCCGATCGGGCCGTACCATACACGCACGTCCGTCCAGTCATTGTTCGCCGACACGTCGATGGCGCGCACGTCGCGCTCGATGCCGCCGCGATAGGACCAGTTGGCGTGGGTCAGGCGCACTTCGCGGGGTGAGACGACCTTGCTCACCATGGCGACATGGCCGGCGGGCATGGAACGGCTGGCGGCGAAGGCCAGCACGGCGCCGACGCGGGGTTCCTGGCCACGGTCGTAGCGGCCCTCGGCCTCACCCCACCAGCCGGCGGCGCGGCCGAACAGCTGGATGCCGGAAATCTGGCGGGCATAGGGTGCGCACTGCAGGGTGCCGGCAAAGGCCGGAGCACTCATCGAAACACAGCTCAGCGCGACCAGCAGCGCAAGAACTGCGCGAAAACCCTTCAACATGCGACTTTGCGACCCCTCGCTTTTGCGTGAGGAGGGTTAGGGCAGGTCGGGCGACGAATGGAAAGGTGCCCTGCGATGAACCGTTGCTGCAGCGCGTCATGAAGTGATCGGGCGCTCAATCGCGCGGCACGATGCCCCGTCCCGCTTCCACATGCAGCCGGGTTGCCGCGCCCAATGCCGCGAAAAGCGCGGGCTCCGTGCCGGTCATCCACATCTGGCTGCCGGTGGCGGCCAGCCGTTCGAACAGCGCGGCGCGGCGGGCCGGGTCGATATGCGCGGCCACTTCGTCGAGCAGCAATATGGGCGGCCTGCCGGTGCGATCGGCGACTAGCCCGGCATGGGCGATGATGAGCGAGAGCAGCAGCGCCTTCTGCTCGCCGGTGGAACAGAGTGCGGCCGGCTGCCCCTTGGCCGCGTGCTGCACGGACAGGTCGGCGCGATGCGGCCCGCTGAGCGTGCGCCCGGCCGCCGCATCCCGCCGCCGTCCCTCGCGCAGCTGGTCGACCAACGGCACTTCGCCCTCCGCCCATCCTTCCAGCGCGATCAGCGGGCGGGCAAAGGGGTGGTCGGGCTGGCCGGACAGCGCCTGCGTCAGCGCGATCAGCAGGTCGGCGCGGGCCGATGCGATGGCGCTGCCATGTTCGGCCATCTGTGCCTCCAGCGCGGCGAGCCACGCCGGATCGGCGCCGCGCTGCTCGGCCAGCAGGCTGTTGCGCGCCCGCATTGCGGCATCATAACGCGCGCTGTGCGTCGCATGGGCCGGGTGCAGCGCCAGCACCAGCCGGTCCAGGAAGCGCCGCCGCCCGCCAGGGCTGTCGGCGAACAGCCGGTCCATCGCCGGGGTCAGCCAGAGGACGGACAGATGCTCGGCAAGGCTGGTGGCGGCGCTGGCCTTGCCGCCGATCCGCACCTGCCGCCGGTCCGGCGCATCGGCGGTGACGCCGGTGCCGATCGTCACATTGTCCACCAGCGCGGCGATGCCGAAGCCGCCGCTGCCCCCCTGCCGCGCCATCTCCCGCAGCGGCGCGCCGCGCAGGCCACGGCCCGGCGCGAGCAGCGATATCGCCTCCAGGATGTTCGTCTTGCCCGCGCCATTTTCCCCCGTCAGCACCACGAAGGGGTGGCGGGGCAGGATCAGCGCATCCTCATGGCTGCGGAAATCGCTGACGGTCAGGCGGGCAAGCATGGCGGTGCTGTAGCGGGCTTTGCCGCCGCTGATAAGCATGTGCTTGGCCTGGCGCATGACCCGACCGGATCGGATCGAATTCGGATCGAATCATGCTCTCCTCCTCTTTTGCTTTCCGCATTGTCCGGGCCGCCAGAGGAAGGCATCTGGCTGGGAAATGCCCTATGCGCCGCCGGCGCAGCGCTTGCGGGTCACGGGCGCGCCATTGGTGACGATGGTCAGGCGCTGGCCATCGGGCGAAACGGACATGATCTGCGCCCGCGTCCAGCTGTCGCCCTCGCCGGAAAAGCGCGCCGTCACGATCACCGCGCCCTTTTCGGCCGGGGCCACCGATGTCGCCTCGCCCACGCTTTCATAATAGCGCAGCGCCCGGTCTGAAATGCTCAGGCGCAGCGGATCGCCCGCATCATCGCAGGCGGAGCGCAGGCCGGTCCACTCGCCGCGCAACCGGGCGGGAATGGTGGCGCGATCGACCGGGGTGATGGATTGCGCTGGCGCCGCCTCTCCATTCGTGACGGTGTCGGGCGTTTCCGTTTCCATCACCGCTTCATTGGCATTGCCATCGAAAGTGTCGGCCATGGGCGCCGTCACATTGGCGATATTGCTGCTCAGGCTGGCATTGTCCTGCTGTTGCTGGCCGCAGGCGGACAGGGCGGCAACGGCCAGCAGGGTGGCAGCGCCGCGCAGCCGGCGGATGGGCAGGCACAGGTCCATGTTCAGGCAATTCCTTGATGTCAAAGCAGTTCCCTCCATGCTCCCCACGATCCTATGCCGGATTGATCGGCAGGGAAATCCGGGTAGTTTCGTAGTGCCTGCAGCAGGAGAAGATGCGATGCCGGTTCTGGGAATGGGTGGGCTGTTTTTTCGCGCGCGCGATCCCGAGGCGCTGGGCGCGTGGTATCGCACGCATCTGGGCGTCGGCGGCGGGCTGTCCGCCGATCCGGACGTGCCACCGCATGAATGGCTGTGGATGATGCGGGCCGGGCCGATGGTGTTTGCGCCCTTCAAGGCGGACAGCGATTATTTCGCGGCCGACAAGGCGTTCATGATCAATTTTCGCGTGGCCGATCTGGACGGGATGCTGGCGGGCTTGCGCGACGCGGGAATAGCGATCATCACCAAGGCCGAATGGGATCATCCGGAAACGGGCCGCTTCGCCCGCATCCATGATCCCGAAGGCAATGCCATAGAGCTGTGGGAACCGCCCGCGCCCAAAAGCTGAGGAGAATGACCGTGACCGCCCGGATGATTCATGCCATCGCCGCCCCGCTTTGCGCGCTGGGTGCCCTTGCCCTTGCGCCGGTCGCTGCCCAGGCGGCGCTGCCCGTGGGGGCCAAGGCGCCCGATTTCACCACCCGCGGCGCGCTCGCCGGCAAGGTGATGGACGTGTCCCTCGCCAAGCTGCTGAAGAAGGGGCCGGTGGTGCTCTATTTCTTCCCCGCCGCCTTCACCCCGGGCTGCACCGCCGAAGCGCATGAATTCGCCGAGGCGAGCGAGGATTTCGCCAAGGCCGGCGCGACCGTGATCGGCATGTCGGCGGACCCGGTGGACAAGCTCGCCAAATTCTCGGTCGAGGAATGCCGCAACAAGTTCGCCGTCGCTTCCGCCGGGCCGAACATCATCAAGGGCTATGATGTGGTGCTGCCCCAGCGGGTCGGGCTGTCCAACCGCACATCCTATGTGATCGCACCCACAGGCCGCATCGCCTTCGTCCACAGCGAAATGAGCTATGCCGGCCATGTGAAGAGCACGCTGGCCGCCGTGCGCGCCATGCAGCCGGGGCAATAAGCGTCCCCGCTGCTGGGCGCGCGATCAGCCTTTCACATATTTGCCGAACCAGGCGAGCGCGGCTGCCCAGGCCGTCTTGGCCGCCGCCTCGTTATAGCTGGGGCGATAATCGGCCATGAAGCCATGGTCGGCGCCCGGATAGACGGTGAGCGACGAAGCCTTGTTGCCCACCGCCTTCAGCTTCGCGCGCATCGCTTCCACGTCAGCAACGGTGATGCCCTTGTCGAGCGCGCCATATTGGCCGAGCACCGGCGCCTTGAGCGCGGCCGCCTTGTCGATCACGACGCCCGGCTGCAGCGCGGTCGGCGTGCCGGTGAGCTTGCCGTAAAAGGCGACGCCCGCGTCCAGCGCCTTGCTCTGTTCGGCATAGAGCCACACGATCCGCCCGCCCCAGCAAAAGCCGGTGATGCCGCGCTTCGCGCCATTGCCGCCATGGGTGCCGGCAAAGGCATAGGTCGCGTCGATATCGGCCATCACCTGCGCGTCCGACGCCTTGGACACGATGTCGGCGATCAGCAGCTTGAAATCGCTGACCTTGGTGGCGTCGCCATGGCGGGCGAACAGGTCGGGCGCGATCGCATAATAGCCTGCCTTGGCGAAGCGGCGGCAGATGTCGCGCACCCATTCATGCACGCCGAAAATCTCGTGGACGACGACGATGATGGGGGCGGGGCCGCCCTTTGCCGGGCGTGCGACATAGGCGGGGATGGCGAAGCCGTCCGGTCCCTTGATGCTGACTGCCTCCGCCTTCAGCCCCTCGTCGCCGGTCGCGATGGTGGTGCCGGCGACTGGCTGGCAGGCCGCGGCAAAGCCCGCCGCGACCGCGCCGCCACCCACCAATGCGCGGCGGGAGAGGCCGGTGGAGGCCACCCAGTTGCGGTCTTCGGGCAGGCGCTCGTCATCATGATGATCGTCGGTCATGCTTTCTCCTCTCGCCGGAGCCGTTTCCCCTGGAGCATTTCCCAGTCGAGCGGGATCACCTGACGGCTCGGAAAATGCGGCACATCAGCCGCTCCAATATGGAGCCTAGCCGTTGCGACTGCGCACGCAACGGCTTTCGGTTCATCGTGATGCCAGATGGTCGAAACGGCCGTCGGCGATCTGCGACAGCCCCCGGGTGGGGCGTGCATAGGCATAGGTCCATGCCGTCCGGGGCGCGGCATCCGTGCCGTGCATCCGCACGTCCAGAAGGATACGGGCATATTCGCGCGGCTCGGGGAAATGCGGAGCGCATTCCTCATAATCGTCCAGCAGGGCGAGCATGGCATCCGCATCGGTCATCGCGAACAGATCGCCGGGGATGGGAGCCCCGGCATCGTCGGGAACGAAGCCCGGATAGCCGTCCAGCATGAAAAGGCGGCCCGGTGCCCATGCCTCGCCCAGCCATTGCGCGCCTTGTGCCAGGCGCGCGGCCATGGGCCCTTCCGCGCCGCGCCGCAGGGTGCCGTAGACGAACAGGAGGGGGCATGTGGCGGACATGGAGGAAGTCTATCGCGGCCGGGATGTCTGGGCCAGCGGCTGGCTTTCTGGATATCACATGTGTGAAATCCCAACATGCCGCAAATTTCCCCAACATCCAGTAGTATGGATAGGTGTCATTTTCTCCCTCATAGCCCGGAACCCGCGGAAATCCGGCGAAAACCGAAATTGGCACGCCCCCTGCAATAGATTGGGCATGACCGGATCAACCGGCCCAACACACTCAGGGAGTTAAGATCATGACCATTGCCAAGTTCCAGAATGTCACCGTTTCGCTGGTTGCCGCCCTTGTGGTCGCATCGCTGTTCGTCGGCGCCGCCGTCGCCCCGGTCGTCTCGCTCGCCTGAGCGGACGACTGGCGGCCACCCCATTCCTCTGCCTTCACCTCATCAACGCCAAGGGACCATCATCATGACCAGCCGCAGCTTCACCCTCGACCGTCCGAATGCCAAGATCATGGGCGTATGCGCCGGCGTGTCCAACCGGACGGGCGTGGACGTGACGATCGTTCGCGTCGGCCTGGTGCTGCTCACCCTGTTCGCGCTCGGCCCGGTTGCGGTCGTCGCCTATCTGCTGGCGGGCTGGCTCGCCGAGGGCTGAGCCCCCGCCGCAGGCCCAGTTCGCACCCCAGGCCGGGCGGCCCGCCCCCCCCTCTCAACGCCCGGCACCATATGCCGCCCCGCGCACCATGCGGGGCGGCATTTTTGTCGTGGGCGGGCGTCATGCGGGCGCGCGCAGCCGCGCGATCAGGGCCTGCGCGGCGGCGGGGTTGCGGACCTTCGCGCCGCTGATGAAGAAGAGATAGCAGTCGCCGGCGCCGGCGCGATGGCTGGCCCAGTCGCCCCAGGTCGCAAGGTCGGCGGCGTCATAGCCCGCCGGTTCATCGTCCCGGGATTGCATCAGCCGGGCATAGGTGAAGGGCGCCTTCCCGTCCTCCTCGGCCCCTTTCAGCCGGGGATATTCGGCATGGTCGGCAACGACCACGGCCACGCCGGCCTTGTGCGTCAGCGCGTAGAAGGCGGGATCGTCGAAACTTTCATGCCGCACCTCCAGCGCGTGGGACAGCGGCACGCCGTCGACCGCATCGGGCAGCAGCGACAGGAAGGCGCCGAAATCCGCCGCATCGAATTTCTTGGTGGGCATGAACTGCCAGAGGATCGGCCCTAACCGGTCGCCCAGCTCCGCGATGCCCTGGCCCACGAACTTATCGATCGACGGCCCGGCCTCCGCCAGCACGCGGCGGTTGGTGCAGAATCGGCTGGCCTTGACCGCGAAACGGAAGCCGTCCGGCACCGCCTTGGCCCAACTGGCGAAGGTCTGCGGCTTTTGCGTGCTGTAATAGGTGGCGTTGATTTCCGTCGCGGTCAGATGCGCGCCGACATAGGCCAGCTCATCCTTCCGGCGCAGCTCGTCGGGGTAGAAGGTGCCGCGCCACGGCTCATACACCCAGCCGCCGATCCCGATCCTGATGTCGCCCATGGTCCTGCTCCTTCAGAATAGCGCCAGCTGATCGCCGCCGGTCAGGCGCCATCGGCCCAGCTCCTCATGCCGGGTGCGGCCGACATGGCTGTGGATCAGCACGAAATCTTCCACATGCCAGCCAAAGCCGTCAATCGCGCGGCCACCGGGCGCGCCATTGCGGTAGGCGAGCGTCTGGTGCGGGCTGAAGCGCCAGCCTGCGCGCATCGGCACGCCCTCTCGCGCCATGGCGGCGGCGATGGTCCGTTGCAGGGTGGCAAGCGGCGGCACCGCGCCATCGGGGCGCAGTGCGAGCGAACGGTTGCTCAGCGAAAGGCGGTTGAGCGTCAGGGTGAAGGGCGCGGCCCTCGCCATCTTGCCCGCGCGCAGCATGGCGTCGACCAGCATCGTCGGCAGGCTCTGGAAATCATCGGTGATGGCGAGGGTGATGTGCTGATGCGCGCGCTGCACCAGCCGCGCACCGGTGGCGGTGCGCTCGGCAAAGGCGTGGATGCGGTTGGCCTCGACCGGCGCGGGCTTCAGCGCGAAGAAGAAGCGGTGCAGGACGCGGTGCAGGGCAGGGGCGTCACTGGCCCGTGGCGACTGATCCATGGCGGCTCTCCGACTCGGAATATATGTTCATGATATGTTCTTATATTCGGAGAGTCGAATCCGCTTTGTCGGGGGATGTCTGCGGAGATGTCGGTGCTCGTTCGTTTGAGCCAATGAACAGGCAAGCGGGAAGGGGCGGTTTCGATGCGCAGAGCGATGATGGCGATAGCGGTGGCCGGTATGATGATGACCATATCCCATGAGCCTGTGGTGGCCGCGGGCACGCAGGAGGCCACCTCCGCCGATGGTCCATTGAAGGTCGAAAGCTATTATCGGGTGAAATGGGGCGGGATGTCGACCTTCCTGCGCAGCTATCGGGCGCAGCGGCTGGCGCTGCTCACGGAAATGCGGCGCCAGGGCTTCATCAGCGATATCGTGCTGGAAATGCCCTTCACCCATATGGCGGGCGGTCCGCGCTGGGATGTGCGCATCACCATCACCTATGCCCATGGCGCCGACGGCATGGGCGTGGGCGCGCGCTACAAGGCGGCGATGGCGGCGGCCAAGGCAAGGATGTTCCCCGATCTGGCCGCCTTCGACGCGGTGGAGGCCGAGCGCGCTGCCCAGACCGAGGAGCATTGGGACGTGGCGATCGAGCCGGCGCCCTGAACATGAGGCGCGGGCGATGCATGGATCATCGCCCGCTGTCCCTTCACTCCGCCGCCGGCAGGTAAATCTCCCCGCCCTTCTCCTTGAACACCTCGCTCATCTCGCTCATGCCCTTTTCGGCGTCTTCTGCGGCGATGAACTGGTCGCTTGGCTGGTTCTGCTTGGCGGCGAAGTCCCGCACTTCCTGCGTGATCTTCATCGAGCAGAATTTCGGGCCGCACATGGAACAGAAATGCGCGGTCTTGGCGCCTTCGGCCGGCAGCGTCTGGTCGTGATATTGCTCGGCGGTGTCCGGGTCCAGCGACAGGTTGAACTGGTCGCGCCAGCGGAATTCGAAGCGGGCGCGGGAGAGGGCGTCGTCGCGGACCTTGGCGGCCGGGTGGCCCTTGGCAAGATCGGCGGCGTGGGCGGCGAGCTTGTAGGTGACGACGCCCACTTTCACGTCGTCGCGGTCGGGCAGGCCCAAATGCTCCTTGGGCGTGACGTAGCAGAGCATCGCCGTGCCATACCAGCCGATCATCGCGGCGCCGATGCCGCTGGTGATATGGTCATATCCCGGCGCGATGTCGGTGGTGAGCGGCCCCAATGTGTAGAAGGGCGCCTCGCCGCAGGCCTCCAGCTGCTTTTCCATATTCTGCTTGATCTTGTGCATGGGCACATGGCCCGGCCCCTCGATCATCACCTGCACATCCTGTTCCCAAGCGCGCTTGGTCAGCTCGCCCAGCGTGTAGAGTTCGGAGAATTGCGCTTCGTCATTGGCGTCGGCGATGGAGCCCGGACGCAGGCCGTCGCCCAGCGAATAGGCGATGTCATAGGCCTTCATGATCTCCGTGATCTCGTCGAAATGCTCGTAGAGGAAGCTCTCGCGGTGATGGGAAAGGCACCATTTCGCCATGATCGATCCGCCGCGCGAGACGATGCCGGTGACGCGCTTGGCCGTCATCGGGATATAGGCGAGGCGCACGCCGGCATGGATGGTGAAATAGTCGACGCCCTGCTCGGCCTGTTCGATGAGCGTGTCGCGGAAGATCTCCCACGTCAGATCCTCGGCGATGCCGCCGACCTTTTCCAGCGCCTGATAGATCGGCACGGTGCCGATGGGGACGGGCGAGTTGCGGATGATCCATTCGCGCGTGTCGTGGATGTTGCGGCCAGTGGAAAGGTCCATCACCGTGTCCGCGCCCCAGCGGATCGACCAGACCATCTTGTCGACCTCATTGGCGACATCGGAGGCGACCGCCGAGTTGCCGATATTGGCGTTGATCTTCACCAGGAAGTTGCGGCCGATCGCCATCGGCTCGGATTCCGGGTGGTTGATATTGTTGGGGATGATGGCGCGGCCGCGCGCCACTTCATCGCGCACGAATTCCGGCGTCACATAATCGGGGATGTCCGCGCCCCAATCCTGTCCGTCGCGAATATATTCGGCGAGGCGGGCGCGGCCCAGATTCTCGCGCTCGGCGACATAGATCATCTCGGGCGTGATGATGCCACGGCGGGCATAATACATCTGGGAGACGTTCATGCCCGGCTTGGCGCGCAGCGGGCGCTTGACGAGGTTGGGGAAGCGGGCGACGCCGCCGGAACGGTCCGGCCCCTTGAGGCCATTGTCTTCCGGCCTGATCTCACGCGCGTCATATGCCTCGACGTCGCCGCGCGCCATGATCCAGTCGCGGCGGAGCTGGGGCAGGCCGGCCATGATGTCGATGCGGACGTCGGGATCGGTATAGGGGCCGGAGGTGTCGTAGACGCGGACGGGCGGCTCGCCGCTGCCGGGCTCCAGATGGATCTCGCGCATGGCGACGCGGACGTCGGGATTGCCCTGCGCCGGAACGTGGATCTTCTTCGAGCCGCGAATGGGCCCGGTCGTGACGTTCATCGCGGCCTGCCGGTCGGCGAAACCTTCGGCTTCGGGCATTTCGGTGCGGGCGGGAATATCTGCCATCGTCATGTCTCTCCTCATGGCGGGGAGCGGGCGATGGTCCGTGCGCGGATGCCATTCCCTCCCTCCGCCGGTGTCAGCCGGATCAGGTTCAGCGGGTCGGGCGGACTTCAACCGCCCCTCTCAGCCATCATGGCTCCCCGGGGATGCTGGACAGGATAGGGAGGGTTGGGCAGAAGGTCCAGCGCTCATGAACGACCGACCCGATCTTTCCACAAAGGCAGGCCGCAAGGCCTATCGCCACGAACTGCGCATGGTGGCGGTGCGGCCCCGGCGCGTGGGGCTGTGGCTGCTGGTCGCGGCGTTGATGGTGATGGCGCTGCCCTGGGCGGCGGGGGTACACAGCATCGGCGGGCTTTCGCCCTGGATCGTGGGTGTCGGCATGGCGGTGGCGGCGATGCCGTTCCTGATGGTCGGCATCATGCTGCGCCGGCGCTATCACCGGCAGCGGATGAAGGATTTGCCCTGAGCGGTTGCAGGCAGCCTCACAGGAAATAGCGCATCTTCACCTGCTGCCGCGACGGGCCGCCGCCGACGGTGAAGTGCGCCGCGCGGAAGCTGGGCGCGCCGAAGCGGATCGGCGGATTTTCCGAAAAGCCCACGCCTTCGCGCGGGATGCCGGCAAAGGTGTCCAGCCGCTGATTGCCATTTTCATCATGGATGACGGCAATGGCATAGCTGCCCGCCGGCAGCTGCGCGACGGAAAGCGTGCGGTCGCCATTGGCGGGGATGGAATAATGCCGCTTGTCCGGATCGCCGGTGCAATCGGGGAAATGATCGGGCATGCGGGTGAGGCAGATGCGCAGCACGCCCTTGGCGGAACGCAGGCCGTCGACCTGCATGGTCAGCGGTTGCGCCAGGTCGGCCGGGGCCACGCCCATCAGCGCCAGTCCCACAGGGACAAGGACCGCCGCGCGCGCAAGGGTGATGGACAGGCTCATGCGGCATTTTCCTTCGGGTTCGCAAAGCCGCCAATGCCCGCATCGGTGCCGCACAGGCGATCCCAATAGCGGAAATAGAGGCCGTAATTGCAGGCATAGAGCTGGTGATGGCGCTGATGGTGGCTGGCCGTGATCAGCCATCTGCCGGCGGGGCCATGGACCAGCGCGCGCGGGAACATCTCCCACCCCATATGATTGCCGATGCCCATGACCGTCATGATCGTCAGCACCACGGCCAGCGCGCCGGCATGGATGGGGATGACGAACAGCAGCGCCGGGATGACGACGGCACCGGTCAGCGCCTCCCATGGGTGAAAGCTCATCGCCGCCCAGGCCGTAGGGGGGCGGCTGCGGTGGTGGACGGCATGGGCGATGCGGAACAGCCGGGGCGCATGCATCGCCCGGTGCGTCCAGTAGAACCATGTGTCATGCGCGGCGAGATAAAGCAGCACGGACACCGGCAGATACCAGAGCGGCATGGCGTGCGCGTCCGTATAGAGGCGCGTCCAGCCATGCGCGCGCCATCCCCAGGCGACGATGCCGGCGGGAATGCCATAGACGAGCGCGGAGACCAGCGACCAGCCGATCTCCGCCCTGATCTGCCGGTCGAGCCCGCCATAAAGCCCCGGATGCCGCAGCCGCGTCGCCAGCGCGAACCCGCCGCTGGACAGCAGATAGCGCAGCGCGACGATCAGGCTCATCGCCAGCGCGGACAGGGTGATGGCGGTAAGGGCGACCATGGGCGCGGGCTATAGCGCCGTTATGGCGGTGCGTCACGGCGGAAGGCAGAGGGCGCGCGTGCGCGAAATGAAAGGGTGGAGGGGAGAGGCGGGACAGGGGCATATCCGATCGGCCCTGTTCCTACGCCCAATCCCCACCCCGCATCCTTACCCCGCGCATTCCACCGTCACATGCTCCAACCCGGCGACTTCGCGCAGGCGTTCGCGGATGGCGTTGCCGTTGGCGGGGCCGGAAAGGCTGAGGATGGCGGCATGGGCGTGGGGGCCGATGCGCCAGACATGCAGGTCCGCGATGGTCGCGCCCTCCGCTTCTGCCAGCGCGCGGACGCGGGCCATCAGCTTGGGCTCGGCGGTGTCGAGCAGGACGGAGGCAGTGTCGGCCAGCAGGCTCCATGACCAGCGCGCGATGACGATCGCGCCCAGCAGGCCCACGGCCGGGTCCAGCCACCACCAGCCCATATAGCGCCCGGCGAGCAGCGCGGCGATCGCCAGTACCGATGTCAGCGCGTCGGCCAGCACATGGATATAGGCGGCGCGCAGGTTGTTGTCCTTATGGGCGTGGGGGGCGTGGGGGGCGTGGGGGGCGTGGTCGTGGCTGTGGTCATGGTCGTGCCCGTGATCGGGGCCATGGCTATGGTCATGCCCCAGCAGCAGCGCGCTCAGCAGGTTGATGATGAGGCCGACGATGGCGACCAGCGTCGCGTCGCCAAAGGCCACGTTCACCGGCTGGAACAGCCGCATGCCCGATTCGATCGCGATGCCCAGCGACACCATCGCCAGCAGCAGGGCGGAGGCGAAGCCGGCAAGGTCGCCCACCTTGCCCGTGCCGAAGGTGAAGCGCGGATTGCGCGCATGGCGGCGGGCATAGCCATAGGCGGCGGCGGCCACGGCCAGCGCGCCGGCATGGGTTGCCATGTGGAAACCGTCCGCCAGCAGCGCCATCGACCCGGTGAACCAGCCCGCGGCGATCTCCACCACCATCGTCACCGCCGTCAGCCACACGACCCAGAGCGTGCGCTTCTGGTTCCGGTCATGCGAGGCGGAGAGGTAGATATGGTCGAAATAATGGCTGTCTTCACCCTCTATCTCGCCGGCGAGAATGAAGGGGTCGGTCGCGTGGACATGCGCATGGCCATGGTCGTGGGCATGTCCGTGATGATGTGGCGGGTGTGTCTGGCTCATTTCATTTCCCATAGCGTCGGATGAGCGCCAGCAGTTCCTCGGCTGCGTCGGCACGGTCTCCATCGGTCAGGCCCGGTCGTGCGACATGCTCCCGCACATGGCTCTCGATCAATTCCTCCATCAACCCGCCGACAGCGCCGCGAATGGAAGCGACCAGCTGCAAGGTGGCGGAACAGTCCGCCTCGCCCTCCAGCTGGCGTTCGACCGCGCCCAGCTGTCCGGTGATGCGATGCACCCGGTCCAGCAGCTTGCGGCGATCCTCGATGATATGAGCCATAGCATAGCCCCCTACCCTATATTCGACAGGCCGGCAAGGCGCGCGAGGCCGGGGCTTGCGGATTCCTGCGCCGCTGTTCGTTCCGGATGCAGGGTGAATGGCGGCATGGCGCATCGGGTCTTCGCAAGGTCCGCATGCGGCCTGTAGGATGCGCGGGCAAGGGGCAGGCGGCATGGGTGGAAGCGGGCGATGAGGAAACGGCTGGCGGGCATGGCGATCGCGGCGGTGGGCGGCGCGGCGCTGGCGTGGTCTGCGCTGGCCGTGGCTTCGAATCCGGGGATGGCCGGTTGGCATTGGGGGCGCTTGCCTGTCGGCGCCGCGCCGCCGCCGGTGGCGGCCGCCAATGGCATGAGCGCGGCCAAGGTCGCGCTCGGGCGGCGGCTGTTCTACGATCCCGCCCTGTCGCGCGACGGCACGCTGGCTTGTGCGGGCTGCCATGAGCAGGGGCGGGGCTTTGCCGACGGGCAGCGCGTGCATGTGGGCGTGACCGGCGAGATGGGCATCCGCAATGTGCCCGGCCTCGCCAATGTCGCCTGGCGCAGTCCGCTCACCTGGACCGACGCGAAGATCGACACGCTGGAGCAACAGGCGCTGGTGCCGATGACCGGCGAGCGCCCGGTGGAAATGGGGATGAAGGGCGCGGAGGCGGAGATCGCCCGGCGGCTGGTGGCGGACCCCTGCTATCGCGCGCTGTTCGCCGCGGCCTTTCCGGGCAGGGCGCGGGGCGGGGCGGCGATCGGCCTGGGCGAGGTGACGGCGGCGCTCGCCAGCTTCCAGCGGACGCTGATCTCGACCGACATGCCCTATGATCGCTATCGTCGCGGACAGAAGGACGCGCTCTCGGCGCCGGCGCAGCGGGGCGAGGCGCAGTTCCACGCGGCGGGCTGCGTCGATTGCCACAGCGGCGCCGACCTGACCGACAACCGCTTCCACTATGCCGGGACGACAGCGCTGGGTACCTCGCCCGGCTATAATGAGAAGGCGCCGGTGGCCGGCGAGGCGCTGATCCAGGATTTCCGCACGCCCCCGCTGCGCAATGTCGCGGTGACGGGGCCATGGCTGCACGACGGCTCCGCCGCGACCATGGAAGACGCGATCCGCCGCCATGCCGCGACCCTGCTGGGCAAGGTGACGATGCCCGACATGCTGGCGTTCATGGAGGCGCTGACGGACCGGAGCTTCTTGACGGAGCCGAAGTTCGGGAAGCCTGTGGGGCGGTGTGGGGTGCGGGAAACGGGCTGAGATGCCGTTCCGCCCCTATTGCCCGAACCCGCTCTCCCGCGAAATCCGCACCGCTTCGCGCGCCGCGGCCAGCAATGCGCCGCTCTTCGCCTCGCATTCGCGCTGTTCGTAGAGCGGATCGCTGTCGGCGACGATGCCCGCGCCGGCCTGCACATGCATCATGCCGTCCTTGAGCACGGCGGTGCGCAGCACGATGCAGCTGTCCATATTGCCGTCGGGCGAGAAATAGCCGACGCCGCCGGCATAGGCGCCGCGCGTCTCGCTCTCCAGCTCGGCGATGATCTCGCAGGCGCGGACTTTCGGTGCGCCCGATACGGTGCCCGCCGGGAAGCCCGCGAACAGCGCGTCCAGCGCATCCTTGTCGTCCGCCAGCCGGCCCACGACGTTGGAGACGATGTGCATCACATGGCTGTAGAATTCGACGGTGTAGCTGTCCGTCACGGTCACGCTGCCGGCGGTGGCGACGCGGCCCACATCGTTGCGGCCAAGGTCCAGCAGCATCAGATGTTCGGCGCGTTCCTTGGGATCGGCGAGCAGGCTTTCGCGGTTTGCCGCATCCTCGACCGCGGTCCTGCCGCGCGGGCGGGTGCCGGCGATGGGTCGGATCGTGACCTCGCCGTCGCGCACCCGCACCAGGATTTCCGGGCTGGAGCCGATCAGCGCGAAGCCGGGCAGGTCCAGATAATAGAGGAAGGGTGAGGGGTTGATCCGCCGCAGCGCGCGGTAGAGCGCGATCGGCGGCAGGGTGAAGGGACTGGTGAAGCGCTGGGCGAGCACCACCTGAAAGATGTCGCCCGCCACGATATAGTCCTTCGCGCGGCGCACCATCTCGCCATAGCGGCCCTCGGGCAGGACGGGGGTGACGACGACATCGGGCACTTGCGCGGGCGCGGCGGTGGCGGGGAGTGGCGCGGCAAGGCGCGCGGCGGTGGCGTCGATCCGTTCCAGCGCTTCGGCAATGGCCCTGTCTGCGTCCGCAAAGCTGCCCTTCCACACCGGCGCGACCAGGAACAGCGCGTCGGCAAGGCGATCGAACACCAGGATGACGGTGGGTCGCACGAACAGCATGTCGGGCAGCGCCAGCGGATTTTCCGCCGGGCGGGGCAGCTTTTCCACAAGGCCCACGGTCTCATAGCCGAAATAGCCGACAAGGCAGGCCAGCGCGGCGGGCAGCTCCGGATCGGCCTCCGCCCGGCATTCCTGCACCAGCGCGCGCAGCGCGGTCAGCGGATCGCCGGCTTCGGGCGTGAAGGCGTCGCGGTCGGTGGCCCAGCCGCGGTTGATCTCCGCCTCGCGGCCCTTGGCGCGAAAGACCAGGTCGGGGGCAAGGCCGATCAGGCTGTAGCGGCCACGCACCGCGCCGCCCTCCACCGATTCGAGCAGGAAGTCGCCCCGGTCGGGCTCGAACAGCTTGAGCGCGGCGGAAATCGGCGTGTCGGTGTCCGCGATCTGGCGGCGCCACACCAGTGCGGACCTGCCCTGCGCCAGGGCGCGGCGCGCGGTCGATATGCCGGGGATTTCCGCTGTTCCGTCCGCCATGGGCCCGCCCTTACTGGGCGACGCCGTTGGCGCGGTGCAGTTCGGCCTGCGTCTTCGCCACGGCCGAAGCATTGCGGGTGACGCCCAGCTGCGTTTCCAGCGAACGCTCGAACTGTTCGGCGATCTCGCCGCTGACGACATTGCCCAGATCGCTGCGCACGCGCTCCACCAGCGCCGGGATCTTGGCCGCGTCGCCGGTCTGGATGCCGTCCAGCTGGATCACGAAATAGCCGCGACCGCCGCTGATCGGCAGGACCTTCACGCTCTTGGGCGCCATGGAGAACAGCATGGCGATCTCGGCCGGCGGGCGCTGGTCGCCGCGCATCACGTCGGCACGGCGGCCGCCCGCCTTCTGCACGGGGGGCAGCGCGACGCCGGCCTGCGCCACGGCCTGGTCCAGCGGCGTGCCCTTGGCGACGGCGGTGCGGATCTTCTCGGCCAGCGCCTTCGCCTGCTTGTCGCCCTCGGCCAGCTTGTACTGGGCGACGATCACCTGCCGGACCTTGTCCAGCGGCGGCGGCGCGGCGGCGACGATGTCGGAGATGGCGAGCAGGGCATAGCGCTTGCCCGCCTCCACCGGCACCAGCTGCGCATCGTCATCCTCGCTCATGTCGAAGGCGGGGCGCAGCAGCGCGGCGACTTCGGCCGGGGCCTTGTAATTCTGCTCCTGCACGCTCTGGCCCGTGGCGATCAGGTGCGGGGTGGTGGCGATGGTCAGGCCATTGTCCTTCGTCACCTCGTCAAAGGTCGCACCGCCGGCGACCTGGTCTTCCAGCTTGCCGGTGAAGTCGCCCAGCAGCTGCTGTTCCTTGGTCGCGCGCAGCGTCTCGCCAAGCTTGCCGCGCACCTGGTCCAGCGTCTGGGCGGGCGTGCGGGTGATCGCGGTGACGCGCAGCACATGCCAGCCGAGCGGCGACTTGACCGGGCCGGCCAGCGCGCCCTGCGCCGCCTTGTAGGCCGCGTCGGCGACCGCCGCATTGCTCTGCGCGGCCAGCGCTTCGCGCGACAGGTCCTTGAGGCTGGCGACGGCGAGCCCGGCCTGCTGCGCGGCGGCGGCGAGCGACGTGCCCTTGGCGACATCGGCGGCGATGCTCTGCGCGGCGGCCTGCGTCGGCAGCACCAGCTGGTCGATGCTGCGGCTTTCCTGTGCCGCATAGGCCGCCTTGTTGCCGGCATAGGCGGCGGCGATCTCCGCCTCGGTCGGCGTGGCCGCCGTGGCGAAACGGGCGATGTCGATCAGCGCATAGCGCAGGCGGCGCTGCTCGGGCACGGTGAAGCGATCGGCATTTTTCGCATAATAATCCTTCAGCTGCGCCTCGGTCGGGTCCGGCACATTGGCAAAGGCCATTGCGGGCACGGCGGCGATGCGGCCGGCGCGCGTTTCCAGCAGCAGCGAGGCATAGGGCAGGACGAGGCTGTTCGGCAGCTTCACGCCAAGGCTGGCGGGCGACAGCAGCTGCTTGGCGAGCAGGTCGCGGGTGATGTCTTCGCGCAGCGCTTTTTCGCTGATCCCCTCGCGGGCCAGCGCCTGGCGGAACATGTCCTGGTTGAACTTGCCCGATGCGTCCTGGAACGCCTGGATGCCGGCGATCTGCGCGTCGACCATCCGCTTGCTCACGCCCATGCCCTGATCGTCGGCAAAGGCCGAGACGGTGAGGCCGGCGACCAACTGGTCGAGCACGCGGGGCAGCGCGCCCTGTTCCAGGAAGGTGCCGATCTGCAGGCCCGGATTGGCGCGGCGCTGCTGTTCGAACACGCGCTGGGTGCGGCTCTGCAATTCGGTGGTGCTCAGCGATTCGCCGCCCACCTTCGCCACGGTGTCGCCACCGCTCATCACGGTGCCAAGGCCGCCGCCCAGCCCCTTGATATCGCCCGCCGCAAAGGCAAGGCCGATCATGGCAAGAAAAGCCAGCGCGATATAGGCGCCGATCCGGTGACCGAGAAAGCGGCGGAAAAAGCTGAGCATGGGGCGTCCGGCTATGGCGTTGAGGGCAAGAAGGGCCGCTTTAGGGCGGGAGCGCCCAAGCATCAAGCCCGGCGTCGTGTGGCGGCGGGAAGGGTGCCCGCGAGGCATGCCTTCCGCGGTGCGGGCCTTCTGCGGCACTGCCCCCCCTGAGACATTGGGGCTCTGAGACATTGACCTTGGCTGGTCTTCGCCGCGCTCGATCCCAATCGGCGCCACCCGCTCTGGACAATGGGGCGTCAGGCGTTATCGCTGCGCCGCACAATCTGTGGTGCAGCAGGGATTGGAGCGAAAATGAACAGATGCAAGCTGGTAGTCGGTAACTGGAAGATGAACGGGCTGCGCGCGCAGCTTCCCGAGGTGGCGGCGATCGGCGCGCTGGCCGCGGCGCATCCGCAGGTGGAGGTGGGCCTGTGCCTACCCGCGACGCTGATCGCGCCGGCGGCCGATGTCGCCGGCGGTGCCTTTGTCGGCGGGCAGGATTGCCACATGCAGGCGAACGGCGCGCATACCGGTTGCGTTTCGGCCGAGATGTTGAAGGAAGCCGGCGCGACATGGACGATCGTGGGCCATAGCGAGCGCCGCACCGACCAGCATGAAAGCGACGCCGATGTCGCGGCCAAGGCGGCGGCGGCCCATGCAGCGGGCCTGAAGGTGATCCTGTGCGTGGGCGAAAGCCTGGACGTGCGCGACGCGGGCGATGCCGAGGCGGTCGTGTCCGTGCAGCTGATCGCATCGCTGCCCGAAGGCGCGGCGGCGGACTGGCTGGCGATCGCCTATGAACCGATCTGGGCGATCGGCACCGGCCGCATCCCGACGATGGATGCGGTGGCCGCGATGCATGCCGCCCTGCGCGCGGCGCTGGCCGGGCGCATCGGCGCGGACGAGGCCGGGGCCATGCGCATCCTCTATGGCGGGTCGATGAACGGCGAGAATGCCGCCGAACTGATGGCCATTGCCGATGTCGACGGCGGCCTTGTGGGCGGCGCCAGCCTGACCGCGGGCAAGTTCGCCCCGATCGTGGAGGCGGCGGCCTGAGGGCGCATGCAGCTCCTTCCTGTTATCGCGGGAGGGGGCACGTGCCACCGCCGCCATTGAACCTTCGGGCCAACCTCGCTATGTGGCCGCCAATCCTACCCCTTCATCGGACACAGATGTCGTCATGATCTTCACCTTTCTTCTGGTCGTTCAGGCCATCGTCGCGACCGCCCTGGTCGCCGTCATCCTGATGCAGCGGTCGGAAGGTGGCGGGCTTGGCACCGGCGGCAGCCCGTCGGGCTTCATGTCGGCGCGCGGCGCGGCGGATTTCCTGACCCGCTCGACCGCGATCCTCGCGACCGTCTTCGTGACGCTCAGCGTGGTGATGGCGGTGATGGCTTCGGTGCAGCATGCGCCGAGCAATATCGACACCTCGCTGGTCAAGACGGCGCCCGCGCCGGCGGCCGGCGCCGTTCCCGCAGCGCCCACGGCCGATCCGCTGGCCGGCGCGGCGCAGGCGGTGGGCAATGGCGCCGCTGCAGGCAATTCGAGCGTTCCGCTCGCCAACTGACGGGCTTTTCCCGTTTTCGTCACGGTCGGCCCGGCCCCTCGGGCCGACCTTTTTTTGCGGGCGTCCGGCAAACGGGCGCTTGCCCAACAACATATATAGAGGCTAAGCCTTACCTCCCATGGCGCGGTTCATTTTCATCACCGGCGGCGTGGTCTCCTCGCTTGGAAAAGGCCTGATGGCCGCATCCCTTGCAGCATTGCTGCAGGCGCGTGGATATCGTGTGCGTATCCGTAAGTTCGATCCCTATCTCAACGTCGATCCGGGCACGATGTCGCCCTATCAGCATGGTGAGGTCTATGTGACCGACGACGGGGCGGAAACCGACCTCGACCTGGGCCATTATGAGCGCTTCACCGGCGTGCCCACCCGCCAGTCGGACAATGTGACGCAGGGCCGCATCTACCAGACGATCATCACGCGCGAGCGGCGCGGCGACTATCTGGGCGCGACCGTGCAGGTGATCCCGCATGTGACGGACGAGATCAAGGCGTTCGCGCTGGCCGAGACCGACGATGTCGATTTCATGCTGTGCGAGATCGGCGGCACCGTGGGCGACATCGAAAGCCTGCCCTTCATGGAGGCGATTCGCCAGCTGCACAACGATCTGGGCCGGGGCAATTCCATCTTCGTGCATGTGACGCTGGTGCCGTTCATCGCGGCGGCGGGCGAGCTGAAGACCAAGCCGACCCAGCACAGCGTGCGCGAGCTGACCTCGCTGGGCATCCAGCCCGACATCCTGCTGTGCCGTTGCGAACAGCCGCTGCCCGAGAGCGAGCGCGCGAAGATCGCGCTGTTCTGCAATGTCCGCAAGGAAGCGGTGATCCCCGCGCTCGACGCCAGCAGCATCTATGCCGTGCCAGAGCAATATCATGCCGAGGGGCTGGACGAGGAAGTGCTGCGCGCTTTTGGCCTGGATGGATCGGCCGAGCCCGATCTTGCCCGCTGGGTCGACATCATGGACCGGCAGGCGAACCCGGAGGGCGAAGTGACGATCGGCGTCGTCGGCAAATATGTCGGCCTGCCGGACGCGTACAAGTCGCTGCACGAAGCGCTGATGCATGGCGGCTTTGCCAACCGGGTGAAGGTCAACGTCAAGTGGATCGACGCCGAGCTGTTCGAGCAGGGCGACGATATCGCCTCCAAGCTGGAGCCGATGCACGGCATCCTCGTGCCCGGCGGCTTCGGCGTGCGCGGTTCGGAAGGCAAGATCGCCAGCGTGCAGTTCGCCCGCGAGCGCCAGGTGCCCTTCTTCGGCATCTGCCTGGGTATGCAGATGGCCTGCATCGAGGGCGCGCGGAACACCGCCGGCATCCCGGACGCCTCCACCACCGAATTCGGCGAGACCAGCGAGCCGGTGGTCGGCATGATCACCGAATGGATGGGCGCCGAAGGGCTGCAGAAGCGGTTCGAGGGCGGCGACCTGGGCGGCACCATGCGGCTGGGCGCCTATCCCGCGAAGCTGGACGGCAACAGCGTGGTTGCCGGCATCTATGGCGCCGCCGAGATCAGCGAGCGCCACCGCCACCGCTATGAAGTGAACGGCGGCTATCGCGACGCACTGGAAAAGGGCGGCCTTATCTTCTCGGGGATGTCGCCCGACGGGACGCTGCCCGAAATCGTCGAGCGGCCGGACCATCCCTGGTTCGTGGGCGTGCAGTTCCATCCCGAACTCAAGTCCAAGCCCTTCGACCCGCATCCCCTGTTCGCCAGCTTCATCGCCGCGGCGGTGAAGCAGAGCCGGCTGGTCTGAGACCGTTCGGTCGGTGACATACATCCAACCCTTCTCCCGCGGGCGGGAGAAGGGTTAAGCGACGTCCCGCGGATATCTCCGCAAACGGACACCCCCATTTGGCGAACCTCTCCCCCTCCGCCATAGTCCCGCCCGCGAATCGCTACCGATCGGGGGAACAGTCATGGACGCCAGCGAGCTTTACGGAAAACTGCCGGAACAGAGCCTGCTCCATTCGCTGACGCGCGAGGATCTGGTCGAGCTGCTGCGCGACGCGCGCGAGCACAAGGCGAAAAAGGGTGAGACGCTGTTGCGCCAGGGCGACGACGGCGACTTCCTGCTCATCCTGCTGGAGGGGCAGGCGCGGGTGACGATCTTCACCGCGAACGGGCGGGAAATCGTGCTGGCCTATGCCTCGGCCGGGTCGGTGCTGGGCGAGATCGCGCTGCTGGACGGCGGCGTGCGCACCGCCAGCGTCATCACCATGGAGCCGCTGCGCTATGTGACGCTGGCGCGGCTCGCCTTCGAACGGGTGATCGCCAGCAATCACGGCATCGCCCTGCGTATCATGCGCGAGCTGTCGCAGCGGCTGCGCCTTGCCAACCAGACGATCGAGACCGACCGCGCCTATGCCGCGGCCCCCCGCCTCGCCCGCTTCCTGCTGCGGCTGTTGCCGGAGGGGAGCGCGGACGGCGTGATCACGCTGAGCCAGACCGAACTGGCGATGTTCGCGGGGATCAGCCGCGAGAATATCAACCGCCAACTGGGCCTGTGGGCGCAGGCGGGCATCGTCAGCACCGAACAGGGCCGCATCCGCGTGATCGACACGCAGCCTCTGGAGGAAATCGCCGACGCGATGGAGTGAGGGGAAGGCGATGATCGGCCCCTCCCGCTTTCGGCCCCTCCCGCTTTCGGCGTGATCGCAAAGGGCCATTGTCCTGATGGGCAGGGCAGATCAGGCCATTGGGTGTATCCGGCGATGGCCATGACGGGCGCGCATATTATTGGGCCTCGTTCAATATCGCGTCGATCATCATGTGCCATATTCCCATGGTGTCGTCCCGATATCCGGCCTCGCTCATGCCCGGATGCACGTTTTTGACGATCTCCATCCCCGCTTCGACGGCCTCTTCGCCTGGCTCGTGGATCGCTGTGAGCACGGCCTGCACCTTTTCCCGATATGTCTGCCGCAGTGACTCGGTGCTGGGGTCGTTCCAGTCCCAGTCGGGCTTGGCGACGTCGTACATGGCGCGCGCGGCGCGTTCGATCGGGGAGACAGTCATGGCCATGTTATGCATCAGGCCGTGAGCGCATCAAACGGGAAAGTCCGATATCGAAGCGCCTGCACCATCTCTGTTGCCATCGCGCGCAGAGGCGGCATGATGTGCTGCGATGCAGCGAGGATCGGGCATGACGGGTGAGGGCGGTTCGGCGGAGGATGGGGCAGGCGCGGACCGCGCCGTCGTGGCGCTTGTCGCGCGGCTGATCGGGATGGATTTGCCCGAGGCGGCGGTGGCCGGTGTCGCCGCCAATCTTGCCTTGCTGGGTGCGCATCTGGCGCGGCTGGACGGGTTCGGGCCGGAGGATGTCGGGTGAGCGCCGGCCTGCCCACCGATCTGCCCACCGACATAGCCGGCATCGCGCGGGCGGTGCGCAGCGGCGCTGTCTCCGCGACGGCATTCGCACAGAGGGCCATAGACGCGATCCGTGCGGGCGACGGGGCGGTGCTGGCCGTGACGCGGCTGCTGGAGGCGCGTGCCCTGGCCGATGCGGCGGCGGTGGACGCGATTGTCGCGGCGGGGGGCGATCCGGGGCTGCTGGCCGGCGTGCCCTTCGGCGTCAAGGATCTGTTCGATATCGCCGGGCTGCCCACCACCGCCGGCGCCGCGATGCGCGCGCAGGCGCCGCCCGCCGCCGCCGATGCGGAGGGGGTGCGGCGCTGCGTGGCGGCGGGCGCGGTGCTGGTGGCGAGCCTCAACATGGATGAGTTCGCCTATGGCTTTGCCACGGTGAACGCGGCCTATGGCACGACGCGCAATCCGCATGACCCCGCGCGCCTTGCCGGCGGCTCCTCGGGCGGATCGGCGGCGGCGGTGGCGGCGGGCTTCCTGCCGCTGACCCTGGGCACGGATACCAATGGGTCGATCCGCGTGCCGGCATCGCTGTGCGGGGTGTGGGGATTGAAGCCCACCCATGGCGCGCTGCCGATGGCGGGGGCCTTTCCCTTTGTCGACAGCTTCGACGATATCGGCCCATTCGCCGCCAGCCTGGCCGAATTGCGGCTGGCGAGCGTGGTGCTGGCTGGCGCGCCTTTGCCCGTTGTCGATGCGGCGGGGTTGCGCGTGGCGCGGCTGGGCGGATGGTTCGCGCATAATGTCGCGCCGGAGATCGTGGCGGGCATCGACGCGATTGCGGCGCATCTGGGTGGCGTGCCGACGGTCGCGCTGCCGCAGGTGGAGCGCGCGCGCTCGGCGGCCTTCCTGATGACGGCGGCGGAAGGGGGCGCGCGGCATCTGCCGGCCCTGCGGTGCGATGCCATGGGCTTCGATCCCGCAACCCGCGACCGGTTGATTGCGGGGGCGATGCTGCCGGCCAGCGCCTATTTCAAGGCGCAGGATGTCCGGGCGTGGTTCCTTGGGCAGGCGCTGGACCTGTTCGCCGACCATGATGTGCTGATCGCGCCGGCCACGCCCTGCGCCGCGCCGCCGATCGCCGATCCGATGATCGACGTAGACGGCGCGCGGGTGCCGGCGCGGGCGCATCTGGGCCTGCATACCCAGCCGATCAGCTTCATCGGCCTGCCCGTGATCGCCGCGCCATTGGCCCGCCAGCCGGGTGAGCTGCCGGTCGGTGTGCAGCTGATCGGCGCGCCGGGGCGGGAGGATGCGCTGTTCGCGCTCGCCGCCGCGCTGGAGGCGGCGGGGCTGCTGCGCGCCATGCCGCCGCCCTGCGCGACCGGCCGGTTGCCAGCATGAAAGCCGCTGCTATGATGCCCCGGTCCGTCAGGCAAAACAGGCGGGAAATCCGGGGGGATGCAGCAGGAGAAGCGGAATTGCCGGTGCGACGCCCGATGAAGGCGCGCGCGCCGGTCCAGGGGGGAACCGATCCGACGATGACCGATGCCGCGATGCCAGATGTCTCTTCCTCACCCGCTTCTTCCCTCGACCGCCGCTTCCGCCTGACCGAGCGTGGTACGTCCGTGCGGACGGAGGTGCTGGCGGGTGTCACCACCTTCCTCACCATGGCCTATATCGTGCTGGTGAACCCGGCGATCCTGGGGCAGGCGGGCATGCCAGTCGCCGCCGTTGCCGCCGCCACCTGCTTTGCCGCCGCCTTTGCCAGCATCCTGATGGGGTTCGTGGCCAATGTGCCGCTGGCGATGGCGCCGGGCATGGGGCTGAACGCCTATTTCAGCTTCACCGTGGTGCAGCAGATGGGCGTGCCATGGCCGGTGGCGCTGGGCTGCGTGTTCATTTCCGGCGTGGCGTTCGTGATCCTGACGCTGGTGGGCGTGCGGCAGCTGATCGTCGCGGCCATCCCGCCTTCGCTGTTCGCGGCGGTGGCGGGCGGCATCGGCATGTTCATCGGCTTTATCGGGTTGAAGAACGCCGGCATCGTCGTCTCCAATCCCGCGACGGTGGTGGCGCTGGGGGATATGCATGCGCCGGGCGTGCTGCTGGCGATCTTCGGGCTGGTGCTGATCGCCGCGCTTTCGGTGTGGCGGGTGAAGGGTGCGATCCTGATCGGCATGGTGGTGACGACCATCGTCGCGGCGCTGGTGGGGCAGGTGAGCTTCAGGCCCGAACCCTATAATCTGGCGGCGCTGACGCAGACGGCCTTTCGCCTCGACCTGTCCGGGGTGTTCGGCGGCGTCGGCAAACATGGCCTTGGCCTGCTGGAGATCGTCTTCGTCTTCCTGTTCGTCGACCTGTTCGACAATCTCGGCACGCTGGTCGCCGTCACCAAGCGCGCCGGGCTGATGGATGCAGCGGGGCGCATTCCGGGGTTGAACCGCATCCTGCTGACCGATGCGACCGCGACTATCGTGGGATCGATGGCGGGCACCAGCACCGTCACCAGCTATGTCGAGAGCGCGGCGGGCGTGCAGGCGGGCGGGCGCACGGGGCTGACCGCCATCGTCACCGGCGTGCTGTTCCTCGCCGCCATGTTCGCCGCGCCCTATGCGCAGCTGGTGCCGGTCGCCGCGACCGCGCCGGCGCTGATCCTGGTCGGCAGCCTGATGATGGCGCCGCTGGTCGAGGTGGCATGGGACGAACCGTTCGAGGCGATCCCGGCCTTCCTGACCGTCGTGTTGATCCCGCTCACCTTTTCCATCGCCAACGGCCTGGCCTTCGGCATCACCGCTTATGCGTTGCTGAAGCTGCTGCGCGGCACCGCTACCAGGGGAGACTGGCTCTTGTTCCTGCTCGCAATATTGTTCGTCGTCCGCTTCGCCTGGATGAGCGTGGCATGATGCGCGCGCTTTACGCCGCCGCCCTCGCCCTGCTGGCGCTGGTCGCCGCGCCGGTCATGGCGCAGAAGGTCGACATGACGCCGCGCACGGCGGTGATGACGGCCTTCCCGCCCGAATGGGACTCGCTGGTCCATATGGTCGAGCAGCCGGTGGAGCATCATATCAACGGCCTCAATATCCTGACCGGCACGATGGCGGGCAAGCCGATCGTGCTGATGCAGAGCGGCGTGTCGATGGTGAATGCGGCGATGACGTCGCAGCTGCTGCTGGACCGCTTCACCGTGAAACGCATCGTCTTTTCCGGGATCGCGGGCGGCATCGACCCCGGCCTCGATGTCGGCGATGTCGTGGTGCCCGAGCGGTGGAACCAGTATATGGAGGTCTCGCTCGCGCGGAAGCTGCCCGACGGCAGCTGGGCGCCGCCCGAGCGGCAGGATGCCGACGCGCTGCCCAATTACGGCATGATGTTCCCGCGCGGCGTGCGCGTGGGTAATGCGACCGAGCCGATGATACGCCACCGCTGGTTCATGGCCGATCCCGCGCTGCTCGCTATCGCCCGTTCATCCGTGACCGGCGCCAGGCTGGCGCGCTGCCTGCCGACGACCGGCCCGGCGACGCCAAAATGCCTGGAGAAGGCGCCGAAGGTCATCGTCGGCGGTGGCGGCGTCAGCGGGCCGGCCTTTGCCGACAATGCCGAATATCGCGAATATCTGTTCAAGACCTTCCAGGCGCAGGTGCTTGACATGGAGAGCGCGGCGGTGGCCCATGTCGCCTATGCCAACAGCGTGCCCTATATCGCCTTTCGCAGCCTGTCCGACCTGGCCGGCGGTGGCGATGGCCCCAACCAGATGCTGATCTTCATGAACCTGGCGGCGGTCAATTCCGCATCCGTGGTGCGCGGCTTCGTGGCGGCGCTGCCCGATTGATGCGGCATAGCCCCCAATCGCTGCGTGGCATGGTGAGCGCGCCGCATCATCTGGCGGCGCAGGCGGGGCGCGACGTCCTGGCCGATGGCGGCAATGCGGTGGAGGCGGCGGTGGCGGTGGCCGCCACGCTTGCCGTGGTCTATCCGCACATGACCGGCATTGGCGGCGACGGCTTCTGGCTGGTCGCCCATCCCGACGGATCGGTGGAAGCGATCGACGCCTGCGGGCGCAGCGCTGCGGCGGCGGACCTGTCGCTCTATGCCGGGCTGGATGCCGTGCCATGGCGCGGGCCGCTGGCGGCGAACACGGTGGCGGGCACGATTTCCGGCTGGGCATTGGCGCTGGAAAGATATGGGCAGGGCATGCCGATCGACCGGCTGCTGCGCGATGCCATCCACCATGCCGAAGCGGGCGTGGTGGTGACGCGCGGCGGGGCGGAGATCGCGGCGGCCAAGGGCGCGGAATTGCGCGGCCTGCCCGGTGCCTGGTGCCAGATCTTCGAGCCGGAGGGACGGCCGCTGCGGGAGGGCGACAGGCTGCGCCAGCCGGCGCTGGGCGCGACGCTGCGGCGGCTGGTGGCAGACGGGCTGGGGAGCTTCTACACCGGCGCGCTGGCGGCCGACATTGCCGCCGATCTGGCCGCGCTGGGCAGCCCGGTCTCGGCGCGGGACCTGGCCGACCATCGCGCCGAACCCACCGTGCCTCTGCATGTGCCGGTGACAGGTGCGCGCCTGTATAATCATGCGCCGCCGACGCAGGGCATCGCCGCGCTGCTGATCCTTGCGCTCTACGACCGGCTGGGCGTGACGGGCGCGGCGGACGGTTTCGCCCATGTCCACGGGCTGGTCGAGGCGACGAAGCAGGCGTTCCTGTGGCGCGACGCGCATTGCGGCGATCCCAAATGGATGACCGCCGATCCGCAGGCGCTGCTGGACGACGGCGCGGCGCTCGACGCCATGGCGGCGCGGATCGACCCGGCGACGGCGCTCCCTTGGCCGCAGCCCTCGCAGCATGGTGATACCACATGGTTCGCCGCTGCCGACGGTGAGGGCCGGGTGGTGAGCTGCATCCAGTCGACCTATTTTGAATTCGGCTCCGGCATCGTGCTGCCGGGGACGGGGATCACCTGGCAGAACCGGGGGGCCTCCTTCCGCCTCGCGGCCGATGGCTGGAACGCGTTGAAGCCACGGCGCAAGCCCTTCCATACCCTCAACCCCGCGCTCGCCCGCTTCGATGACGGCAGGATCATGGCCTATGGCACCATGGGCGGGGAGGGCCAGCCGCAGACGCAGGCGGCGCTCTTCTCCCGCTATGCCTGGGGCGGCGTGGATTTGCAGGAGGCGATCTCGCGCCCGCGCTGGCTGCTGGGGCGGACTTGGGGCGAGGACAGCACGACGCTGAAGATCGAGGACGGGTTCGACGCCGCGCTCTATGCCGATCTTGCCGCCGCCGGGCATCGGGTGGAACGCGTCGGGCCGCTGACGGCGATGATGGGCCATGCCGGGGCGATCGTGCGCCATGCCGATGGCCGGCTGGAAGGCGCGACCGATCCGCGCAGCGACGGGCAGGTGGCGGCATGGTGAGGGGATGGTGAGCGCCGTCGCCGATCTGCCGCCGGGCGGGGCGCGGGCGGTGGCGCGGTGCGACATGCTGGGCGTCGCGCCCTATAGCGACATGGCGGGCGGGCTTTATCGTGCTTATCTGACCCCCGCCTATGCCGCCGCGCAGGAACAGGCGCGCGCATGGATGGTGGAAGCCGGCATGGTGGTGACGCGCGATGCCGCCGCCAACCTTGTCGGCCGCTATGAAGGCAGCGCTCCCGATGCGCCCGCGCTGCTCATCGGCAGTCATCTCGACAGCGTGCGCGATGCGGGGCGCTATGACGGGCCGCTGGGCATCATGCTGGGCATCGAATGCGTCGCCGCACTGCATGCGCGGAGGCAGTGCCTGCCGTTTCCGATCGAGGTGATCGCCTTTGGCGACGAGGAGGGATCGCGCTTTCCCGCCGCCATGCTGACGAGCCGCGCGGTCGCCGGCACGCTCACCGCCGATGCGCTGGCCATATCCGATGCCGATGGCGTGCCGCTGGGCGAGGCGGGGGTGGATGTCGCCCACTATCTCTCCGCTGCTCGCGCGCCCGGCGAAACGCTGGCCTATCTGGAAGCGCATATCGAGCAGGGGCCGGTGCTGGAGGCGCAGGGGCTGGCCGTCGGCACCGTCACGGGCATCGCCGCGCAGTTGCGCTATCAACTGACCGTCACGGGCATGGCGGGGCATGCCGGCACCAGCAGCATGGGCCTGCGCCGCGATGCGCTCGCCGGTGCTGCCGAGATGATGGTGGCGATCGAGGGGATTGCGCGGGCCGACGCGTCCGATCTGGTGGCGACCGTCGGGCGGATCGAGGCGCTGCCGGGTGCGGCCAATGTCATCCCCGGCACCGTCCGCTTCACGCTGGACGTGCGCTCGGGCGATCCCCAGCGGCGCGACCGCGCGGCGCGCGCCATGCTGGACGAGGTTGCGGCCATCGCCGGCCGGCGCGGGCTGGATTTCGCCGTCGAACGGGTCCACGATCTGCCGGCCAGCCCCTGCGACGAGCGGCTGATGGCGCTGATGGATGCCGCCATCGCGCAGGCGGGTCAGCCGCCCTTCCGCCTCGTGTCGGGCGCGGGGCATGATGCGATGGTGATGGCGGCGCTCTGCCCCACGGCCATGCTGTTCATCCGCTGTGCGGGCGGGGTCAGCCACAATCCGGCCGAGGCGGTGGACGTGGCGGATGTGGAGATCGCGCTGGCGGTGATGCTGGCGTTCATAACGGGACTGGGAGAGACATTTGGCCGCTAATCTGGACCCGCTGCTGTTCGGAGAGATAGACCCGCCCCAGCGGCTGCTGATGGGCCCCGGCCCGGTCAACGCCCATCCACGGGTCCTGCGCGCGATGTCCGCCGACCTGCTGGGCCAGTTCGACCCGGAAATGACCGGCTATATGAACCAGGTGATGGCGCTCTATCGCCCGATCTTCGGCACGCAGAACCACTGGACGATGCTGGTCGACGGCACCGCGCGGGCGGGGATAGAGGCGGCGCTGGTCTCGCTGGTCGCGCCCGGCGACCGGGTGCTGGTGGTCAATTTCGGGCGCTTCGGGCTGCTGCTGACCGAAATCCTCGGCCGCATCGGCGCGCAGATCGAGACGGTCGACGCGCCCTGGGGCGAAGTGGTGCCGATGGACGCCATCGCCGCCGCCATCGCGCGCTTCGGGCCGAAGGTCGTCGCCTGCGTGCATGGCGATACCTCGACGACGATGGCGCAGCCGCTGGATGGGCTGGGCGATCTGTGCCGCGCGGCGGGTGCATTGAGCTATGTCGATGCCACCGCGACCATCGGCGGCATGCCGATCGCCGCCGACCGCTGGGGCGTGGACGTGGTGACGGGCGGCCTGCAGAAATGCCTTGGCGGCCCCTCGGGCTCCGCGCCGATCACGCTGTCGGATCGCGCCGCCGAGCATATCTTCGCCCGCCGCCATGTGGAACGGGGCATCCGCCGCGACGACATTGCGGACGGCACCGGCATCCGCATCGGCTCCAACTATTTCGACCTCGCCATGATCATGGATTACTGGTCGGACAAGCGCCTCAATCACCATACCGAGGCGACGACGATGCTCTATGGCGCGCGGGAATGCGCGCGCATCTGCCTCGCCGAGGGGCTGGACCGACGCTACGCCCGCCATGCCGCCGCCGGCCGCGCGGTGACGGCCGGGCTGCGGGCTATGGGGCTGACGGTCTTCGGCGACGACGCCCATCGCATGGCCAATGTGACCGGCGTCTACATCCCCGAGGGCGTCGACGGCGAGGCGGTGCGCGCCGCCATGCGCGAGCGGTTCGAGATCGAGATCGGCACCGCCTTCGGCCCGTTGCAGGGCAAGGTGTGGCGGATCGGCGCGATGGGCTACAATGCGATGAAGCATAAGGTGCTGATCACGCTGGCCGCGCTGGAAGCGTGCCTGCGCGCGCAGGGTTTTGCATTGCCGGCGGGTGCGGCGGTGGATGCGGCATTGCTGGGGTGGGAGGGGTGAGCGTGACCACCCCCCGCGACCTCACCGGCTATGGCGCCACCCCGCCCGATCCGCGCTGGCCCGGTGGCGCGCGGATCGCGGTGCAGTTCGTCGTCAATTATGAGGAGGGCGCGGAGAACAGCATCCTCAACGGCGACAAGGGTTCCGAAGCCTTCCTTTCCGAAATGGTCGGTGCGGGCAGCCATGCGGACCGGGCGATGGCGATGGAGAGCCTGTACGAATATGGCAGCCGCGCGGGCTTCTGGCGGCTGCACCGGCTGTTCACGGCGCGCGGGCTTCCCGTCACCGTCTTCGGCGTGGCGAAGGCGATGGAGATGAACCCGGAGGCGGTCGCGGCGATGCTGGCGGCGGACTGGGACATCGCCAGCCACGGCCTCAAATGGATCGACTATCAATATGTGCCCGAGGATGTGGAGCGCGCCCATATCGCGCAGGCCATCGCCCTTCATACCCGGCTTACCGGCAGCCGCCCGCTCGGCTGGTATCAGGGCCGCACATCGCCCAACACCGCGCGGCTGGTCGCGGAGGAGGGGGGCTTCCTCTATGACGCGGACAGCTATGCCGACGACCTGCCCTATTATGACCGGCGGTTCGGCATGACGCAGCTGATCGTCCCCTATACGCTGGACGTCAACGACATGAAGATCGTGGCATTGAACGGCTTCACCGAAGGGGAGCAGTTCTTCCGTTACCTGCGCGACACGTTCGACTATCTTCATGCCGAGGGTGGGCGCATGATGTCGGTCGGCCTGCATGGCCGCATTGCCGGGCGGCCGGGGCGGACGGCGGCGCTCGCCCGCTTTCTGGACCATATAAGCGCAAGAGAGGATGTCTGGATCGCGCGGCGGGTGGATATTGCCCGTCACTGGCTGAAGGAGCACGCCCCCGATGACTGATCCCGTGACCATCGACGATCCCGTCCTGCTGGCCGAAGTGACCGCCGCGTTCGCCGAATATGAGCGCGCGCTGATGGAGGATGATATCCCGGCGATGGACGCGCTGTTCCATGAGGCGCCGACGACCAACCGCTATGGCGTGGGCGAGGTGCTGTACGGCATCGAGGAGATCCGGGAATTCCGCAAGGGACGCGGCGGATCGCCTCAGCGCAGGCTCGGCAAGGTGGCGATCACCGTCTATGGGGGCGGGGACGGCGCCCCCGCTTTCGCCACCGCCGACGCCGAATTCTTCCGCGAGAACAGCGACCGGCGCGGGCGCCAGACGCAGAGCTGGGTGAAATTCCCGGACGGGTGGAAGGTCGTGACCGCCCATGTCAGCCTGGAAGGGAGCACGCATTGACGCTGGAAGAGGTCAACACGCTCAGCGAGGCGGCCTTTGTCGCCCGCTTCGGCGCGCTCTTCGAACATTCGCCCTGGGTGGTGGCGCGCGCCGCGATGTTGCGGCCCTTTGCCGATGTCCATGCCGGCCTGATGCAGGCGGTGCATGACGCGCGCCCGGAGGAACAGCTTGCCCTCATCCGCGCCCACCCCGAATTGGCCGGCAAGGCGGCGATCGACCGGACCCTGACCGACGCCTCGGCCGCAGAACAGGCGTCGGCCGGGCTCGACCGGCTGACGGCGGGGGAATATGCCCGCTTCCATGCGCTGAACGCCGCCTATGCGGAACGCTTCGGCTTTCCCTTCATCATCTGCGTGCGCCTGACCGACAAGGCGGGCATATTGGACGCCATGGAACGCCGTGCCGCCCATGACCGGGAGACCGAGATCGCGACCGCCATCGGCCAGATCGGCGAGATCGTCCGCCTGCGGCTGGAGGATTTGCCATGACGGAAGGCGAGGCGATCGGCCTGCCCATGCTGGAAGCGCGGCTGATGTGCGAGCTGATGCTGATCGGCCATGCCGGCACCGACTGGACCCGCCCGCGCATCCATGAGGACGGCCATGTCCATGACGTGGTCATCGTCGGTGGTGGGCAGAGCGGACTTGCCGCCGCCTTCGGCCTGCTGCGCGAGCGGATCGGCAATATCCTCGTCATCGACGACGGGCCGGAGGGCTATGAGGGGCCATGGGAAACCTATGCCCGCATGGTGACGCTGCGCACGCCCAAGGATCTGACCCCCATCGACTATGGCGTGCCTTCGCTCAGCTATCGGGCATGGTGGGAGGCGCAGCATGGGCGGGAAAGCTGGGCGGCGCTGGAGAGGATCGCGCGGGGCGACTGGATGGCCTATCTGCGCTGGTATCGCCGCGTGCTGGCGTTGCCGGTGCGCAACGACCACAGGCTGACCATGATCGAGCCGATGCCGCAGGATGGCCTGCATCGCCTGCACATCGCCAATGGCGTCACCTTCCTCACGCGAAAAGTGGTGCTGGCGACAGGCATTCAGGGCGGCGGGCAATGGCATACCCCGCCGATGATCGCGCAGAAGCTGTCGCGGGAACTTTATGCCCATAGCAGCGAGCCGATCGATTATGCGGCGATGGTGGGCAGACGCATCGGCATCCTTGGCGGCGGCGCTTCGGCCTTCGACAATGCCAACTGGGCGCTGGGGCTGGGCGCGGCGGCGGTGGAGGTGTTCGTTCGCCGCGAGACGTTGCCGCGCATCAATCCCATCCGCTTCATGGAGCGGCAGGGCTTCACCGCCCGCTATCCGGCGCTGGACGACGAGACCAAATATCGGGTGATGGCGGGCTTCCTTGGCCATAACCAGCCGCCGACCAACGACACGTTCGCGCGCGCGGCGGCCTGGCCCGGCTTTGCCCTGCATCTGGGCGCGCCCTGGCTGGATGTGGAGGAGGTGGACGGGCCGGATGGCGGGCCAGATGGCAGAGTGGTGCGCGTCACCACGCCGCAGGGCCGCCATGATTTCGATTTCGTCGTGTTGTCCACCGGCCTGGTCAGCGATCCCGCGCTGCGCCCGGAGTTGGCGCTGGTGGCGAACGGCATCGCCCGCTGGCGCGACCGGGTCACGCCGCCCGCCGCCGTCGCCAATCCGCTGATCGACGCGCATCCCTATCTGGGCGAGGGTTTCGAGCTGATGCCGCGCGCGCCGGAGGATAGCGCGCGCGTCCATGGCCTGTTCGCCTTCAACTATTCCGCGCTGATCAGCCTTGGCCTCTCCGCCTCCGCGCTTTCGGGGCTGAAGAACGCCTTGCCGCGCCTTGTGGCCGGCGTTGCCAACCAGCTGTTCCTTGACGACAAGGACCAGCTGGTCGCCGACCTGCTCGCCTATGACGAGCCTGAATTCCTGGGCGAATGGCCGCGCCCGGACGCGCGGGAGGCGGCGGCATGAGCAGCCTTTCCACCCCCACCCCGTCCACCCCCACCCTGTCCACGCATGTGCTGGACACCGCCCATGGCTGCCCGGCGGCAGGCGTCGCGCTGCGGTTGACGGCGGCGGACGGCAGCCGGCTGTTCGCGGGCACGACCAATGAGGATGGCCGCTGCGCCGGCCTGCCCGCGCTGGCGCCCGGCCGCTACCGGCTGGAATTCGACATCGCTCCCTATTTCCGTGCGCGCGGTGTGGCGCTCACCGATCCGCCCTTCCTCGATACCGTCGCCATCGATTTCGGCGTCGCGCCGGGCAGCGACCATTATCATGTGCCGCTGCTCGTCTCGCCCTTCGGCTATTCCACCTATCGGGGGAGCTGAGATGCGCGTGCGCTTCCTGCTGGATGGCGAGCTGGTCGAGATCGCCGATGTCGATCCCACCGCGACCGTTCTGGACCTGCTGCGCTATCGCCTGCGCCGCACCGGCGCCAAGGAAGGCTGCGCGGAGGGCGATTGCGGCGCCTGCACGGTGCTGCTGGGCGAGCTTTCGCCCGAAGCGGACAGCGGCGGCGAGGCGGTGGCATGGCGCGCGGTCAATGCCTGCATCCTCTTCGTGCCGATGCTGGACGGGCGCGCGCTGATGACCGTGGAAAGCCTCTCGCGGGACGGTACGCTCGCGCCGGTGCAGCAGGCGATGGTGGAATGCCACGGGTCGCAATGCGGCTTCTGCACGCCGGGCATCGTCATGTCGCTCCATGGCCGGGCGATCGGCGCTATGGGCACGGTGGACGTGCCTGTGGCCGATGTGCTTTCCGGCAACCTGTGCCGCTGCACCGGCTATGGCCCGATACTGGCGGCGGGCGAGAGGGTGATGCCCGCGCCGCAGGACGATGCGGAGGTCGTGGCGGCGCTCAAGGCGCTGGTGCGCGACGAGCCGCTGTCCTTCACCTATGACGACCCGCTGTCCGGCACCACCCGCCGCTGCTTCGCGCCGCGCTCTTCGGATGAACTGGCGGCGTTGCTGATCGACCATCCCGTGGCGTGGCTGGTCGCGGGCGCCACCGATGTCGGCCTGTGGGTGACGAAGCAGCAGCGCGTGCTGCCCGACATCATCCTGCTGGGCGATGTCGCCGACCTGCGCGGGATCGAGGAGACGACCGGGGGCCTCACCATCGGCGCGGGCGTGCGCTATGCCGAGGCGCAGGTGGCCCTCACTCGCCTGTCGCCCGATCTGGGTGAGCTGGTGCGGCGGATCGGGGGGACGCAGGTGCGCAATGCCGGCACCATCGGCGGCAATATCGCCAACGGATCGCCCATCGGCGACATGCCGCCGGCGTTGATCGCGCTGGGCGCGAGCCTCACCCTGCGGCGCGGCGACGGTCGGCGGACGATGCCGCTGGAGGATTATTTCCTCGCCTATGGCAGGCAGGACCGCGCGCCCGGCGAATTTGTCGAGAGTATCTTCGTGCCGCGCCCCACGCCCGAAACGCTGGTGCGCATCACCAAGCTGTCCAAGCGGTTCGACAGCGATATCTCGGCCGTCTGCGGCGCCTTCGTGCTGACGATCGCGGCGGGCATGGTCATGGATGCGCGCATCGCCTTTGGCGGCATGGCCGGCACGCCCGCCCGCGCCCGCGCCTGCGAGGGTGCGCTGATCGGCCAGCCATGGAACGAGGCCACGGTCGAGGCTGCCTGCGCCGCGCTGGGCGAGGATTATGCGCCGCTGAGCGACGTGCGCGGGTCTTCCGCCTATCGGCTGACGGCCGCCGCCAATCTGCTGCGGCGGATATGGGCGAAGACGCGCTATCCCGATGAACCGATGAGCGTGCTTGCCCCGGCATTGCTGCCCGTTTTTGCAGGTTCGCGCCATGGCTGACCGCGACGCCGCCCTGCCGCCCGAATTGCCCTTGCCGGCGGCCGGCGCGGTCCACAGCCCGATGCCGCATGACAGCGCCGCGATGCAGGTGGCGGGCGCCGCGCTTTATGTCGACGACATGGCCGAAAGCGCCGACCTGCTGCACCTTGCCTTCGGCCAGGGCAGCGAGGCGCATGCCGATATCCTGTCGATGGACCTTTCCGCCGTGCGCGCCGCGCCGGGGGTGGTCGCGGTCTATACCGCCGCCGACATTCCGGGGAAGAATGACGTGAGCCCCGTAGCGAGCGACGATCCGCTGCTGGCCGAGGGGCGGGTGCTCTTTGTCGGCCAGCCGATCTTCCTTGTCGCCGCGACCAGCGCCACCGCCGCCCGCCGCGCCGCAAAGCTGGCCAGGGTCGATTATGCCCCGCTGCCCGCGCTGCTCGATATCGAGGCCGCGCTGGCGGCAAAGTCCCTGATCGAGGCGAGCCAGACCATGGGCCGGGGCGATTCCGATGGCGCGATGGCTACCGCGCCGCATCGGCTCTCCGGCAGGATCGCCATCGGCGGGCAGGATCATTTCTACCTGGAAGGGCAGGTGGCGCTCGCGACGCCGGGCGAGGATGGGCAGGTGCATGTCCTCACCTCCTCCCAGCATCCCAGCGAAGTGCAGCATCTGGTCGCGCATCTGCTGCATCGCGCCAGCGCCGACGTGACGGTGGAGGTGCGGCGCATGGGCGGGGCATTCGGCGGCAAGGAAACGCAGGCCGCGCTGTTCGCCGCCGCCGCCGCGCTGGTGGCGAGCAAGACCGGCCGCCCCGCCAAGTTCCGCTGCGACCGGGACGATGACATGGTGATGACCGGCAAGCGCCATGATTTTGCTGCCAGCTATGATGTCGGCTTCGATGGCGAGGGGCGGATCGCCGGTATCCGCATGACGCTCGCCTCGCGCTGCGGCGCGACCACGGACCTGTCGCCCGCGATCAACGACCGGGCGATGTTCCACGCCGACAATTGCTATTATCTGCCCGCAGTCGAGATCGTCTCGCACCGGGCGAAGACCAACACCGTGTCCAACACCGCCTTTCGCGGTTTCGGCGGGCCGCAGGGCATGCTGGTGATCGAGCGGGTAATGGACGCCATCGCCGTGCATCTGGGGCGCGATCCGCTCGCCGTGCGGCGGGTCAATCTCTACGCTCGGCCGGGCGAAGGGGGAGGGCGCAACATCACCCCCTTCCATATGGAAGTGACGGACAATGTCGCGCCCGACCTGATCGATGAACTGGCGGCCCGTGCCGACTATGCCGGGCGGATGGCGGCGGTGCAGGCGTTCAACGCCTCCCACCATGTGCTGAAGAAGGGGCTGGCGCTCACCCCGGTCAAGTTCGGCATCAGCTTCACGACGACGCATCTCAACCAGGCCGGGGCGCTGGTGCTGGCCTATGCCGATGGCTCGATCCAGCTCAACCATGGCGGCACGGAGATGGGGCAGGGCCTGTTCATCAAGGTGGCGCAGGTGGTGGCGGATGTCTTTGCCGTGCCGGTCGAGAGCATCCGCATCACCGCGACGCGGACGGACAAGGTGCCCAACACCTCGGCGACTGCCGCGTCCTCGGGCTCGGACCTCAACGGCATGGCGGCGCAGAACGCCGCGCTGCAGATCCGCGACCGCCTCGCCAGCCTGCTCGCCGCCCGCCACGGCATCGCGCCGGAGGATGTGCGCTTCACCCCCGAAGGCATGGTGGCGGGGGAGAGCGTCACGCCCTTCGCCCAGCTGTGCCGCATGGCCTATCTGGCGCGCGTCTCGCTGGCGGCGAGCGGTTTCTACGCGACGCCCGACATCCATTATGACCGTGCCCGGCACAGCGGCCGGCCCTTTTATTATTTCGCCTATGGCGCGGCAATGAGCGAGGTGGTGATCGACACGCTGACCGGCGAACACAAGGTGCTGGCCGTGGACATCCTCCACGATGTCGGCCGCTCGCTGAACCCGGCCATCGACCTGGGGCAGGTGGAGGGCGGCTTCATCCAGGGCATGGGCTGGCTCACCACGGAGGAACTGGTGTTCGATGACAGGGGTCGGCTGCTGAGCCATGCGCCATCGACTTATAAGATCCCGACCGCCAGCGATCGCCCTGCGCATATGGACATTCGCCTGTGGGACGGCGGCTGCGCCAATGTGCCGACCATCCATCGTTCGAAGGCCGTGGGCGAGCCGCCCTTCATGCTGGCGCTCTCCGTGCTGTCGGCGCTGACCCATGCGGTTGCCGCCGCGGTGCCGGGCAAAGTTTTGCCCGCCCTCGATGCGCCCGCCACCCCTGAGCGCATCCTTGGCGCCATCGCCGCGTTGCGCGCGGGGTGATGGCGGTGCTCGACTGGGCGGAAGAGGCGTTGCGGGGGCTGGCACGGGGGCCGACCGCGATGGTGACGGTCCTTGCGACCGAAGGCTCCGCGCCGCGCGGGCCGGGCACGCGCATGGTGGTGACGGCAACGGGGCTGTCCGGTTCCATCGGCGGCGGCATGCTGGAATATCGCGCGACCGAGCAGGCCCGCGCCATCCTTGCCCATCCGCCGGGCAGCTGGCGGGTGCAGGATTATCCGCTGGGGCCGCTGCTCGGCCAATGCTGCGGCGGCAAGGTGCGGCTGCTGGTCGAGCGGCTGGACGATGACGCGGCGGCATGGCTCAACGCCGCCGATTTCGGCACGGTCTGGGAAGCGCGCTTCGAGGAGGGGCGGATCGCGCGCGCGCGGCTTGGCCCCGATGCCGCCGCCGCGCCGCCCTCCGCCCGCGATCCTCGGCCAGCGCCGGGCATGGTGCTGGCGGAGCGTCTGGGCGATCCGCCGCGCCCCGTCATCATGCTGGGCGCCGGCCATGTCGGGCAGGCGATCGCCCGCGCCGCCCATGGCCTGCCGCTCGCCTTCGCCTGGTATGATAGCCGCGCGGAGGCGGCCGACATCGCTGGCGTCACTTATGCGCGCGAGGACCAGATGATCGCCGCCATCGCCGCCGCGCCGGACGATGTCGCCGTGCTGATCCTCACCCACGACCATGGCCTCGACTTCCGCCTGGTGCAGGCGGCGCTGGCCCGGCCTTTCGCGTTCACCGGCGTCATCGGATCGGCCACCAAGCGCGCGCGCTTCCGCTCGCGCCTCGCCACGGCGGGGGTGGGGGAAGCGGCGCTTTCCCGCATGGTCTGCCCCATCGGCATGCCGGGCATCGGCGGCAAGCAACCCGAGGTGATCGCCATCGCCGTGCTGGCGCAGTTGCTGGCGCTGAAGGACGACGCGAAGGACGGCAGGGAAGGCGGGGCCGCATGACCCTCCACGGCTATCGCGCCGAAATCCTTGCCATGCCCCATGATCCCGCGCAGGCGGGCATGGACGCCATCGTCCATCATGAAGACGGTCTGCTGGTGGTGGAAGACGGCATCGTTATCGCGCTGGGCGACCATGCGATGCTTGAGCCCCGCTTTCCGGGCCTGCCCGTCACCGCCTTCCCCGGCGGGCTGATCGTGCCCGGCTTCATCGACACCCATGTCCATTATCCGCAGACCGACCGCATCGCCGCCCATGGCGCGCAACTGCTCGACTGGCTGGACCGGCATATCTTCCCCGCCGAAATCGCCTTTGCCGATCGCGCCCATGCCGATGGGGTCGCGGCCTTCTTCCTCGACGAGCTGCTGCGCAACGGCACCACCAGCGCGCTGGTCTTCTCCACCGTGCATCCGGGGTCCGTCGATGCGCTGTTCGACGCGGCGCTCAGCCGCAACATGCGGATCGTCTCGGGCAAGACGATGATGGACCAGTGCGCGCCGCAAGCCCTGTGCGACACGCCTGAGGGATCGCGCGACGAGAATGAAGCGCTGATCGCGCGCTGGCGGGGTCGGGGGCGGCTCGGCTATGCGGTGACGCCGCGTTTCGCGCTCACGTCCTCCGACGCACAGTTGCAGGTGGCGGGCGACCTGCTCGCCGCGCATCCGGAGGCGCTGCTGCACACGCATCTGTCGGAAAATCGGGGCGAGATCGCCGCTGTCGCCGCGCGCTTCGCCGATGCCATCGACTATCTCGACGTCTATGACCGCTTCGGGCTGGTCGGCGAGCGATCGGTCTTCGCCCATGGCGTGCATCTGGACGACCGCGCCATGGCCCGCATGGCGCAGGCCGGGGCGGGCATCGCCTTCTGCCCCACCTCCAACCTGTTCCTGGGCTCGGGCCTGTTCGACCTTGCCCGCGCCGACGCCCATGGCGTGAAGCTCGGCATGGGCACGGATGTCGGCGCGGGCACCAGCTTCTCGCTGCTTTCGACCATGGGGGAGGCGTACAAGGTCTGCCAGATGCGCGGGCAAAGCCTCGATCCCTTCCGCGCCCTCCATTTCGCCACGGCGGCGGGCGCGCGGCTGTTGGGCATGGCCGACCGGGTCGGCGCGCTGCAGCCGGGGCAGGAGGCGGACTTCGTCGTGCTCGATGGCGCCGCCACCCCGCTGCTCGCCCGCCGGACCGCTGGGCGTCCGCTGGCCGAGCGCCTGTTCGCGCTGCAGATTCTGGGTGATGACAGGGCGGTCGCCTTTACCTATGTCGCCGGGCGGGGCGCGCATGTCCGCTCCGGTAAGGATATGACAGCAAGATGACGATGTTCTGGACGACGGCAATCGCCCTGGCCGGCTTTTATTGCCTGGTGCGCGGCGCACAGGATCTGCGCCAGAAACGCTATGTCTGGGGCGTGCTCGGCTTGTGCTGCGGGGCGATCATCCTGCTGACGCCGGTGCCCGGCCAGACAGTGAACATCACGCTTCCCGCACCCACCCCGGCGGCACGGCATTGAGCGCCGGGTTCCACGGCACGGGCAAGGCATGATGGTGCGGCTGAAGGGCCTGCTCGACCCGTTCATCCTGATGCTGCTCGGCACGGTGCTGCTGGCGAGCGTGCTGCCGCCGCGCGGATGGGGCGTGCCGCTGTTCGGGGGCATTGCCGATGCGGCGATCGTGCTGCTGTTCTTCCTCCACGGCGCGAAACTCTCGCGTGAGGCGATCTGGGCGGGCGCGCGCAACTGGCGGCTGCATGGCGCGGTGCTGGCGACGACCTTCGTGCTGTTTCCGCTGCTGGGCGTCGCGATCGGGGCGATACCCTTCCTGCCGCCGATCCTGGCGGCGGGCATGCTGTTTCTCACCCTGCTGCCCTCTACGGTGCAATCCTCCATCGCCTTTACCGCCATGGCGCGGGGCAATGTGGCGGCGGCGGTGTGCAGCGCTTCCTTCTCCAACATCCTGGGCATCTTCGTGACGCCGGTGCTGGTCGCGCTGCTGATGGGGGGAGAGACCGGCGCCGTCTCCTTCTCCTCGGTCGAGAATATCGCGCTGCAACTGCTGTTGCCCTTTGTCAGCGGCCATTTGCTGCGGCCGGTGATCGGCGGCTTCGTGGCCCGGCACAAGGCGCTGGTGACGATGGTGGACCGGGGGTCGATCCTGCTGGTCGTCTACACCGCCTTCGGCGCGGCGGTGGTGGAGGGGCTGTGGAGCCGCGTGTCGCTGGGCGAGCTGGGTGTGATCGCGCTGCTGTGCGTGCTGCTGCTGGCCGTCGTGCTGCTGCTGACCTGGAGCGCGGGCAAGCTTTTCGGCTTCCGCCGCGAGGATGCGATCGTGCTGCTGTTCTGCGGATCGAAGAAAAGCCTTGCCTCGGGCGTGCCGATGGCCGGCGCGCTGTTCCCCGCGGCGCAGGTCGGCCCGATCATCCTGCCGCTGATGCTGTTCCACCAGATCCAGCTGATCGCCTGCGCCCTCATCGCCCGGCGCTTTGCCGCGCAGCCCGAAGAGATTGGCCGGGCATAGCAAAACCCTCTCCGGATGGGAGCCGGAGAGGGTTGGCACTGCCTAGAGCGAGAGATCGATGGGCCGCGCCGTCCTTCCGGGAAAGCCGATGATTTCCGCCGCGCCGCGCGGGGCGGCGGCCAAGCCTTCGCCGTCCTGCGCGGTCAGCCAGTGCAATATCGTGCGGCCATGCGTCCAGCGGCCAAGGTCGGCAGCGTCGTTGGCCGAGCCGATCTCGCCGCCGTCGACGCAATGGCTGCCCCACAGGCGGGCGAGGGATTGCGCGCCGGCATAGTCCATCCGGTGATCGTTGCGGCTGGCGACGACCACGCTGGGGAAGGGCAGCAGCACCTTGGCCGCCGGGCCGAAGCCGATATAGCGCAGATCGTCGCTGGCCGTGTCGATGCGCGGCGGCGCGACCAGCATCGCGCCGGCAACGGGGGTGCCATAAGCGGGGCGCTCCAGCGCCGCCCACCAGGCGACGGCATGGCAGGCAAGCCCGCGCGCCACCAGCACGACCGGCCGGTCGGCCTCGCGAATGGCGATGTTCAGCGCCGTGACCCAGGCATTGCGATTGGGGTTGGCCCACAGGCCCAGCGCCACCGGCTGGCAATCGGGCAGTTCCTCGTTCCACCGGCTCAGCCAGTGGCCGGGCCCGGGCTGTTCCATGCCGGCCAGGGTCAGGATGATGGGGGTTCGGTCGGTGACGGTCCGCTCGGTCATGACATCGTTCCTCCTGTGTCGATTCGCTGAGGACGATGTTATGTCTATTGCATGAGTAGACAAGAGGCCGGAGCCGAAATGAGAATGGTTTGCGCCAGTCCGTTGAACGCCCTCGGCCTGCCCCGCGGCCGCCCCGCCACCGCCGCCACCGGGCGTCTGGATCATGAAGATATCGCCGGCCTCTTCCGTCATGGCCGGCCGCTCCATCCGGTCGATGCGGAAAGGCCGTTCCGGCTGCAAATCCCGTCCGGGATCATGGGCGGGATCATGGGCGGGGTTGTGGGGCATGCCCTTCATTTCCGCGCTGCCGATACCATATATTGTATATGAGCCTTGACCGATCTTCCAGATGGGCGAGCGGGAAGCGTCGCTGGCGATGCTGCTGTGCAGCACGTTGATCCACATATTTATTTTCATTTTGACGATTGGCTCTTGCCTTTCATGGAGGCGAGGAAAGTCCGCGCGTCGCACAGGGCATGTCCATGAACCGGGTCGTTTCGGCGGCAGGCGGAGTCTCTAAACGGTAATTTACCCTCTTGCGTCCGAAACTGGCTATGGCACTATCCCTTGTATTCGGGACAACGGGGGTTACCCAATAGATGGTATAAGGCGCGGCGACGTGAGTCGGCGTGACGGGGTTTTGTCGGCTTAAGTGCAGGCTATACCTCGGCCTTTGTCGTCTCTGCATGCTTTGGTCCGGGCGGTTTGGAAATATGCTATGCTGGGCGCTTGCTCCGCACGGTTTGGCCGAATCGAACGAAATATGAACATTGGAGGCGGCGCATGGATTTTCGCGAAACGCAGGAAGTGAGTGGACAGGACGTGGCTACGACGATCGAAGATGTGATGGAGGCCGTTGCCGCCGCTCCGGCGAAAGCTGCTGCAGGGGCCGCGAAGGCCACGGCCGCGCCGATCGCGTCCAACGCCGTGCAGGAGCGCCGCTTCGCCGTGACGACGGATTCGTCGCGCGACGCGCTGTTGACCGATTTCGGCAAGGACACGCTGCAGGACCGCTATCTGCTGCCCGGTGAGAGCTATCAGGACCTGTTCGCTCGCGTCGCGGCGGCCTATGCCGACGATCAGCCGCATGCCCAGCGCATCTACGATTATATCAGCCGCCTGTGGTTCATGCCGGCAACGCCCGTGCTATCGAACGGCGGCACCGGACGCGGCCTGCCGATCTCCTGTTATCTGAACTCGGTGTCCGACAGCCTGGAAGGGATTGTCGCGACCTGGAACGAGAATGTCTGGCTGGCCTCGCGCGGCGGCGGCATCGGCACCTATTGGGGCAATGTGCGCGGCATCGGCGAGCCCGTCGGCCTCAACGGCAAGACCAGCGGCATCATCCCCTTCGTGCGGGTGATGGATTCGCTGACCCTCGCGATTTCTCAGGGCTCGCTGCGCCGTGGCTCGGCCGCCTGCTATCTCGACGTCTCCCACCCGGAGATCGAGGAGTTCCTGGAGATCCGCAAGACCTCGGGCGACTTCAACCGCAAGGCGCTGAACCTGCACCATGGCGTGCTGCTGACCGACGAGTTCATGGAAGCGGTGCGCGACGGCAGCGATTTCCACCTGCGCAGCCCGAAGGACCAGTCGATCCGCGGCACGGTGAACGCCCGCGCACTGTTCCAGAAGCTGGTCGAGGTGCGTCTGGCCACCGGCGAGCCCTATATCGTGTTCAACGACACCGTGAACCGCACGATGCCCAAGCATCACCGCGACCTGGGCCTGAAGGTCTCGACATCGAACCTCTGCTCGGAAATCACGCTGCCCACCGGCGTCGACCATCTGGGCAACGACCGCACGGCCGTCTGCTGCCTGTCTTCGCTGAACCTGGAAACCTGGGACCAGTGGAACGGCGACAAGCAGTTCATCGAGGATGTCATGCGCTTCCTCGACAATGTGCTGCAGGATTATATCGACCGCGCGCCCGACGAGATGGCCCGCGCCAAATATAGTGCCAGCCGCGAGCGCTCCGTGGGCCTTGGCGTCATGGGCTATCACAGCTTCCTGCAGGCGCGCCTCATCCCGTTCGAAAGCGCGATGGCGAAGAGCTGGAACATGAAGATGTTCAAGCACATCAACGCGCAGGTGAACGAAGCGTCGATGGTGCTGGCGCATGAGCGCGGGCCGTGCCCGGACGCGGCCGACATGGGCATGATGGAGCGGTTCAGCTGCAAGATGGCGATCGCGCCCACCGCGTCCATCTCCATCATCTGCGGCGGCACCTCGGCCTGTATCGAGCCGATCCCGGCGAACATCTACACGCACAAGACGCTGTCCGGCAGCTTCTCGATCAAGAATCCCTATCTGGAAAAGCTGCTGGTCGAAAAGGCGAAGGATTCCACCAATGTGTGGAATTCGATCCTCGAAAATGGCGGTTCGGTCCAGCATCTCGACTTCCTGAGCCAGGAAGAGAAGGATGCGTTCAAGACCAGCTTCGAGATCGACCAGCGCTGGCTGCTGGAACTGGCCGCCGACCGCACGCCCTATATCGACCAGGCGCAGTCGCTGAACCTGTTCATCCCGGCCGATGTCGAGAAGTGGGATCTGCTGATGCTCCATTTCCGCGCATGGGAGCTGGGCGTGAAGTCGCTCTATTACCTCCGCTCAAAGTCCGTGCAGCGCGCGGGCTTCGCCGGCGGCGTGGAGGCGGACAACACCAGCGAGGCACCCAAGTTCGAGATCGGTGAAAGCACCGACTATGACGAATGCCTTGCCTGTCAGTGAGACCCTTAAAGCCCTCTCCCCTTGTGGGAGAGGGTTGGGTGAGGGGGCAGTCGCGCCAGCGGCTGTCTACCCCTACTGGGACGTGGCAGTGAAGCGTATCCCTGGCGGCATCGAGCCGTCACGAGAGCGCTCTTTAGCCCGACTTTCTTTCGTAAGGGGAGCGGGGATGCAGCGGAAAGCCGATGCTATTGCCCATGCTCGGACATTGCGTCGGAATGCTACGGATGCTGAGCGCGCCTTGTGGAATGCCCTTCGTGCGCAACTCCCCATGGCCAAATTCCGCAGGCAGGTTCCGCTGGGAACCTATTTTGTGGATTTTGCGTCGCACTCTGCTCGGATGATCGTGGAAGTCGATGGCGGCCAGCATGCAGTCGACCGTGATCGTGATGCTGTGCGGACGGCCTTTCTCAACGGTGAGGGCTACCGCGTCCTGCGTTTCTGGAACCATGATGTGATGCAGAATATCGATGGCGTTCTGGCGACGATCGCCGCCGCCCTGCCCCCTCACCCTCCCACGCCTGACGGCGCGGGCCCCTCCCTCTCCCACAAGGGGAGAGGGGCGTAAGCTTTTCCTCTTTTTGTCTTTTTCGCTCCAAGGATACCTCCGATGTCCCTTCTCCAAGCCTCCAAGCAGTACAAGCCCTTCGAATATCCCTGGGCCTATGAGTTCTGGAAGCGCCAGCAGCAGCTGCACTGGCTGCCCGAGGAAGTGCCCCTGGGCGAGGATTGCCGCGACTGGGCGCAGAAGCTCAGCGACCATGAACGCAACCTGCTGACGCAGATCTTCCGCTTCTTCACCCAGGCGGACGTGGAAGTGCAGGATTGCTACCATGAAAAATATGGCCGCGTGTTCAAGCCGACCGAGATCAAGATGATGCTGACCGCGTTCAGCAACATGGAAACGGTTCACATCGCCGCCTATTCGCACCTGCTCGACACCATCGGCATGCCCGAGAGCGAGTATAGCGCCTTCATGCAGTATAAGGAGATGAAGGACAAACACGACTATCTGCAGCAGTTCGGCGTCGATACGGACGAGGATATCGCCCGCACGCTGGCGATGTTCGGCGGCTTCACCGAAGGGCTGCAACTGTTCGCCAGCTTTGCCATGCTGATGAACTTCCCGCGCTTCAACAAGATGAAGGGCATGGGGCAGATCGTCACCTGGTCCGTCCGCGACGAGACCCTGCATTGCGAGGGCATCATCAAGCTGTTCCACGCCTTCTGCGCCGAGCGCCAGTGCCTGACCCCCGCGGTCAAGGACGACATCATGGACATGTGCCAGAAGACGGTGCGGATCGAGGATGCGTTCATCGACCTGGTGTTCGAAATGGGGCCCGTGCCCGGCATGACGCCCAAGGACATCAAGCGCTATGTCCGCTACATCGCCGACTGGCGGCTGGGCCAGCTGGGCCTCAAGCCCATCTACATGATCGAGGACCACCCGCTCCCTTGGCTCGCCCCGCTGCTGAACGGCGTGGAGCATGCCAATTTCTTCGAAACCCGCGCGACCGAATATTCAAAGGGCGCGACCCGCGGCAACTGGAACGACGTGTGGGACAGCTTCGACCGCCGCAAGAAGCTCAAGGCCAATGACAGCACCGGCGCGGAAGAGGGCGACGCGGATATGTTCAAGGCGGCGGGGATCGCGGCGGAATAATCACGCGATTTGGTGAGTGGGCAATGATCGAAGCCGCATGTATTGGCCCACTCGCCGCCGTGATGATGATGCTTTGGATCAGGGGCGGGATCGGTTTTACGAGCGCCGCCTGAATATCCTCCGGTCTTTGGCGTGACATGAACGTTCAAGGCCGAAGTCGCAGAGACTCTTTTCGAGCAGGATCACTGGCTGCGGTCTTCCGACTGCGCCAGGCCATACAATTCTTGTCCTGCTGCCATTTCGCATAGCCGCGCTCGGTCTGCCCGGCGCGCGCGGCTTCAGCTTATGGAATGGACGTGCGTGGCGCCGGGTCGCGTAAATCCACGCGATAGTTGCGGGCATCGCAACGTTCCCTGAACCTCTCCTTATCTTTCCGTTCATGCAACATTCGGACATATTGTGGTGTTCTCGCTCCAGATCAAAACCATGTTGGAGCAAAAACAATGTCGTTCACCGTCAAGGGCGCACTGGCCGCCTTCTCTCTGGGGGCCATGATGCTCACCGCCGTTCCGGCTTCGGCCGATCAGGGCCATGGGCGTGGCAACGGGCATGGCCGCGACGGGGGCGACCGTGGCGACAATCGTGGCGACAGGGGCCATGGCCGCTATGATGAGCGCCATGGCGGCAAGCATTGGGATCGTGGGGATCGCGGCCATGGCGGCGGCAATTATCGCCCCGGCCGCGTCGTCTACAATTATGACTGGAACCGTCCGGACCCGCGCTATGGCCGCTATTATCGGCCGGACCGCTATTACCGCTCCGGCTATGCGCCCATCCGCGTAGACCGTTCGACCCGCATCTATCGCGGCTATGACGATCGCTATTATTGCCGCCGTTCGGATGGCACCACCGGCCTTATCGTCGGCGCGGCGCTGGGCGGCCTGCTGGGCAGCGAACTGGATCGCGGCCGCTCCAACACCGCGGGCATCCTCATCGGCGCGGGCACCGGCGCATTGCTGGGGCGGGAGATCGACCGGGGCAGCCTCAACTGCCGCTAAAGCCTTTTCGGGATGACCATGACACGGTCATCCGGTTCGAAAATGCGGCGACAAGGATCATGCATTTCGCTCAATGCGAAAATGCGCCGGGTCCATGAATGGCACGGGGGAGGCGCCATGCGCTTCCCCCTGCACTTGCGCGCCGGGGCAATGGCTTACGGCCTGTCGCTCGCCCCGCCATGCCTGCCTCCGGCCTGCGCCGGTCTTCCGTGGGGATTACGCGTCGCTATCGTCGTCCGTATCGCCATAATAATCTTCCTCGTCGTCCATCGAGGGTTCGCCGGCATAGGCGTCGAAGTCGATGCGGCCGCTGCGCTCCATGGCGTTCATCTTTTCGACCAGGTCTTCGGTGTCGTTGGGGATCAGTTGCGCCGGGTCGTCATGGCCGCCGCGCTCGCTGTCTTCGGACAGGTCCGTGCCGCCGGCCAGCGCATCGGCGGCGACATCCTGCGCCTGCGTGCCGGCTTCGCTCTGCTCGCTATTGTCGGTTTCCGGGGCAAGGCCGTCGGGTGCGTTGTCGCGGTCGTCGATATGATCGTCGATTCTGGATGTGCGGTCGGTCATGCGCGGGCTCCTTGGGGACAGGGCACTGGGAACTGGGCGCGCCGGCCGCGCGGCGTAGGGGATGGAGCGCGACCGATGCTGCCTGGATCAACGGGTCTGCGGCGCCGTTGTTCCGCGCCGCGTGGCGTTCTGCTCGGGGCGCCGCTCCAGCACCGCGCTCCACGCATAGCCGCGCAGCAGCGGGGTGAAGCGCGGGGTCAGCCGGTGGCGCTCGGCCACATCCTCCACCACGGCGCGCAGCCCGCCGCGCGGCGACACGTCGAAGCGGGCGAGCCAGGCGAAGAGGGCGGCGCGGAAGGGCGCGGGCAACCGCTCCTGCTGGCCGAAATCCACGATGTGGAGCGATCCGCCCGGCGCCAGCACGCTCGCCGCCATGTCCAGCGCCATTTCCCAGGGCGGGATCATGGACAGGGTATAGGACAGCATGATGCGGTCGAACCGGGCGATGCCGAACAGCGCCGCGGGATCGAACTCCGCCGCGTCGCCCTGCGCCAGCGCGATCCGGTGGGACAGGCCGGCGCGGGCCACCTGCACGCGGGCGGTGTCCAGCATCGCGTTGCTGATGTCGATGCCGTGCAGGCGCGCGCCCGGCCAGCGCTTCGCCGCGCGGATCAGGTTGCGCCCGGTGCCGCAGCCCACCTCCAGCACCTGCGCGCCGGCATCGGCATCCAGCGCGTCGATCAGCCGGTCGCGGCCCAGCAGATAATATTTGCGGCTGGCGTCATAGATATGCCGCTGGCGCGCATAGATGCGGTCCATCAGCGCGCCATGGCCGTCGGCGCCTTCCGGGCCGGTGCCGGTCCGCATGTCCATGGCCCTTACCAGCCGTCTTTCAGCACATAGAGGTGGACGCCGCCATAAATGGCCGATCGGTCGCGGCGGGTATAGTCGGTGGATGGCTCTGCCTCATAGCGCCAGGCATTGAGCAGCCGCTCCTCCACCCGGCCGGGCAACAGGCTGGGCGCGGCGGCGGTGCGGAAGACGACGCGGGCGCCGGGCCGCGCGGTGCGGGTGATCTGCGTCCACAGATCGTTGAGCTGCGCGTCGTTCATCCAGTCCTGCGCATCCAGCAGCACATAGCGGTCGAAGGCGCCCGGCGCGGCGCTGCGCAGATGCTCGGTGAAGTTGCGGTGGAGCACGCTGACCCGGTTCACCCGGTCGGCGACGGCGGCGTGGTTCTCCGCCTGCAGATAGGGTGGGAGCGAGGCGAGCGGCGCCTCGCCATAGCCGCGCCCGAACGCCTGCCAGGCGAAATAATTGCCGCGGATGTCGAAATCGCAGGCGAGCTTTTCCAGCCGCTGTTTCAGCACGCCGGCCATGTCCTGCTTGTCGCCCTCGCACAGCGCGTCGAACTGCGCGGGCGGGATGCCGAGGCCGAAGAGCGAGGCGGGCTGCGTCGTCAGCCAGCGCACCAGCTTGCGGTCGAAGATCGGGGCGAGCCGGGTCTCGAAGATGTGCCGCTGTTCGTCGATGCTGTTGGCGGCCAGCAATTCGCGCGGGTTCACCTTGTAGAGGCGGGCGATCAGATGGGCGCCGCCGATGAACTTGCCGAGCAGCCCGTTGGTGTAGAAATTGCGCGCGAAGGCGCCGATGCGGCGGCGGCCGGACAGGTCGCGCCCTTCCCAGTAGCGGCGGCTCATCTCGTCCAGATGCGGGCGCACATGCGCGCGATAGGCGGCGATATTCTCCGTCTGGCCCGATTGCGCGAAGAAGCGGTGGAAATCCGCATGGGTCGGCAGGTGCCGCGCGGCGGTGAGCTTCAGCCGGTTGAGCGCGACATGCGCGGTGTTGAGGTCCAGCGCGGTGATCGAGCGCGGATTGGCGGTGAGATAGGAGAGGATGTTGCACCCGCCGCTGGCGATGGCGACGATGTCGCTGTCCGGCCGGATGGCGAGCGCCTCCATGTCGACCACCGGGTCTTCCCAGATCTGCGCATAGACAAGGCCGCGAAAGGCGAAGGCAAAGGCGCGGTCGAGCAGGCCGGCGGGGCTCAGCTGCTCATGGCGGATCATCGCTTCCCCGACCTTCTTCGAGGATGAGGCGGTGCGGGAAGGGAGGGTGGGTGCGGCCATGGCGGTTGTCCGGTCAGCGTTGCGATCCGGCACGCCCTAGCCCTGTGGCGTTACGCGGCTGTGACCCGGCGATGACGCTTTTGCGTCGCCCCGGCGGAGCGGCCCGCCATCGACTATCCCTCCGGCGGAGCATCTGCTGTTAACCATGATTGCCCGCATTAACGACGATTTAACCGCGTTAACCCCTTTTGTCGGGCCGATTTTAACTTTTTGTTAAGTTTTGCGAAGCTTAACGCAACAGATGGAAACAACCGGGCAGCAAAGCGGAAGCAGGCGCCTGCAGGAGCTTGATGCCCTGCGCGGCATCGGCGCGCTTGCCGTCGTGCTGTTCCACTATACCACCCGTTTCCACGAGATGTTCCCGGCCGCGCAGCATGTGCCCTATGGCCTGATCGGCGGCAATTACCGGGTGCTGCTGTTCTTCGCGATCTCGGGCTTTGCCATTTTCTTCACGCTCGACCGGATCGGCAGCGCGGCCGATTTCGTGATGAACCGCTTTTCGCGGCTCTATCCGGTCTACTGGATCGCCATCGTGCTGACGGTGCTGGTCGAATATCTGGGCAATGTCACGGCGCTGCAGATTCCGCCCTGGGCCATCGTCGCCAATTTTTCCATGCTGGAGGGTTTCGCCTTCCTGCCGCAGGTGGACGGCGCCTATTGGACGCTGACGGTGGAGGTCGCCTTCTATGCCTGCATGATGGCGCTGTGGCTCAGCCCCTGGCGGCATCGGCTGGAGCCGGTGCTGATCGGCTGGCTGGCCTGCAAATGGCTATATGCCGCATGGCCGGACATGCCCGAGCGGATCATCATGCTGCTGATCCTGCGCTATGTGCCCTTCTTCGCGATCGGCATGCTGAGCTATCGGGTCTGGTCGGGGCAGCGAAGCTGGCGGCAGCAATGGCCCTATATGGCCGCCGTCATCGTCACCATCGCCGCGCTGGAAAGCCGGGCCTATCTGATCGCGGCGCTCATTCTGGTCGTGGCCTTCGCGGCGATGATCGCGGGGCGGCTGCGCTTCCTGTGCGTGCGGCCGCTGCTGTGGCTGGGGAGCATCAGCTATTCGCTCTACCTGGTCCACCAGCATATCGGTTTCGTGGTGATGCTGAAGGCGGATGAGCTGGGCATCGATCCATGGGTCGGCTGTGCGCTCGCCATCCTCATCGCGCTCAGCCTGGCGGTGGGCCTCAACCGGCTTGTCGAGCGCCCGGCGCAGCGGGTCATCGAGCGCTGGTGGCGGGCGCGCAGCCCGCGCCGCGCGCAATCGGCGGCGGCATGAACGCCGCGCATCCGCCGGGGGGCAGCGGCGGGGGCCGTCTGGCGGAACTGGATGCGCTGCGCGGCATCGCGGCGCTGGTGGTGGTGATCTATCATTTCAGCACGCGTTTCCACGAGATGTTCCCGGCCGCGGCGCATGTGCCCTTCGCGCTCACCCTCGGCCATGACGCGGTGCTGCTGTTCTTCGCCATTTCCGGCTTCGTCATCGCCTTTTCGCTCAGCACGGCGACGTCGGTGGCGGATTTTGCCGTCAAGCGCTTCGCCCGCCTCTACCCCGCTTATTGGGGGGCGATGGCGATCACCCTGCTGGTCGAATATCTGGGCGGCATCGCCGCGCTGCAGGTGTCGCCGGCGGCGGCGCTGGCCAATCTGTCGATGCTGCAGGGTTTCGCCTTCCTGCCGCAGGTGGACGGGGTCTACTGGACCTTGTCGGTGGAGCTGGCCTTCTATGTCTGCATGGCGGCGCTGTGGACGATGGGGCTGATGCCGCGCATCGAGCGGGTGGTGCTGCCATGGCTGGCGCTCTCGATCGTCGGGATGCTGTGGCCGCCCATGCCCTCGCGGCTCTCCATGCTGCTGGTCGCCGACCATATCCCCTTCTTCCTGATCGGCATCCTTTCCTGCCGGGTCTGGATGGGCGCGCGCCGCTGGGCGCAGCAGGCGCCGCTGTTCGTCGCGCTGCTGGCGACGGTGTGGCTGACGGACGGCGTCGCCGCGCTGGGCACGGCCCTGTTCCTCGTCGCGCTGTTCGCGGCGCTGGCCGCCGGGCAATTGCGGCTGCTGCGCGCGCCGCCGCTGCTGTGGCTGGGCGGGATCAGCTATGCGCTGTACCTTTCCCATCATAATAGCGGCTTCATCATCATGCTGACGGCCCAGGCGGCGGGATTTGGGCCATGGAGCGCGGCGGCGCTGGCGCTGGCGGCCGCCTTTGCGATGGCGATCCTGCTCCATCACGTTATCGAGCAGCCCGCCATCCGCCTGATCCGGGGATGGTGGGCAAGGCGCCGGCAGGCGCCGGAGCGTCCTGCGCTCGCCTGACGCATTTGTCGCGCCGCCCCCCTTGCGCCCGCCCGATCGCACGATAGGCTGCGCGCATTAAAAGAACATTGGGGAATCATAATCATGCGTCTCGCCATCGCGGCCCGGCCTCTGCTCGGGCTCTCCCTCATCGCCATGACGGTATCGCTCTCCGCGCCGCTCGCGGCCCAGCAGGCGGACGATGTCAATCGCCTGATCGACGAAGGCATGAACCACAGCCAGGTGATGCAGACCGCCCAGCAGCTGAGCGACGGCATTGGCGGCCGCATGACCAACTCGCCCCAGATGCGCCAGGCCGAGGAATGGACGGCGAAGCAGTTTCGTGATTGGGGCCTGTCGAACGTCCACAAGGAAGGGTTCGATTTCGGCCGGGGCTGGTCCATCCAGTCCGCCTATACGCGCATGGTCTCGCCCCGGCCGATCATGCTGACCTCCATCCCCGTCGCCTGGACGCCGGGCACCAATGGCGCGATCAGCGCGCCGATCATCGTCGCGCCGATGAAGAAGGAGAGCGATTTCGACGCCTGGAAGGGCAAGCTGGCCGGCAGGATCGTGCTCGTCTCCATGCCCGGCACCGGCAGCGAGCCCGACAAGGCAGCGTTCCAGCGCCTCTCCAATGAGGATATCGCCAAGCGCGATAGCTTCAGCCAGCCGGCCTATGATCCCGGCTCGGTCGAAAAGCGGATCAAGTCCGCCGGCTTTGCCCGCAAGCTGGATGCCTTCCTGAAGGCTGAGGGTGCGCTCGCCTGGGCGCGGATATCCTATCGCGACGCCAAGCTGGTGCATGGCGAGGGCTACAGCTTCCGCGTGGGCGACACGCCCGCACTGCCCGGCGTGGAGATCGCGGCGGAGGATTATCGCCGCCTCGCCCGCCTGGCGAAGACCGGCCCGGCGCCGGTGCTGGAAATCATGAGCGACGTGAAGTTCGATGACAGCGATCGCAACGCCTACAACATCATCGCCGAAATCCCCGGCACCGACCCCAAGGCGGGTTATGTGATGGCCGGCGCGCATCTGGACAGCTGGGTGGCGGGCGATGGCGCGGCGGACAATGGCGCGGGCAGCGCGATGATCATGGAGGCCGCGCGCATCCTGGCGAAATCGGGCGTGCGGCCCCGGCGCACCATCCGCTTCGCGCTGTGGAATGGCGAGGAGCAGGGGCTGCTCGGCAGCCTTGCCTATGTCGAGAAATATCTGGCGACCCGCGCGCCGGCGCCCGGCGTCGACAAGGAGGGCGGGCTGGAGCAGTTCTACCGCTGGCGCTACCGATTCCCGATCACGCCCAGGCCCGGCTATGCCGATCTGAAGGCCTATTTCAACATCGACAATGGATCGGGCAAGCTGCGCGGCCTCCATGCGGAGGGCAATGTCGCCGCCGTGCCGATGCTGAAGGAATGGCTCTCGCCCTTTGCCAGCATGGGCGCGACCGCCGTGGTCGCCGGGCCGACCGGCGGCACCGACCATGTCTACATGCAGGCGGTGGGCGTGCCGGGATACCAGTTCGTGCAGGACCCGCTGGATTATGGCAGCCGCGTCCACCACAGCAGCATCGACACCTTCGATCATCTGAAGGCAGAGGACATGCGGCAGGGATCGGTGGTGCTGGCCGGCGTGCTACTGAAGGCCGCCAACAGCGAGAAGACCCTGCCGCGCATGCCGCTGCCGACCGAGGGCGTGCTGACCGACCCCTTCAAATATGACGACCCCGCCGAGAATTGAGGGCCTGCGCAACCTCCTGCGCGATCCCTTGCATGACCGTGGGAAAGCGGGCGGGCGTCTGCGCGATGCCCGCCCGCTTTTGCCGGCCCGTTTTGCCGGCCCGTTTATGATGGTGGAATGAGCGGTGATGATCGGTTATGATGGCATTCGGCAATCCGGTGATCGGGACGATCCGCATTGTGCCCCTGCCGGGCGGAATGCGGGTTGCGATGTCGTCCTTGCCCGTCAGCGGCTTGACTCGTCCGGTGCGACTCTATAATGGCCCAAAATCCCGTCACGTTTGGCAGCGGCAGCGCATTTCTGAGCGCTGGCCGTCTTTCGTGCGTTTCGGGGTTTGTGCATCGCGCTTTGAGATAGGGTCGGCGGCCAGCCGCCCTGTGGAGCAGGAGACTTTTTACACATGGCACGTATCGCGGGCGTCAATCTGCCCACCAACAAGCGCGTGATCATCGCGCTCACCTACATCCACGGCATCGGCCGCAAGACCGCCGTCGACATCGCCGACAAGCTTGGCATCGACCACAGCCGCCGCATTCAGGATCTGTCGGACGCCGAAGTCCTGCAGATCCGCGAAACGATCGACTCCGACCTGACGGTCGAAGGCGATCTGCGCCGCGAAACGGCGATGAACATCAAGCGCCTGATGGACCTGGCCTGCTATCGCGGCCTGCGTCATCGCAAGGGTCTGCCGGTTCGCGGTCAGCGCACGCATACCAATGCGCGCACCCGCAAGGGCAAGGCGAAGCCGATCGCTGGCAAGAAGAAGTAAGAAAATAGTCCCCCGGACTATTTTCGTCTTCTTCTCCGCCGGAGGCAGTTCTCCCCAGGTGAGACGCCTTCGGCACAACAAGATTTGAGTAGGATAGAGCAAAATGGCACGCGAACCTCAGCGCATCAAACGCCGCGAGCGCAAGAACATTTCGGCCGGCGTCGCGCATGTGAACGCCAGCTTCAACAACACCATGGTCACCATCACCGACGCCCAGGGCAACGCGATCTCCTGGTCCTCCGCCGGCATGATGGGCTTCAAGGGCAGCCGCAAGTCGACCCCCTATGCGGCCCAGGTGTGCGCGGAAGATGCCGGCCGCAAGGCTGCCGAGCACGGCGTGCGCACCCTTGAGGTCGAGGTGAAGGGCCCGGGTTCGGGCCGTGAATCGGCGCTTCGTGCGCTGCAGGCGGTGGGCTTCACCATCACGTCCATCCGCGACGTGACGCCCATTCCGCACAACGGCGTTCGTCCGTCCAAGCGTCGTCGCGTCTAAGATCGCGTCCGTTTCGGCGGGTGGCGGACGCGCCATCCGCCTGCTTTTGCATCGGCCGGGGTCTTATCCACTGACGCAGCGGATCGACCCCCGCCACTTTCCCAGGGGAATTACATGACTGTCAACATGAAGAACTGGCAGGAATTGAAGAAGCCCACCGCTCTTGAGATCAAGGCGAGCGGCGATCCCAAGCGCAAGGCGACCTTCGTTGCCGAACCGCTCGAGCGCGGCTTTGGCCTGACGCTGGGCAACGCGCTCCGCCGCGTTCTTCTGTCGTCGCTTCAGGGCGCGGCGGTCACTTCGATCAAGATCGAGAATGTTCTGCACGAATTCTCCAGCCTTGCCGGCGTGCGGGAAGATGTCACCGACATCGTCCTCAACATCAAGCAGGTCGCGCTGAAGATGGAAGGCGAAGGCCCCAAGCGCCTGCAGCTCTCCGCCACTGGCCCTGCCACGGTGAAGGCTGGCGACATTGCCGTGACCGGCGATATCGAGGTGATGAACCCCGACCTGGTGATCTGCCACCTGGACGAGGGCGCGACGCTGAACATGGAACTGACGGCGGACATCGGCAAGGGCTATGTCCCCGCCGTTGCCAACCGTCCGGCGGACGCACCGATCGGGCTCATCCCCGTCGACGCGCTCTACTCGCCCGTGCGCCAGGTCGCCTACAAGGTGGACAACACCCGCGTCGGCCAGGAACTGGACTATGACAAGCTGTCGCTGACCATCGAGACTGATGGCACCGTCACGCCGGAAGACGCGGTGGCCTATGCCGCACGCATCCTGCAGGACCAGCTGCAGCTGTTCGTCCACTTCGAAGACGCGCTGCCGACCGCGGCGCCCTCCGTCGGTGGCACCTCTGCCGCTGCGGCTTCGGAAGGCGAGAGCGACACGAACCAGATCAACCGCTACCTCCTCAAGAAGGTGGACGAGCTGGAACTGTCGGTCCGTTCGGCGAACTGCCTGAAGAACGACAACATCATCTACATCGGCGACCTGGTCCAGAAGACCGAGGCCGAGATGCTCCGCACGCCGAATTTCGGCCGCAAGTCGCTGAACGAGATCAAGGAAGTGCTCTCGTCCATGGGCCTGCGCCTCGGCATGGACATCCCCGGCTGGCCGCCGGAAAATATCGAGGAAATGGCCAAGAAGCTCGAGCAGGAACTGCTGGGCTGAAGGGTATGGGTCAGGGCGATGCCTTGACCCTTTTCCGCGCGGGGGTTTGGGCGGTGCCCCCTTTTTCGCCGCCTGGTCGGGAATACCTGAAACGGTTCCCGGACGAACTGAAGGAAGAAGAAGATGCGTCATCGTGTAGGCGGCCGCAAGCTGCAGCGTACCTCCAGCCATCGCGCGGCCCTGTTCCGCAACATGGCGGCGGCCCTCATCAAGCATGAGCAGATCACCACCACCACCGCCAAGGCGAAGGAACTTCGCCCCTATGTGGAAAAGCTGATCACGCTCGCGAAGAAGGGTGGCCTGTCCAACCGTCGTCTGGCCCACGCCCGTCTTCTGGACGATGCGCAGCTGGTCAAGCTGTTCGACGTGCTGGCCGAGCGCTACAAGGATCGCAACGGCGGCTATTGCCGCGTCATCAAGGCTGGCATCCGCGCTTCGGACGCCGCCCCGATCGCGATCATCGAATTTGTCGACCGTGACGTCAACGCCAAGGGCCAGGATTCCGGCCCGGTGATGGGCGCCGACGAGGACGAGCTGGAAGCAGCCTGATCCTTTCGGCCCGACGGCCAGGAAACAGGGTCGCCGCGCCAGCCTCCAACGGGCTGGCCGGCGGCCTTTTTCTTTTGGCCGGATGGACCGGGCCGGGCCGAATGGCGCGGTGGGGGCGCCACGCACCGGCGGTCCGGAATGTCTCCGCTGGCCCCTTGCGGCATGCCTGCCGATGGCGGTATCCTGCGGAAAACAGAAGGTGAATGGAGGATGCCGGTGCGTCTGGCGCATGCGCTCTTGCTGGCGGCGATGCTTTCGCCCGCGCCGGCCCTTGCCGGCATGGCCGACACTGCGCCGCCCACGGCGGATGCGGCCATCGGCGTCACCAATGTGGCGCCCCATGCCGCCTTCAACCTCAACTATCCCGCTACCCGCCGCGATGACCTGATCGAGGATCATTTCGGCATCAAGGTGTCCGATCCCTTTCGCTGGTTGGAAGGCGACGCGCGCGGCGATCCGGCGGTGCGTGATTGGGTGAACCGGCAGAATGCGCTGACTACGGACTATCTCAAGACCCTGCCGGGCCGCGCCATCCTGCACGGCCGGATGGCGCGCTTCTACAATTATGGCCGCTATTCGACGCCCAAAAAGGCGGGCGGGCGCTATTTCTTCACCTATAATAGCGGGCTTCAGAACCAGTCGCCGCTCTTCGTGCGCGATGGGCTGTCGGGCGCGCGGCGGCTGTTGATCGATCCCAACGGCTTTTCGAAGGACGCGGCGATGGCGCTGGCCGAATGGGCGCCTTCGCCCGACGGCCGGCTGCTGCTCTATGCGCTGCAGGACAGCGGCACCGACTGGCGCACGCTGCGGCTGATCGACGTCGATAGCGGCAGGACGCTGGACGACGCCATCGGCTGGGTCCGCTTTTCGGACCTCAGCTGGGACAGCGACGGACAGGGCTTCTTCTATTCGCGGTTCCCGGCACCCGAGGATGCCGGCGCCCGGCTGTCCGCGATCAGGGACCAGCAGGTCTGGTATCATCGCATCGGCACCCCGCAATCGGCCGACCGGCTGGTCTATGCGACCCCGGACCGGCCGTCGCTGGGCCACCGGGCGGAAGTGACCGACGATGGCCGCTGGCTGCTCATCAGCTCGTCGGAGGGGACGAGCGACAAGCGCGAGGTGACGCTGGTCCCGCTCGCGCCCGGCTGGCGGGACCGGCCGATCGTGCTGCGCCGGCTGATCCGTGGGCTGGACAATGAATGGTCGTTCGTCGGCGGACGTGGCGACCTGCTCTGGTTCATCACCGATCGCGATGCGCCGCGCCAGCGGCTGGTGATCGTGGACGCGGCCCATCCGCGCCGCGATCCGGTGGAAGTGATGCCGCAGCGGCGCGAAACGCTGATCGCGGGCAATATCGTGGGCGACCGCATCATCCTCGCCTATCTGGACGATGGGCGCACCGTTGCGGAGCTGGTGGAACTGGACGGGCGCCGCGTCTCCGACGTGCCGTTGCCCGGCATGGGCACGGCGGCCGGTTTCGGCGGCAAGGGTGGCGACCCGGAAACCTTTTTCAGCTTTTCCGGCTACACCACGCCGTCGACCATCTATCGTTTCGATACGGCCACCGGGCGGGTGGAGCCCTTTGCCAAGCCGGAGCTTGCCTTCAATCCCGACGATTTCGTCACCGAGCAGATCAGCTATCCGTCGAAGGACGGGACGATGGTGCCGATGTTCGTCATCCGGCGCAAGGATCTGGCCGCAAGCGGCAAGCCGGCACCGACGCTGCTCTATGGCTATGGCGGCTTCAACATCGCGCTGACGCCGGGCTTTTCGCCCACGCGCATGGCGTGGCTGGAACAGGGCGGGGTGGTCGCCATCGCCAGCCTGCGCGGCGGCGGCGAATATGGCCGGGCCTGGTATGAAGCCGGCCGGCGCGAGAACAAGCAGAATGTGTTCGACGATTTCATCGCGGCGGGCGAATATCTCAAGAGCGCGGGCTATACCGGCAAGGACCAGCTGGCGATCGAGGGCCGGTCCAATGGCGGCCTGCTGGTGGGGGCGGTGGTGAACCAGCGGCCGGACCTGTTCGCGGCGGCGCTGCCCGCCGTCGGCGTGATGGACATGCTGCGCTTCGATCGCTTCACCGCCGGGCGTTACTGGGTGAACGACTATGGATCGCCCGGGCAGGAACAGGATTTCCGCCTGCTCTACACCTATTCCCCCTATCATAATGTGGCGTCGGGCCATGATTATCCCGCGATCATGGTGACGACCGCCGATACCGACGATCGCGTCGTGCCGGCGCACAGCTTCAAATATGCGGCGGCATTGCAGTCGAGCAGCATCGGCGGCAAACCCCACCTCATCCGCGTCGATACGCGGGCGGGCCATGGATCGGGCAAGCCGACCGACAAGGTGATCGACGAATATGCCGACATCTATGCCTTTGCCGCCTATTGGACGGGCCTGAAGATCGCCGACCCCGCGCTGGTCCCGGCGCCGGTCCTGACCATGGCCGGTCATTCAGCGCCCTGACAGCAATGCTGCGCTATCCGGGGGCGTAATGAAACGGGGGCGCCCGCCTGCGCCATGGAGGACAGTTGGTATGCGTAAGCTGCGCATGGTCATGGGATCGCTGGTTGGTGCGGCGCTGCTGGCCGGGAGCATCGCTCCGGCACAGGCGCGGGACGGTCGTGGATGGGACCGCGGGGGCTGGGGCCATCGCCACTATCGTGGCGACGGCTTCGGCTTTGGCGATGCGGTCGGCGTTGCCGCGCTGATCGGCGCGGTGGCGATCGTCGCCAATTCCATGAGCAAGGACAAGGCCGAGGCGCGCGACCGGGCATCCGCCCCGCCGCCGCCGGTGGACGACCGGGGCTATCAGCCCTCCGACCGGATGGACGATCGCAGCGGCGACAGCGGCTATGATGCGCGCGACGGGGATCATGCGCCGGCCGATGGCGGTTATGATGCCGGCGTCGCCGACGCCCGGAACGCGCCGGCTTCGGGCGATCTGGCGCACGAGGATTCCGCTGTCGACGCCTGCGCCGTGGCCGCCCGCGATCGCGCGGCCGAACAGGGCGGCTATGCGGAGATCCGTGAAATCGGATCGCCGCAGGCCACGGATGACGGCTTCAACATCGACGGCCGGGTCGAACGCCGCGCCAGCTATCGCGACACGGGCGGCGAGACCCGGCGCTTCACCTGCACGGTGAAGGGTGGCCGCGTGGCCGACGTGTATCTGAGCCGCGACGTCGCGCTGAACTAGGGGCGGGGCCTGTTCCTGCTATTCCCATCGTCATTCCCGCCTGCGCGGGGATGACGGATGCCGGGCAAAGCGCCCGCCACAGCTTGCCGTGGTGAAGACGGGCAGGTAGGAGAACGCCGCCCCGCTTGATCGCGCCGGGGCCTGGAGCCTCCTTCATGTCCGCCGTGCCCCATCAGGACGAACCGCTGCCCCGCGCCGCCCCGCGCCGCCGGGCCGCGATTGCGTTCATCATGGTGACGGCGCTGCTCGACATCATGTCGATGGGCATCATCATCCCCGTTCTGCCGCAGCTGATCGAAAGGCTGGCCGGATCGTCGGCACAGGCTGGGCTGTGGAACGGGCTGTTCGTGGCGCTGTGGGCGGGGATGCAGTTCATCTGCTCGCCGGTCATTGGATCGCTGTCCGACCGTTTCGGGCGCCGCCCGGTCATCCTGATTTCGGTCGCGGGGCTGGCGAGCGATTTCCTGCTGATGGCGGTGGCGCCCAGCCTGTGGTGGCTGGCCGTGGGCCGCATGCTGGGCGGGCTCACCTCGTCCAGCTTCACCACGGTGTTCGCCTATATGGCCGACATCACCCCGCCCGAGGCGCGCGCGCGCGGCTATGGGCTGATCGGCGCGGCGTTCAGTGCCGGGTTCGTCGCCGGGCCGCTGGTGGGCGGCGTGCTGGGCGAGATTTCGCTGCGCGCGCCCTTCTGGGCGGCGGCGGGGCTGAGCGGCCTCGCCTTTCTCTATGGCCTCTTCATCCTGCCCGAATCGCTGCCGGTCGAGCGGCGCATGGCCTTTTCATGGGCGCGCGCCAATCCCTTCGGCGCGCTCACCCTGTTGCGCTCCCACCCGGACCTCACCAGCCTCGCCTCGGTCAATTTCCTGCTCTATTTCGCGCATCACCTGTTTTCGGCGGTGTTCGTGCTCTATGCCGGGGATCGCTATGGCTGGGGCGCGTGGCAGGTGGGGACGCTGCTCGCCATGGTCGGCCTGCTCGACATGGGGGTGCAGGGCGTGCTGGTCGGTCCGGTGGTGAAGCGCATCGGCGACAGGCGGACGATGGTGACGGGACTTTCCTTCGGCGCGATCGGCATCGCCTGCATGGGGCTGGCGCCGACCGGATGGCTGTTTGTCGCGGCGATGCTGCCCAATGCGCTCTGGGGCCTTGCCATGCCGACCATCCAGTCGCTGATGACGCAGCGGGTTTCGCAATCCGAGCAGGGGCAGTTGCAGGGCGCGAACAACAGTGTCGGCGCCATTGCCGGCATCCTGTCGCCGTTGTTCTTCGGCGCGGTCTATTCCGCATCGGTGGGGGAGGGCGCGCTGCTGCCCTTCATCGGCACCGCCTTCCTGATCGCCGCGGCCGTGCTGGGGCTGGCCGCATTCATCGGCCGGCACGAGGCGAAGGCCGCGCGGGCGCACGCCTGACGCGGGCTTTGCTGGACATTGGGGAGCGGGGGGATTAACCGCGCCTCAAATTCCCGCCCCGCTTGCCATCCGAAAGGCGAATCGATGACGCTGCCCCTCCAGGATTCCATCCTCATCGTCGACTTCGGCAGCCAGGTGACTCAGCTGATCGCCCGCCGCGTCCGCGAAGCCGGCGTCTATAGCGAGATCGCCCCGTTCAACAGCGCCGCGGAGGCCTTTGACCGGCTGAAGCCCAAGGGCATCATCCTCTCCGGCGGCCCCTCTTCGGTGATGTGGGACGACAGCCCGCGCGCGCCGCAGCATTTCTTCGATGCGGGTATCCCCATCCTCGGCATCTGCTACGGCCAGCAGACGATGATGCAGCAGCTGGGCGGCAATGTCGAAGGCGGCGAGAGCGGCGAATTCGGCCGCGCCTTCATCGAGGTGAAGAAGAGCTGCGCGCTGTTCGACGGGCTGTGGCAGCCGGGCGAGAAGCATCAGGTGTGGATGAGCCATGGCGACAAGGTGACGCAGCTCGCCGACGGTTTCGAGGTGGTGGCGGTCAGCGACGGCGCGCCCTTTGCCGTGACCGCGAACGAGGCCAAGCGCTTCTACGCGACGCAGTTCCACCCCGAAGTTGTCCACACGCCCGATGGCGGCAGGCTGCTCTCCAATTTCGTGCGTCATGTCTGCGGCCTTGCCGGCGACTGGACCATGGCGGAATTCCGCGCAACCAAGATCGCCGATATCCGCGCGCAGGTGGGGGATGGCCGGGTGATCTGCGGCCTGTCCGGCGGCGTCGACAGCGCGGTGGCGGCGGTGCTGATCCATGAGGCGATCGGCGACCAGCTGACCTGCGTGTTCGTGGACCATGGCCTGATGCGGCTGGGCGAGGCGGAGCAGGTCGTCTCCCTGTTCCGCGAATATTATGGCATCACGCTGGTCCATGTGAACGCGGAAGAGCGTTTCCTGGGCGGCCTGGCCGGGCTCACCGACCCGGAAAAGAAGCGCAAGTTCATCGGCGGCGAGTTCATCGCCGTGTTCGAGGAAGAGGCGAAGAAGATCGGCGGCGCCGATTTCCTGGCGCAGGGCACGCTGTATCCCGACGTGATCGAATCGGTGTCGTTCACCGGCGGCCCGTCGGTGACGATCAAGAGCCACCACAATGTCGGCGGCCTGCCCGAGCGGATGAACATGAAGCTGGTCGAGCCGCTGCGCGAGCTGTTCAAGGACGAGGTCCGCGTGCTGGGCCGCGAGTTGGGCCTGCCGGAGATCTTCGTCGGCCGCCATCCCTTCCCCGGCCCCGGCCTTGCCATCCGCATCCCCGGCGAGGTGACGAAGGAACGCTGCGACATCCTGCGTAAGGCGGATGCGGTCTATCTTGAGGAAATCCGTTCCGCCGGGCTTTATGATGCGATCTGGCAGGCGTTCGCCGTGCTGCTGCCGGTGCGGACCGTGGGCGTGATGGGCGACTATCGCACCTATGACAGCGTCTGCGCCCTGCGCGCCGTGACCTCGACCGACGGCATGACGGCGGACATCTATCCGTTCGATGCGGCCTTCCTCAGCCGGGTCGCCACCCGGATCATCAACGAGGTGAAGGGCATCAACCGCGTCGTCTACGACTATACCAGCAAGCCCCCCGGCACGATCGAGTGGGAGTGAAGCGGAAAGAGCGCATGTCCGGGGGACATGCGCCCGCTTCACTCGGCGGCGCAAGCCGCCGCAAGGGCCGGGCAGGGCCATCTGGAAATAATCAAAGCCATTGATCGGCAAGGGACGACGCAGACAAGATAAGGCCATATGGCAACCTATCGAAAGGATGAGAGATGAAGGCTATCGGCGTGATCGGTGCAGGGCAGATGGGGGCTGGCATCGCCCAGGTCTCGGCGCAGGCCGGCTATCAGGTGTTTCTCTCCGACGTCGACGTCGCCCGTGCGCAAAAGGGCAAGGACGGCATTGCCAGGCAGCTTGGCCGGCTGGTCGAGAAGGGCAAGCTGGAGGGCGCGGATGTCGACGCCGCGCTCGGCCGCATCGTGCCGGTGGGCGACTATGGCCCGATGGTCGACGCCGGCCTCATCATCGAGGCGGCGACCGAGCGGGAAGAGATCAAGCGGGTGATCTTCGCCGAAGCGGCCAAGGTGCTGGCGCCCGACGCGGTGCTGGCGACCAATACCTCGTCCATCTCCATCACGCGCCTCGCGCAAGCGTCCAGCGATCCGAGCCGCTTTGTCGGCATCCATTTCTTCAACCCCGTGCCGTTGATGGCGCTGGTCGAGGTGATCCGCGGCCTTGCCACCAGCGATGCGACCGCCGCCGTGGCGAGGGATTTTGCCGTCGCGGTGGGCAAGCAGCCGGTGCTTGCCAAGGATTCGCCCTGCTTCGTGGTCAACCGCGTCCTGCTGCCGCTCATCAACGAGGCGTTCTTCGCGCTGGGCGAGGGCGTGGGATCGGCGCAGGATATCGACCTGGGCGTGAAGCTGGGCCTGGGCCATCCCATGGGGCCGCTGACGCTGGCCGACATGGTCGGCCTCGATACCGTGCTTGAGATCCTGCATGTGCTGCAGAAGGATTTCGGCGATCCCAAATATCGCCCCGCGCCGCTGCTGGTGAAATATGTCGAGGCCGGCTGGTTCGGCCGCAAGACCGGCAAGGGCGTGTACGACTATTCCGGGCCGGAGCCGGTGCCCTCGCTCTAGGTCCGACCCCGCCGCATTTTTTCCAGCGCCGGGCGGTGTTGTCACGGTCCGGCAATCTTCATGACGCAACAGGATACAGGATCGCATGACCAGCCGCACTCTCATCTCTTCCGGTTCCCCCTTCGAAGCGCAGGTCGGCTATTCGCGCGCTGTCGTGCAGGGCGACTGGTGCTTTGTCGCGGGCACGACCGGGACCGATCCCGAGACGAAGCTGATGCCACAGGATGTGGCGGCACAGGCGGCCAATGCGCTCGCCGTCATCGGCAAGGCGCTTGCGGAGGGCGGCTTTGCGTTCGAGGATGTCGTGCGCGCCACCTATTACATCACCGACGCGGCCTATTGGGATGCGATCGGCCCGGTTCTGGGCGGCACCTTCGGCGAGATCCGTCCGGCGGCGACCTGCATCGTCTGCGGCCTCATCAAGCCGGAGATGAAGATCGAGATCGAGGTCACGGCGCTCAGGAAGGCATAGGCAAGCGGGGGTAATGATCCATGGCGATCACCATGTACGGCATCAAGAATTGCGACACGATCAAGAAGGCTCGCACCTGGCTGGAGGGCAAGGGCATCGCCTATGACTTCCACGACTACAAGGCGCTGGGCGCGGAGGAGGGCAGGCTGCGCGCCTGGGTGGCCCAGCATGGCTGGGAAACCATCCTGAACCGCGCGGGCACCACCTTTCGCGCGCTGCCCGATGCCGACAAGACGGGGATCGACGCGGACAAGGCGGTGGCGCTGATGCTGGCCAACCCCTCCATGATCAAGCGGCCGGTGCTGGATCTGGGCGACAGGCGGATCGTGGGGTTCAAGCCCGACGCCTATCAGGCGGCATTGGGTTGATGCGCGGGGCGGTCGCCGGGATGCTGGCGCTGGTCGCGGTGCTGCAGCCCTGCGGCGCCCGCGCGCAGAGTGCCCTCGTTGCCGACCCGCGTGCTCCGGCAACGCAGGCCGAACCGGCGGCCGTTCCATCTCCGGTCCCGGCCCAGGCCCCGGTCCCGGCGACACCCGCCCCCGCGCAGAAGGAACGCCCCATGCCCCTCATCATCGGCCATCGCGGCGACAGCGGGGAACGGCCCGAACATACGCTCGCCAGCTATGAGCGCGCGATCGACCAGGGCGCCGATTTTGTCGAGCCCGACCTGGTGCCGACGAAGGACGGTATCCTCGTCGCCCGGCATGAGAATGAGATCGGCGGCACGACCGACGTGGCCGACCACCCGGAATTTGCCGCCCGCAAGACGACGAAGACGATCGACGGCCAGCAGATCACGGGCTGGTTCACCGAGGATTTCACGCTGGCCGAGCTGCGCACCCTGCGCGCGCGCGAACGGCTGGGCGCGGTCCGCACCGCCAATCGCCGGTTCGACGGGCTCTATCCCGTCCCCACCTTCGAGGAGGTGATCCGGCTGGTGCAGGCCAAGGAGGCGGAGACCGGGCGGCGCATCGGCCTGTATCCCGAAACCAAGCACCCGTCCTATTTCGCCTCCCTCGGCCTTGCGACCGAGCCGGTGCTGCTCGCGATGCTGGCGCGCTTTGGCTATATGGGCGCGGACGATCCGGTGTTCATCCAGTCCTTCGAGGTCGGCAATCTGCGGGCGCTGCGCGAGAAGACGCGGATTCGCCTGATCCAGCTTGTCGATGACACGGGGGCGCCGGCGGACGTGCCCGGCACATCCTATGCCGACATGATGACCGTGGGCGGGCTGAAGGCGATGGCCGGCTATGCCGACGGGATCGGCATTCCGGTGTCGCTCGCGGTCGGGCCGGACGGGACGGACGACGGCCTTGTGGCGCGCGCCCATGATGCCGGGCTGGCCGTGCATGTGTGGACGCTGCGGGCGGAAAACATGTTCCTGCCGGCGGCCTACAAGCGGGGTGACGACCCGGCGGCGCATGGCGATTTTCCAGGGCTGGTGAAGGCCGTCGCCGCCACCGGCGTGGACGGGCTGTTCAGCGATTTTCCGGGGCTGGCACGGGCTGCGCTCAAGCCCTGAACCATGGCGGCGCGCGCAAAGGACCTGGCGATCGTCATATCCCAATCCTTTCGCTTGAAATTCGGCACGGTTGGTCCGAATGATGGGCGATGCTTTCGCAGAAGACCCGTTACGCCATCCGCGCCCTTCAACATCTGGCGGATCACTATGGCCAGGGTCCGGTGCCGCTCACGGAGATCGCCGAGGGGCAGAATATCCCCGCCAAGTTCCTGACCGTCATCCTCTCCGAAATGTCGCGCGAGGGGCTGGTGGCGACGCAGCGCGGGCGTGACGGCGGCTATTGGCTGGCGCTCTCGCCCATCGACATCAGCTATGGCGACATCGTGCGGCTGACACGCGGATCGCTGGCGCTGACCCCCTGTGCCAGCCGGTTCGCGCATGAGACATGCGCCAATTGCCTGCCCGAGGAGGAATGCCGCCTGCACAAGGTGATGCTCCGCGTGCGGGATGAAACGGCCAAGGTGCTGGACGGCATCAGCCTGGCGGAAATGCTGCCGCAGCTCTGATCTTCGACCGCGGGCCTGTTCCGGCCAGCCCGATCATTGCCATATTGCGACCGGAATAATGCTCCCTCGCCATGGAATGGCGCGGCCATTCCGGCTGCCCAGATTTTGACACAATTGGGCGCTCGCCTATTGTCTACTATAAAAATAGAATTATCTGTGAGGTGCGACAAGAGGAGCAGGTTCATGGACCGATTCGGACATGCAGGTGATGCGCGGCAACCCGTGGTGCTGACGATTCCCGGCCTCAACAACAGCGGGCCGGGCCATTGGCAGACCATCTGGGAACAGACGCGGGGCGATTGCCAGCGCGTCGACCTGGGCAGTTGGGCCAGTCCCAATCGCAACAGTTGGGTCAGCCGGCTGGATGCCGCCATCCGCGAGGCGGAGGGGCCGATCGTGTTGGCCGCGCACAGCCTTGGCTGCATGGCCGTCGCCTGGTGGGGGGCGCTGCAGAGCCAGCCCTATGGCTGGCCGGTTGCGGGCGCGTTGCTGGTCGCGCCGCCCGATTGCGAACGGATGGAAACGCCCGAGACCATCGGCGGGTTCGCGCCGGTGCCGCGCGCGCCGCTGCCCTTCCCCTCCATCCTCGTGGCGAGCCGCAACGACCCCTATATCTTCTATGAGCGTGCCCACAGCATCGGGAAATATTGGGGCAGCCAGGTCGTAGACGCGGGGCATAGCGGCCATGTCAACGCGCAGTCGGGCCTTGGCGAATGGCGCTTCGGCCAAGGCCTGCTCGACAGGCTGATCGCGCTCGCGGGGGACCAGGCCGCGCTTGCCCGGCAATTCCGGCCGTCTCTGGTGCCGCAGGCCGACCGCCGTCCGATGCCCGTGACCGAGCGGGCCTGACCGGCCCGGCACCCGATTTCCCGGCGATTATGGATGATACCCATAGGGAAACTTGTCGCCGCCCCATATTTGCTTTTTTGTCTATCTTATGAGTTGAGATAAAGCCGTCGCAAGAGGACATAGATGAGCGAACAACAGCAGATTCGGCCGGCACGGGACAGTCTCTCCGCGCGGCATGACATAGAGGTGAGCATCGATGCGGTGCGCAAGGCGCTGGATGCGCTGCGCTATGGATCGATCACGTTGACGGTGCATGACGCCCACGTCGTGCAGCTCGACGTGACGGAGCGCACCCGCTTCGCGGGCTGACGCCGCGGCGCGGCTCCTTTTTGGGGCACGCCGATTTCCATCGGGTTCGCAAGGCCGGTGACGGCCGGGGGTTCGAACAAGGCGGGCGGCATTTCCGCCCGCATATCATCAGGCTTCGACCGGACCACCGGAGACGCCGCACGATCATAACGAAGGGGATCATATGACTGCGCGTTTCCTGTTGCTCGCCACTGCGGCGAGCGCATCCTTCATCGTGCCTGCCCATGCGCAGGATACCGGCACCGCACCTGCGGCCCAGGAGACGGCGCCCGAGCTGTCGGATGGTCGCGCAGGAGAGATCGTCGTCACCGCCCGGCGTCGCGCCGAGCAGATCCAGGATGTGCCGCTGGCCGTCTCCGTGCTCAATGCCAATGCCATCGAGCAGACCGGCAGCTATAATATCGGCCGTTTGCAGCAATTGCAGCCGACGCTGCAATTCTACACGTCCAACCCGCGCAACAGCTCGATCAACATCCGCGGCATCGGCGCGCCGCTGGGTCTCACCAATGACGGGATCGAGCAGGGTGTCGGCATCTATGTCGATCAGGTCTATTATAACCGCGTCGCCTCCGCGACGTTCGATTTCGTCGATATCGACCAGATCGAGGTGCTGCGCGGCCCGCAGGGCTCGCTCTACGGCAAGAACACGACGGCCGGCGCGATCAACATCACGACCCGCGCGCCCAGCTTCGACTTCGAGGGGCGGGCGGAGGTCTCCGTCGGCAATCTGGGCTTCAAGCAGGCGAAGGCATCGGTCTCCGGCCCGCTGTCCGACCGGCTGGCGGCGCGCATCAGCGTGTCGACCACCGACCGTCGTGGCACGATCTACAATGTCGCGACCAACCAGCATGTCAATTCGCAGGACAATCTGGGCCTGCGCGGCAGCCTGCTTTGGAAGGCGACCGACAGGCTCAACCTGACCCTGTCGGGCGACTATAATGTGCAGAACCCGGCCTGCTGCGCGCAGATTTACGCGGGTGTCGGTTCAACGCAGCGTGTCGCGACGCGCCAATATGCAGCGCTGATCAAACTGTTCCCCGGCTATGGGGTGCCCAGCACCGATCCGTTCGACCGCCTGACCGATCTGGATGCGCAGCTGCGTGCCCGCAACGAAGTGGGCGGCGTATCGCTGCGGGCAGAATGGGATGTCGGCGCCGGCACGCTGACCTCCGTGTCCGCCTATCGCTATTGGGACTGGCAGCCGGCCAATGACCGCGATTTCACCGGGCTCCCGATCACCACCAAGTCGCAGAACCCGACCCAGCAGAAGCAGTGGACGCAGGAATTGCGCTATGCGCAGTCGAGCGACAAACTGGACTTCGTGGTCGGCGCCTTCGCCTTCTACCAGAAGATCCATACGACCGGACAGCAGGTGCAGGGATCGGCGGCGAGCCGCTGGTTCCTGACCGGCGCGCTGCGCGACAATCCGGCGGTGCTGGACGGGCTGACGGCGGACAATGACATCCGCCTGAAGAACACCAGCCTTGCCGCCTTCGGCCAGCTCACCTGGCATGTCACCGACAAGCTGAAGCTGCAGCCGGGCCTGCGCCTCAATTACGACAAGAAGCAGGGCAGCTATAATTCGGTCGTCACCGGCACCACGTCCACCGGCGTGCGGCAGCTCGTGACCTTCACCAGCACCGATCCGTGGATCGTCGCCCAGCGCGGCGTGCTGGCGCCGCAATTCTTCGACGTGACGTTCAGCGACTGGAACCTGTCCTACGACTTCACGGCATCCTATGATTTCAGCCGCGACGTGATGGCCTATGCCACCTATTCGCGGGCCTTCAAGTCAGGTGGCGTCAACCTGAACGGCGTGCCGCTGAATGCGGCGGGCGTGCCGCAGACGGACGTGGCGACGGTGAAGCCGGAAAAGGTCAATCATTATGAAGTGGGCCTCAAGACCCAGTTCTGGGATCGCAAGGCGACGCTCAACCTCTCCGGCTTCTGGACCGAGATCGGCGATTATCAGGCGATCGTGAACGACGGCCAGAATTCGACCCTGCGCGGCTATCTGGCCAATGCGGACAAGGTGCGGACACGCGGCATCGAGGCCGATTTCTCCGTCCGTCCGTCCGATCGGGTGAACGCTTATGTGAACGGCGCCTACACCGATCCCAAATATGTGAAGTTCACCAATGCGCCATGCCCGCCGGAGCTTTCGGGCGGTGCCTCGGGCACGATACCCGGCGCGCCGGGCGTGCCCGGTGCGGTCAGCCCGCTGGTGTGCGACATTTCGGGCCAGTTGCTGCCCGGCATCTCCAAATGGGCGCTGTCCTATGGCGTGGAGTTCAATATCCCCACGACCTTCCTGGGCGACCATGGCGGCGAATTCTACATTGGCTGGGACGGCAGCTATCGCTCCAAATTCTCGTCCAACGCCTCGCGCTCCATCTACATGGATGTGGCCGGCTATTCGCTCAACAATCTGCGGGTCGGCTTCCGCCGGGAAAATGGCTTCAACATCTATGGCTGGGTGCGCAACATCTTCGACAAGGATTATTTCGAGCAGCTGGCGGTGACGCCGAACAATACCGGCCTGATCGCCGGCCAGCCGGGTGATCCGCGCACCTATGGCCTGACGATCAAGGCGAACTTCTGACGCGTCATGCGTTGAACCGGAAGGAGGCCTGGCCTCCCCTCTCGGGCAGGAATGGCACCACAGCTCACCCCGCCATTCCTGCCCACCTTTTTCGCGGCCTGCCCCGGCATCCTGCCCGGCAGGCAAGGGCGATTTGTCCCGGATGTCCGGTTCGGCTGGCTAAGGCCGGCGTGGCGCGCTAGATGACTTCCATGTCTACGACCTTTACGATCGACACCGCGACCAGCCGCGCCAACCCCACGCCCGCGCCGATGAAGCGCCTCACCGTGCCCGCGATCCAGCGCCGCAAGTTCGAAGGCCGGACGGAAGAGCCGTTGGTGATGCTGACCGCCTATACCGCGCGACAGGCGCAACTGCTCGATCCGCATTGCGACATGCTGCTGATCGGCGATTCGCTGGGGCAGGTGATCTACGGCCTGCCCTCCACCCTCGCGGTGACACTGGACATGATGATTGCCCATGGCGCGGCGGTCGTGCGCGGCAGCTATCACAGCGTCGTTATCGTCGACATGCCCTTTGGCAGCTATGAAGCCTCGCCGCAGGCCGCCTTTGCCAGCGCCAGCCGGGTGATGGCGGAAACCGGCTGCGCGGCGGTGAAGCTGGAGGGCGGCGAGGCGATGGCGCCGACCATCGCTTTCCTCAGCCAGCGCGGCATCCCGGTGATGGCGCATATCGGCCTGACGCCGCAGGCGGTGAACGCGCTGGGCGGCTATGGCGCGCGCGGCAAGAGCCAGGAAGAACATGCCAAAATCATGGCGGATGCCCGCGCCATCGCGGATGCCGGCGCTTTTGCCGTGGTGCTGGAAGGGGTGATGGAAGATCTCGCCGTCGCCGTCACCGACAGTATCGACATTCCGGTGATCGGCATCGGCGCGTCGGCCCATTGCGACGGGCAGGTGCTGGTGAGCGAGGACATGCTGGGCATGTTCGACCGGGTGCCGCGCTTCGTGAAGCGCTATGAAGCGCTGGCCGACACGATCTCCGGCGCGGCGGAGCGCTATGCCGGGGAGGTGCGGGCACGCACTTTCCCCACGGAAGAGCAGGTCTATCGCTCGAAAAAGTGATTTTCCTTCCTCGCGCGCGTCGCTAAGGTCGCCCGCCGCCCGTTCCCTGTTTCCAGCCATATCGGAGTATTTTCCTTGGCCCTGCCGCCGCAATCGAACGAAGCTTTCCTGCGTGAGGTGGATGACGCCGTCCGGCAGGATCAGCTGCTGGGCTTCTGGCGTCGCTTTGGCCGCTGGGTCGTGGCCGCCGTCATCCTTGGCCTTGTCGCCTTCGCGGCCTGGCTGTGGTGGGAGAATCACAGCAACACCCGTTCGGGCGAAACCGGCGAGGACATGGCGCAGCTGGTCGACGTCGCGACCGCCGGCGGCACCCCCGATGCGAAGAAGATCGACGCGCTGGTGAACGCCGGCCAGCCGGGATACCGCGCCGGTGCGCTGTTCCTGAAGGCCGCGGCCGCCGCGCAGAAGGATGACGGCAAGACGGCGATCGCCACCTATGCGCAGATCGCCGCCGACGAAAAGCTGGATCAGCCCTGGCGCGACCTGGCGCTCGTCAAGCAGACCGCGCTCGAATTCGACCAGATGAAGCCCGACGCCGTGGTCGCGCGGATGAAGCCGCTCGCCGTCTCCGGCGAGCCCTGGTTCGGCACGGCCGGCGAGATGGTCGCCATCGCCTATATGAAGATGAAGCGGCAGGATCTGGCGGGTCCGATGTATGCCGCCATGGCCAAGGATGAAAAGGTGCCCGCCTCCATCCGTTCACGCGCGCGACAGATGGCGGGCGTATTGGGGATCGATGCGGTCGAGATTCCGGGTGAGGATGGGACGGTTAATGCTGGTAGCTAAGAAGACGACACGCACGGCGCTGATGCTCGCCCTGGTGGTGGGCCTGGGCGCCTGTGGCGTGCTGAAGGGCAAGGGCGGCCCCAAGACCCCGGTGGTGGGCAATCGCACATCCATCCTGTCGCGCGAGCAGGGGGTGGAGGTCGATCCGGCGATCGCCGATGTCGCCGTGACCCTGCCTGAGCCCTTCAGCAATCCCGAATGGAGCCAGCCCGGCGGCAATCCGGCGAAGGCGATGGGGCAGCTTGCCCTTGGTGCATCGCCCGCCCGCGTGTGGACCGCGTCCATCAACGGCAGTTCGCCCCAGGCACGGCTTGCGGCGGCGCCGGTGGTCGCGGGCGGCAAGCTCTATGTGATCGACAGCAGCGCGACCGTGATCGCGATGGATGCCAAGACCGGTGCCAGGCTGTGGACGGCGCCGTTGCCTGCAGAGGGCAATGGCCGTGCGCGCTTCGGCGGCGGCGTCAGCGTCCTGGGCGACCGGGTCTATGCCGCGACCGGCGTGGGCGACGTGGTGGCGATCAACGTTGCCGATGGCGCCGTCGTGTGGAAAAAGCGCCCCGGCGGCCCGCTGCGCGGCGCGCCGACGCTGGAGAACGGCCATGTCTATGTGATGAGCCAGGACAACCAGATTTTCGCGCTCAACCAGACCGACGGCGAAACGCAGTGGACCGAAACCGGTACGCTGGAGGCGACGGCGGTGTTCGGCGTCGCCGCGCCGGCTGCTGCGCAGGGCACGGTGGTTGCGGGATACAGCTCGGGCGAACTGACTGCCTATCGCTATGAAAATGGCCGCACGCTGTGGGGCGACGCGCTGTCGCGCACCAGCATCGCGACCTCGGTCGCGACGCTCACCGATATCGACGCCAATCCGGTGATCGACCGTGGCCGGGTGTTCGCCATCGGTCAGGGCGGGCGCATGGCCTCCTATGAGCTGGTGAGCGGCCAGCGCCTGTGGGAAATCAATATCCCCGGCATTTCCAGCCCCTGGGTGGCGGGCGAATGGGTGTTCGTGGTGACGAGCGATGCGCGCCTGCTCTGCGTGGCGCGCGCCACCGGCAAGATCCGCTGGATCAGCCAGCTCAGGCGCTATCACAAGGAAAAGAAGCGGGATGGGCCGGTGCGCTGGTCCGGCCCGCTGCTGGCCGGCGGTCGCCTGATCCTGGTTTCGACCGAAGGCGACATGGTCTATGTGGACCCGTCGACGGGCAAGGAGCAGAGCACGATCGACATGGATGACAGCATGTCGATTGCGCCCGTCGTTGCCGACGGCATGCTGTATGTGCTGACCGACAAGGGGCGCCTGACCGCTTTCCGCTAAAGTGATTTCGAGCCAGATGAAGCTCTGGCGACTCGGAAATCACGGAAAACAAGGAATTTCCAGACTCGTTCCCGGGCAATCGGAACCGGAATAAGTCTGGGTTCCACCCGTCAAAAGGCTTTCGCCCGCCCGTCCGGCGCCCTCTTGCGGTGCCGGGCGGGCGATGTTTTTATACGCCGCAATTGCGGAAAAGGATGATAAGGCCGCGCCATGCTGCCAACAGTCGCCATCGTAGGCCGCCCCAATGTGGGCAAATCCACCCTGTTCAACCGCCTTGTCGGCAAGAAGCTCGCGCTGGTCGACGATCAGCCGGGCGTCACCCGTGACCGTCGTGAGGCGCAGGCGCATCTGCTCGGCCTGGATTTCCGCATCATCGATACGGCGGGCTATGAGGATGAAAATCCGCAGACCCTGCCCGGCCGGATGCGGATGCAGACGCAGGCGGCGGTGGAAAGCTGCGACGTTGCGCTGTTCCTGATCGATTCGCGGGTCGGCGTCACGCCGCTGGACGAAGAGATCGCCCGCTGGCTGCGCGAGGGCCATGCCCCCGTCGTGCTGGTCGCCAACAAGGCGGAAGGCAAGGCCGGCGACGACGGCGTTATGGAAGCGTTCAGCCTGGGTCTGGGCGAGCCCATTCCGTTCTCCGCCGAACATGGCCAGGGCCTGGCCGACCTGTTCCAGGCGCTGTTGCCGTTTCTGGACCGTGAGGGCGAGGAAGAGGATGAAGAGGGCGCGCGGGAAGAGCTGAGCGAGGCCGATATGGAGGCCGCGCCGCTCAAGCTGGCCATCGTCGGCCGGCCCAATGCCGGCAAGTCCACGCTCATCAACAAGCTGCTGGGCGAAAATCGCCTGCTGACCGGGCCGGAAGCGGGCATCACCCGCGACAGCATCGCCGTCGACTGGCTGTGGACCGATTATGAGGGCAATGATCGCCCGGTGCGGCTGATCGACACCGCCGGCATGCGCAAGCGCGCCAAGGTGCAGGACAAGCTGGAAAAGCTCGCCGTCACCGATGGGCTCAACGCCGTCAATTTCGCCGAGGTCGTCGTGCTGCTGCTCGATTCGACGCGCGGCCTTGAAGCGCAGGACCTGCGGATCGCGGACCGGGTGCTGGAGGAAGGCCGCGCGCTGGTGATCGCGCTCAACAAGTGGGACACGGTGGAGCATGGCTCCGCGCTCTATCAGGGCGTGAAAAAGGCGCTGGAGGACGGGCTGGCGCAGGTGCGCGGCGTGCCGTTGATGACCGTGTCGGGCGCGACCGGCAAGGGGCTGGACGACCTGATCAAGGTGGCCTTCGAAACCCGCACCGCCTGGTCGCAGCGTGTTTCCACCGGCACGCTCAACCGTTGGTTCGAGCGCGCGCTGGAGGCCAATCCACCGCCGGCGCCCGGCGGCAAGCGCATCAAGCTGCGCTACATCACCCAGGCGAAGACCCGCCCGCCCGGCTTCATCCTGTTCGGCACCCGGCTGGATATGCTGCCCGAAAGCTATCGCCGCTATCTGGTGAACGGCATCCGCCGTGAACTGGGCTTTGGCGCGGTGCCGGTGCGCCTGACCCTGCGGACCCAGAGCAACCCCTATGGCAATCGCTGACGAAGACCAGCCGTTTCCCGCCACAATGGTGCGAATCGATGCGCGCGGGATGCGCTGCCCCTGGCCGGCGCTGCGCGCGGCGCGGGCGATCCGTGAGGGCGCGGCCTCCGTCGCGGTGATCGCCGATGACCCGATTGCGCCGGGGGAACTGGCGGCGCTGGCCTCGGCGCGCGGCTGGGATTGTGCCCAAAGCCTGTTGCCCGAAGGGCCATATTTCCTGCTGAGCCCTCGGCCAGCGCGGCCGGGCGCGCTTTAACCCCACATTTACCCCGACAATCTTACACTCTCCAGCAAGCAGGTCTTGCATGCGTTGAGGGAGCGGCAGGTGGGTTATCATGATACCAGGCTGATCAGCTGGGAAGATTTCCAGCAGGCCCGCACCGAACTGGGCGCGGGATTCGTCCGTATCCTCGGCTATTTCCGCGAGGACGGCATCAAATCCGTCGGCGCGATCGAAGCAGCGATGCGCGGCCGCAATGCCGCCGCGCTGGTGATGCCCGCGCATACGCTGAAAGGCGAATCGCGGCAGTTCGGCGGCGAGCGGCTTGGCCTGATGGCCGAAGAGATCGAACTGGTCGCCCGCCGCTGCGTGGAATATCATGAAAGCCCCGAAGAGCTGATCGAGACGGTGGTCGAGCTGCGCCGCTGTTTCGAGGAAACGCTGGCCGCGCTGGAAAGCGATTCCAGCCCGCTGGTGGCCCGCCGCCCCTCCGCTTTCGGCCGCCGCGACGGCGCGGGCTTTGGCCAGGGCCTGAACCGGCATTAGAGCATCGTGCGCAGAAGTGGGAATCGGTTTTGCGCAAGAAACGATGCGACAACAGAGAATGAGCCCGCGCCCTGCGCCAGATGTAACGCAGCGCGCTTTTAGAGCGGTTGATCTGATACGATCAGATCAACCGTTCCATGTCCTTGATTGACTGCGGTTTCCCTGGCTTCGGTGCCGACATGGCGGAACCGCCCGCCAGAACCACCCTTTTGCCCCGCGGTCGTCCATGACGCCGGCTCCACCTGAAGATGGACTCCAGGCAGGACCAGCCGGCGCGCATTTCCTTGGGGGACAGGGGATGGCGCAGCCGGGTGGAAAGGCCTCCGCCCTGGCCATCATGCCTTGCCCGTCCGTCAGCCTTCGGCGGCTTCCGACTGCAGCTGGATATAATTCTGGATGCCCATGCGTTCGATCAGCTCGAACTGGGTTTCCAGCGTGTCGACATGCTCTTCCTCGCTTTCGAGGATATATTGGAACAGGTCGCGGCTCACATAGTCGCGGATCTGCTCGCAATATTGGATCGCATCCCGGAGCACGGGCAGCGCCTCATATTCCAGCTCCAGGTCGGCCTTCAGGATTTCCTCGACCGTCTCGCCGATCTTCAGACGCCCCAGCAGCTGGAAATTGGGCAGGCCGTCGAGGAAGAGGATGCGATCCGCCACCTTGTCGGCATGCTTCATCTCGTCGATCGATTCTTCATATTCGAACTTGGCGAGCTTCTTGATGCCCCAATGGCTGAGCATGCGGTAATGCAGGAAATATTGATTGATCGCCGTCAGCTCATTCTTGAGCACGTCGTTCAGATAGTCGATGACCTTGGGGTCGCCCTTCATGGGGATGCTCCGCCTGTTTGGAATATAATGCACCATGATAGGCGAGCGGGGCGCAATTGTTAAGGTAAAACCCTAGGAAATCCGCCATTTTTTGCGGTGAGACTGCGAAGCGGTCGCGGGCTTTGCCCTTATGTCATCTGCGGGTGCTTCGCATTCCCAGGGCATGTTCGCGTTGGGCCGGACCGCCCAACGGCTCAGATGGTGGCGCGCTCGGCGGCGATGATGGAGCGGGCGAAGGACACGCACTGGCCGCATTTGGGCCGGCGACCGAAGCGGGCATAGGCGCTGCACGGGCTTTCGGCGCCATCGCGCGCGGCTTCCCGAAGGTCTTTTTCCCGAATCGCATTGCAGACACAAACAACCATCAGTCGCGCTCCTGTCCCATGGAGATAGCGATACTGATAATAGCTCGCAATAGTAAATTTGCTTATTGCGAAGCGGTTCGTCGCATCGGCTGCAGGCGGCGGCGCGCCAAGGTGCGCCACAGCCATTCGAAGGGGCCATAGGCGAATCGGTCCAGCCAGGGCTTGGACCACAGCAGCATCAGCCCCCAGGCGGCGATGACGAAGAGATAGACCGGCGCGCGATCCACCTTGCCGAACAGGCCAAGGCCATAGCCGTAGAAGACCGTCGTCATGACGAGGCTGGTGCCCAGATAGTTGGAAAAGGCCGCCCGTCCCACCGCGCGGACCCGCAAGATCAGCGGATGCCCGGCATGGGTCGTGGCGATCCATGTGAACAGCGCCGCATATCCCACCACCAGCGGGATGCGGAAGGGAAAGGCGTAGAGGATGAACAGCAGGAAGGTGTCGAGCGTATCGAACCCGCCATGCCACACCCAGGCGGTGAGCAGGATCATGGGCGGAAAGCCGATCAGGAAACAATGGCGCATGGTCCGCCGGTAGAGGTCCGGGGGCCAGCTGCCGGTCAGGAAGCCCGATTTCAGCATCGCCATGCCGAGCAGCATCATGCCGATCGTGTCGAACAGGTTGAACAGCGTACTGCCGATCATCTCCCCGGCAAAGCCATGGATGCGATGCGCGAGCATGCCCGCATAATCGCCGCCATAGATCGCCAGTTCCTCCGCGATTTTCGGAGAACCCGGCGCGGCGAAGCCCTCGACCGTATCCGCATAGCGGCGGACATCCTCGACGGAGGCGCCAGGCGCGGTGGCGACGCTGCGCATGTGCAGTTGCGACACGGCGAAGAGGCCGCAGAGCAGGATGTGCAGGCCGAAGAAAAGGAAGGCGAGCTTGGTCAGGCTGCCGGCCGATTTGCGTGCGAAGAACACGGCCACGCTGCCGCACAGCGCATAGAGGGCCAGCACATCCCCCCACCAGAGCAGCAGATGATGGGCAAGGCCGAATAGCAGCAGCCAGAAGATGCGGTTGAAATGCACCGCGCGGGGATCTTCGCCCGCCATCGCCGCCCGTTCCATCACCAGCAGCATGGATGCGCCGAACATCAGGCTGAACAGGCCGCGAAACTTGCCGTCGAACAGTATCTGCGCGATGGCCCAGGCGGAAAGGTCGGCCGGATCGCCGCCGCCCCAGGCCAGCGGATTGAGATAGGCTGCCGACGGCATCGCAAAGGCGATGATGTTGAGCAGCAGGATGCCCATCACGGCAAAGCCGCGGACCACATCCATGCTGTCGTGGCGCGGCGCCATGGCGATGCTGGCCATTGCTGTCGATCTCCCGGTTTCCAAGGGCGCGGACGCTAGTCCGATGAGGCTGCTGCTGTCCAGAGGGCTTGCCGATGGGAGGAGGGGCCAAGGCGCCCCGTCATGCTGGCCTTGGCGCGGCGGCTCTGCCACAGACGGTCGCCATGGACACGGGGCGCAAGCAGCGAATCGGCAGTGCCTTCGGCGCGGCGGCGGCGGGCTATGAGGATCATGCCGGCGTGCAACGCACCGTGGCGCGCGCGGTTGCCGAACTGGCCGAACGGCAGGCGCATATGGCCGGCGTCGCGGGCCAGCGGCTGCGCGTGCTGGAGCTTGGCTGCGGCACCGGCTTCCTGACCCGCGATATCCAGGCGATCTGGCCGCAGGCGGAACTGGTGGCGACCGATCTTGCGCCCGAAATGGTCGGCCGCACGGCCGATGGCGCGATGCTGGCCGGCACCTTCCTGCCGATGGATGGCGAACAGCCCTGGTTCGAAGGGCCCTGGTTCGACCTCATCCTCTCCAGCCTCGCCTTCCAGTGGTTCGACGATATGGCGCGGGCGATCGACCGGCTGGTCGCGCTGCTGCGGCCGGGGGGCAGCCTGATCTTCTCGACCATGGGCGCGCGCAGCTTTGCCGGATGGCGCGCCGCCCATGCCGCCTGCGGGGCAGAGGCCGGCGTGCCCGCCTATCCCACTCTGGGCGCGCTGCAGGCGATGTTGGTGCGCTATCCCGATGCCTTCGCCTTCGATGAGGATTATCCGCTCGATTGCGGCAGCGCCAGGGGGCTGATCGCGCATTTGAAGGGCATCGGCGCGGTCGTGCCGATCAAGGGACGGGCGCCGCTGGCCCCGGCGAAGCTCCGGGCGGTCATGGCGGCGTTCGATGCGGCCGGTGCGCGCGACGGCTATCATGTGCTGTTCGGCCGGGTGACGCGGCTGCCGGATTGATCCGCCCGACGTCAGCGGGCGTCGGGATTGGGTTTGCGCTGCGGCACCTTGATCAGCCAGGGGCGCGGGCCGCCTGTCGGCCTGGCAATGCCGTCCAGCCTGCGCGCGGTGATGATGCGGACGGGTTTCAGGATCATCTGGCCCTTCATCGGCCCGGTGCCGCCGCCAATGGGCTCGGCAAGGATGCGGCGCACCGTGTCCATGCCGGCGACGACATGGCCGAAGGCGGCATAGCCCGGATTGTCGCCGCGCGCGTCCATATATTCCACCGGCCCCAGCGTGATGAAGAAATTGCCCATCGCCGTTCCGGGCGGTCCGCCCCGCGCCATGGAGATGGTGCCGTCCAGATGGCGGATACCGGTGACGTTCGTCGGTTCATGCGCGACCGGCGGCAGGGTGCGGCGCGCCTCCGTGCCGATGCCGCCCTGGATGAAGCCGCGCTTCGGGTCCGCCTTGCGCGGGGCGGAGCGGTAGAATTTGGTGTCGTCGAAGCGGCCGTCATCGACATAGGCGAGGAAATTGGCGGTGGTCCTGGGCGCGCGGCGGGCGTCGAGCGCCAGTACGATGGGTCCGTCCGACGTGACGAACCTCACGCGCACATAGCCGGGCGTCGGCCTGTTCGTCGGCAGGGCAGCGGCGGTCAGCGCGACGCAGCCAAGGAGTATCAGAAGGGCGCGGAACAGGTGAGGCATCGAAGGGCAGGCAGGCTCTCGGGCATGGGTCTACACGCTAGTTATCTGGACCTGAAATTCGTCACATAGAAATCGTCATGCTGAACTCGTTTCAGCATCCATTGCGCCTCCGGGTGACGCAGAATGTGGGGAGAAATGTGCAGTCGAGGCACGTGACTCGGCTGCACTGAACCAAGTTCAGGGTGACGACCTTTCGATGTCATGAACTTCGTTTCCATCATATTAGAGACATTTCCCTGCCAAGAAACCGCATCCATGCTGCGCCGCCGCAATTTTGCGACGGCGGCGCGCTATCCCCACCCGATCAGCCGTCCATCAGTGCGGGGAAGAAGCCCTCATGCGCGGCGCGCAGGTCGGCGAGCGCCACGCCCGCCACGCTGTCGCCGCCGGTGGTGCCGATACGCAGCGCGCCCGCAATGGCAGTGCCGGCCGGCGCGGTGACGACATAGCGGCCCTGATCCTCGCCGAACGCCGCCGCCGTGCCCAGCGGATCGAGCGTCGCGCCGATCTTCCCCGCCAGCGCCATTTCCGCGACCGTGACCAGCAGGCCGCCGTCGGAAATGTCATGCACGGCGGTCACGGTGCCGGCCTGCACCAGCGCGCGGACCGCATCGCCATGGGCGCGCTCGGCGGCCAGATCGATGGGCGGCGGTGCGCCTTCCTCGCGGCCATGCAGTTCGCGCAGCCAGATCGACTGGCCCAGATGCGTGCCGGGGCCGCCGATCAGGAAGATGTCCTCGCCCTCGGCCTTGAAGGCGACGGTCGCCATCACGTCGATGTCGGGAAGCAGGCCGATGCCGCCGATCGCGGGCGTAGGCAGGATGGCGCTGCCGCCGCCGGTCGCCTTGCTTTCATTGTACAGGCTGACATTGCCCGACACGATCGGGAAGTCGAAGGCGCGGCAGGCGTCGCCCATGCCCTCCAGGCAGCCGGTCAGCTGCGCCATGATCTCGGGGCGCTGCGGATTGGCGAAGTTGAGGCAGTTGGTGACGGCGAGCGGGGTCGCGCCCACGGCCGAGATGTTGCGATAGCATTCCGCGATCGCCTGCTTGCCGCCTTCATAGGGGTCGGCATAGCAATAGCGCGGCGTGCAGTCGGTGCTGATCGCGATGCCCTTTTGGGTGCCATGCACCCGCACGACCGCCGCGTCGCCGCCGGGGCGCTGGATCGTATCGGCGCCGACCATATGGTCATATTGTTCCCAGATCCACCGGCGGCTGGCGATGTCCGGCGAGCCCATCAGCTTGAGCAGGTCCGCACCGACGTCCGCCGATTCCGGCACGCTCTCGAGCGGCTTCACGCCGGCCCATGCCTTGTATTCCTCACGTGAGACGGAGGGACGGTCGTAGAGCGGCGCGTCGTCGGCCAGCGGCGCGAGCGGAATGTCGCACACCGTCTCGCCATGGTGGACAAGGACCATGCGGCCGGTGTCGGTGACTTCGCCGATCACCGCGAAATCCAGCTCCCATTTGTGGAAGATCGCCTCGGCAAAGGCTTCCTTGCCGGGCTTGAGCACCATGAGCATGCGCTCCTGGCTTTCCGACAGCATCATCTCATAGGCCGTCATGCCAATTTCGCGCTGGGGCACCTTGTCCATGTCCAGCCGGATGCCGACGCCGCCCTTCGACGCCATCTCGACGCTGGAGGAGGTGAGGCCCGCCGCGCCCATGTCCTGAATGGCGACGATCGCGTCCGACGCCATCAGCTCCAGGCAGGCTTCGATCAGCAGCTTTTCGGTGAAGGGGTCGCCGACCTGCACGGTGGGGCGCTTGGCGTCCGAATCTTCGCCGAAATCCGCCGACGCCATGGTCGCGCCATGGATGCCGTCGCGCCCGGTCTTCGACCCGACATAGACGATCGGATTGCCGATGCCCGATGCGGCCGAATAGAAGATCTTGTCCGTGTCCGCGACGCCCACGGTCATCGCGTTGACCAGGATGTTGCCGTCATAGGCGGGGTGGAAATTCACCTCGCCGCCCACGGTCGGCACGCCCACGCAATTGCCATAGCCGCCGATGCCGGACACGACGCCGCTGATGAGGTGGCGCATCTTGGGGTGATCGGGCCGGCCGAAGCGCAGCGCGTTCATGTTGGCGATCGGCCGGGCGCCCATGGTGAACACATCGCGCAGGATGCCGCCCACGCCCGTCGCCGCGCCTTGATAGGGCTCGATATAGGACGGGTGGTTGTGGCTCTCCATCTTGAAGATCGCGGCCTGACCGTCGCCGATGTCGACCACGCCGGCATTCTCGCCGGGGCCGCAGATCACCTGCGGGCCCTCGGTCGGCAGCTTCTTGAGGTGGATGCGGCTGGATTTGTACGAGCAATGCTCCGACCACATCACCGAGAAGATGCCCAGTTCCGTCAGATTCGGTTCGCGGCCCAGCGCATGGAGGACGCGATCATATTCCTCTGGCGAAAGGCCATGCTCGGCGACGATTTCCGGGGTGATGGCCAAGACGCGCTCCATTGGTTTGCGAAGGTGCAATGCGGGATTGCCGCGCCTTTAGCGGGCGCGGGGGGGATAGACAACCGTCGCGCGCCTTGCAGAGCACATCCATGCTATGGAATGATCCGTGCCGGATGTGAGAGAGGGGACGATCATGGATTGGATGCTGTTGCCGCTGCGTCGCTATGCGCAATTCAGTGGCCGGGCGCGGCCCAGGGAATTCTGGATGTTCTTCCTGTTCCTGCTGATCGGCTTCGTCGTCATCGCCGTGGTGGAAGGCATGTTGGGCCTGAGCACCACCGAACATTGGGCCCAGCGCGGGCCGTGGTGGGCAAGCGCGGGCTATCACAGCAGCGGCGGGCCGCTGACCGGGCTGTTCGCGCTCGCCATATTGATCCCTTATCTGGCGGTCGGGGTGCGACGGCTGCACGATACCGACCGGCGCGGCTGGTGGCTGCTGATCGGCATTATCCCGCTGATCGGCGGGCTTGTGCTGATGGTGTTCTTCATCATCAGCGGCACGCGCGGCCCCAATCGCTTTGGCGCCGATCCGATCACGCAGGTCGAGGACGGCGCGGCCGGCTGAAATCCCAAGCAAAAGGGCCGGATCTGCTGCCAGATCCGGCCCATGTCCGGGGAAGATGGAATGTCAGGACTGCGCCGGTGTCGAGTCCGGTATCAGGCCTTGCAGCTCTGCGCTGCCTTGCCGGGCACGGTCGCGGTGATCGTGCTGCCGCTGCCCGACACTTCGAAGCCGCCTGCAGCCGTGAAGGGCTTGCCCGCTTCGGGGGCGACCAGCTTGGTCGGCGTGCCGGCCTTTTCGGTGCGCAGGTTCGCGGTCACGTCGTCCGACATGAAGTCGACGAAGAGCAGGCTGTTGTCCTTGCAACGATAGGTCTTGTTGGCCTTCACCGACGGCGGCAGCGCTACGGGCGCCGCGTTCGCAAGTTGGGTCGCCATGGGATCGGCAGGGCCGCCCACGACTTCGGGTTCGGATTTGCCACAGGCCGAAAGAAGGATCAGCGGGGCAACGGCGAGGAGAGGGATATAAAGTTTCATAGCGAGACTCATATGTGCGGTTGCAGCATCACCCGTCAACGGCAAACTGAAGTTTTCTTGCAATAAGGCGTTCAACCGAAATTGTGCATGGCGGCATGACAACCATGTGACAGTCGCGCGATAACCGCATGATCGCCGTGTGACAGGCGCCGAACCGGCGCTTCAGGCCGCTTGGCTGATCGGTCAAAGGCTTGACCGCGCCCGCCCCCAAGGCCAATGCAAGGCCATGGATGCTGAAACGGAAGACGCGGGCTTTGCCGAACTGACGTTCGAGGAAGCGTTGCGCGAACTGGAAATGATCGTGCGCAAGCTGGAAAGCGGCGATGTGCCGCTGGACGAATCGATTGCGCTCTATGCCCGCGGGGAAAAGCTGCGCGCCCAATGCACGCGCCGCCTGGCCGATGCCGAAGCCAAGATCCAGAAGCTGACGGTCGACGCGGGCGGTGCCGTTTCCGGCGCCCAGCCCTTCGGCGGCGGCTGAGTCGGCCCGGGCGGAGCGGGGGCAGGGTGGACAGCATCGACGCGCCGATGATCGCGCAGGCCGCCGCCGAAACGGCGCAGGCCATCGACGCGGCGTTCGATTCGCTGTTGTCCGTGCCGGACGATCCGCGCCGTACCCTGTATGATGCGATGCGCCATGCGACGATCGGCGGCGGCAAGCGGTTGCGCCCCTTGCTGGTGCGCGCGACCTGCGACCTGTTCAACATCGCGAACGAATCGGCGGTGCGCGTCGGCCTCGCGGTCGAGTGCATTCATGTCTATTCGCTGGTGCATGACGATCTGCCGGCGATGGACGATGACGATCTGCGCCGGGGCAAGCCGACGGTCCATGTCGCCTATGACGAGGCGACAGCGATCCTTGCCGGCGATTGCCTGCATGACCTGGCCTTCGAAATCCTGGCCGATCCCGTGGCGCATGAAGATCCGTTCGTGCGCTGCGAGCTGATTCGCGCGCTGGCGATCTCCAGCGGCCCGGCCGGCATGGCGGGCGGGCAGATGATGGACCTGGAGGCCGAAAGGGCGAGTTTCGACCTGCCCACCGTCACCCGGCTGCAACAGCTCAAGACCGGCGCGTTGATCGGCTTCTGCGTGGAAGCGGGCGCGATCATGGCGCGGTTGCCGGTGGAAGGGCGGACGGGCCTGCACGGCTATGCCCGCGACATCGGCCTCGCCTTCCAGATCGTGGACGACCTGATGGACGTGGAGGGGGATGCTGCCCGTGCCGGCAAGGCGCTGGGCAAGGATGCCGCGGCGGGCAAGGAAACCTTCGTGTCGCTGCTGGGCGCCCCGCGTGCCCGCGAACAGGCGCTGATGCTGGTCGCACAGGCCAAGGCGCATCTGCACGGCTTCGGGCCGGAGGCCGACCTGCTGCGCGCCATTGCCGACTATGTCGTTGAAAGGGACCGTTGAGGATGAGCGAGACGTATCAGCCCCGTGTCGGCGTGTATCCGGGCACATTCGACCCGGTCACGCTGGGGCATATGGATATCATCCGCCGGGGGGCGAAGCTGGTCGACCGGCTCGTCATCGGCGTGACCACCAACCCCAGCAAGTCGCCGATGTTCAGCCTGGAGGAACGGCTGGACATGGTGCGGCGCGAATGCGCGGACATCGACACCGAAATCCATGTCGTGGCCTTCGACGCGCTGCTGATGACCTTTGCCGAGCGCGAGGGGGCCAGCGTGATCATCCGCGGCCTGCGCGCGGTTGCCGACTTCGAATATGAATATCAGATGGCGGGCATGAACCAGCAGATCAACCAGAGCATCGAGACGGTGTTCCTGATGGCGGACGTCTCGCTGCAGCCCATCGCGTCGCGGCTGGTGAAGGAGATCGCGCTGTTCGGCGGGCCGATCCGCAAATTCGTGAGTGCCAAGGTTTGCGAGGATGTGATCGAGCGGGTAGAGCAGCTGGGACGAAAGGGCTCCTGATCCGCTCAGGGACCATTCATCCGCGTTGCCATAAGCGCGCGGGAGCCGGTTGCCCCGGGCAGGGGCTGGAGAGAAGTGACACGATGGCGTTTCCCAAGGGTTTGAAAAGTCTGGCGCTGGCGGTGATGCTGGCTGTTGGCGTGAACGCCACGCCCGCACTGGCGCAGGGCAAGGTGGACGAAGCGCACAAGGCGCAGGTGCAGCAGGCGGCGGAAGACGCGGCGAAGGTACTGAACGAGGCCGAGAAGAGCAAGATCCCCGATGCGGTCGTGCCGCAGGACCCGCAGAATATCTGGGATCTCGACCTGTCGACCGGCGGCCGTGTGCGCATCCAGCTGCGCCCCGATGTCGCGCCCGGCCATGTCGCCCGGATCAAGGAGCTGACGCGCCAGGGCTTCTACAACGGCCTGAAATTCCATCGCGTCATCGAAGGCTTCATGGCGCAGGGCGGCGATCCCAAGGGCGACGGCACCGGCGGATCGACGCTGCCCGACCTGAAGGCCGAATTCAACATGCTGCCGCATCTGCGCGGCACCGTGTCGATGGCGCGCGCCGCGAGCGAGGACAGCGCGAACAGCCAGTTCTTCATCGTGCTGCTGCCGCGCATGCAGCTCGACAAGAAATACACCGTCTTCGGCCGCGTGATCGAAGGCATGCAATATGTCGACGCCATCCCGCGCGGCGAGCCGCCCGCCAATCCCGCGACGATCGTCCAGGCGTCGATCGAATCGGATGGCAAGGCGCCGCCCGCCATGCTCGCGCCGCCGCCCGCCGTGCCGCCGACGCTGCCGGCCACGCCGGCGACCCTGCCGCCGCGCAAGCGCTGACGCACCGCCTTCCGGTCGCGCCTTCGGCAAGAAGGGCGACCGGTTGCAGGATGCCCGACCCCATGCGCGTTGATCTGTTCGATTTCGACCTGCCACCCGAGCGCATCGCCCTGCGCCCGGCCTCGCCACGCGATTCGGCGCGGCTGTTGCTGGTGGAAGGGAAAGGCGATGGGCAGGCGCCGATGGCCGACAGGGTCGTGACCGACCTGCCCGGCCTGCTGCGCGCGGGCGATTGCCTCGTCTTCAACGACACGCGTGTCATCCCGGCCCAGCTGGAGGGCATGCGCGGCGAGGCGCGTATTGGCGCCACCTTGCACAAGCGCCTTGGCCCGCGCGCCTGGCAGGCGTTCCTGCGCAACGCCAAGCGGGTGAAGGCCGGCGACCGGATCGACTTCGGCGCGGGCGTCACCGCTATCGCAGGGCCGCGCGACGAGGATGGCGGCGTGACGCTGGATTTCGAGGGCGAGGCGCCGGTCGAACTGTTGCTGGAGCGGGCGGGGCGCATGCCGTTGCCGCCCTATATCGCCAGCAAGCGCCCCGTCGATGCGCGCGACCGCGAGGATTACCAGACGCTGTTCGCGAAGGAGGATGGCGCCGTGGCCGCGCCCACCGCCGCGCTGCATTTCACGCCCGCGCTGATGCAGGCCATCGCCGCGGCGGGCATCGGCGTGGAAACGCTGACGCTGCATGTGGGGGCGGGCACTTTCCTGCCGGTCAAGGCAGAGGATACCCAGGACCATCGCATGCACGCCGAATGGGGCCGGATCGACGCGGAGACGGCCGCGCGCCTTAATGCGGTACGCGCGACCGGCGGGCGATTGATCGCGGTGGGCACCACCAGCCTGCGCACGCTGGAAAGCGCCGCACGGGATGATGGGGTGATAGAGCCCTTCGCGGCGGAAACCCGCATCTTCATCACGCCGGGCTACCGCTTCCGCGCGGTCGACGGCCTCGTCACCAATTTCCACCTCCCCCGCTCGACCCTGTTCATGCTGGTCAGCGCGCTGATGGGCCGCGACGTCATGCAGGCAGCCTATGCCCATGCGATCGCTGACGCCTATCGTTTCTACAGTTACGGGGATGCGTCGCTGCTGTTGCCGTGACATCCGATTAGTTGACATTGTCAGGCAATTGTCGTTAGCAGGCAGGCATGACCGATGCCGTCCTTGCGCTGCGTGCCTTCAACCGCTTCCACACCCGCTTCGTGGGCGCGTTGCAGCCGCGTTACATGGGCAGCGACATGGGGCTGACGGCCGCGCGCCTGCTGTATGAAATCGCGCAGGGCGACGGGGTGCTGGCCAGTGCGCTGCAGGAGCGGCTTGGGCTCGATTCGGGTTATGTCAGCCGGATGCTGCGCGATTTCGAGAAGCGTGGCTGGATCATGCGCGGGCGGGGTGAGGATGCGCGGCAACGGCCGATCGGCCTGACCGATGCGGGGCGCGCGGCATTCGCGGCGCTGGACGCGCGGACCCGCGCCGATGTGGAAGATGCCCTCGCGCCGCTTGGAGCCGACCAGCGCAAATGCCTGATCGAAGCGCTGGCGACGATCCGCTCCCTGCTTGGCGATCCGCCCCGGACATGGTCGATCCGCCCGTTCGCGCCCGGCGATCTCGGCATGCTGGCCGCCCGGCAAAGCCGCATCTATGCGGAGGGGCATGGCTGGGGCCGGCCGCTGGAACAGCTTGAATATCAGGTCGTTGCCGACTTCCTGCGCGATTTCACGCCGGCGCGCGAACAGTGCTGGATCGCGCAGGGCGAGGGGCGGATGCTCGGCTCCGTGCTGCTGACGGAAGATCGGGGCGCGGATGCCCATGCCCATGCGGACACCGCCCGGCTGCGGCTGCTCTATGTCGAGGCGGATGCGCGCGGGCTGGGCATCGGCCGGGCGCTTGTCGCCCAATGCATCGCCTTTGCGCGGGCGACGGGCTATGCGCGAGTCCTGTTGTGGACGCACAGCGTGCTGGAAAGTGCGCGGCGGATCTATGCCGGGGCCGGCTTTGTGCGCATCAGCGTGGACGTCCACGATCATTTCGGCGCGCCGGTGGAGGGGGAGACATGGTCGCTCGACCTTGCGGGCGTGCCCGCGGCCCCCGCGCTTGCCGTCTGATTTGCTTCGACATTTACGAAAAAACAACACTGCCATGTGCATCAGCGTGATGGGCCAATGGAGACCCCATGCAACTGCGCGAACTCTTCACCTCCTGGCAGGCCCGCCGCGCGGGCGCATCGGACCCTGACGCCGATGTCGGGCGCAGCCTGATCGAAACGCTGTACGCGTCTCCCCGGTCGCTGCTTGTCGGGGCGCTGGCGGGGTGTGGCATCGGCCTTGCCATCGCCAGAATCGCCCATGATCCGGTGATCGACCTGCTGGTCGTGCTGGTCTGCGTGGTGGCGCTCGTCCGGACGGGCCTGTCGATGTTTTTCTCCTGGCGGCGACCCCAGCGTCGCGTGCGGCCATCGCGCCGCTGGGAACGGGCCTATGAGCTGGGGGCCTGGCTTTATGCCGCATTGCTGGGGCTTCTGGCCTTTGCCGCCCTGTACCGCTCCGACATCGCGGTCCTGCACCTGCTGACGGTGGCGCTGGCCGTGGGGCATGCCGGGGCCGCCGCGGGGCGCAATGCCGGCCGGCTTCAGATCGCCATCGGCCAGAGCTGCCTGTTGCTGTGGCCGACGATCATCGGCCTGTGGCTGCATGGCGGCGAAGGCTATCGCGTGCTGGCCGTGGGGCTGGTGCTGATGGTCCTTGGGCTGGCGGAAGTCAGCATGACCACCCATTCCATCGTGCTCAAGGCCTTTCGCGAACAGCGGGAAAAGGGGCTGATGGCCGATCAATATGGCGTGCTCGCCCGCTTCGACAGCCTGACCGGGGTCGAGAACCGGATGGCGATGCAGGCGCGGCTCAACGCGCTGTTGGAGCAAAACGACAAGGTGCATGACGCGCTGGCGATCCTGTGGATGGACCTGGACCGTTTCAAGGAGATCAACGATTCGCTCGGCCATATCGTGGGCGATCGGCTGTTGCTGGCCGCGGCCGAACGGCTGAGCGCGGTGCTGGGGGAGGACGGCCATGTCTCCCGCTTCGGCGGCGATGAATTCGTGATCATCTGTCCGGGCGCCGGGCGCAACCAGGCGCAGGCCCATGCCAACCGCATCCTATCCGCCTTTGCCGACGGCTTCGACGTGGATGGCCATGCGCTCGCCGCGACCGCGTCCATCGGCATCGCCGTCGCCCCGCAGGATGGGCGCGATGGCGATGAAGTGCTGCAGCATGCCGATGTCGCGCTGTATGAAGCGAAGCGGCGCGGGCGCAACCGCGCGGCGAGCTTCACCTGGTCGATGAAGGAACGCTTCAGCCGCGATCATGAGCTGGAAAACGGCCTGCGCCGCGCCATCGACAATGGCGAGATGAGCGTCGTCTTCCAGCCGATCGTCGGGCTGGAAAGCGGCGAGATCATCTCCTGCGAGGCGTTGCTGCGCTGGCACCATCCAGTCATGGGCCAGATTTCGCCGGCCGAATTCATCGCGGTGGCCGAGAGCATCGGCATGATCGAGCCGATCACCGCATGGGTGGTGCGGGAAGCCTGCACCGCCGCCATGCAATGGCCCGACAGCGTGCGCGTTGCGGTGAACGTCTCGGCGGTGTCGTTGAAGTCCGGCGATCTGCCGTCGACGGTCATCGGCACGCTGCTGGAAACCGGCCTGCCCGCCCGTCGGCTGGAACTGGAAGTGACCGAATCGGTCTTCCTGGACCAGAGCGGCTATAGCAGCCGGATGCTAGACGACCTGCGCCGCATCGGCCTGCGCCTGGCGCTCGACGATTTCGGCACCGGCTATTCCTCGCTCAGCTATTTGCGCGCCCACCGCTTCGACACGATCAAGGTCGACCAGAGCTTCATGGCGGGCATCCGCGACAGCCGCGAGGACCAGGCGATCGTGCGCGCCATCGGATCGCTCGCCCGCGCGCTGGAGATGGAAACGGTGGCCGAGGGCATCGAGACTGTGAACCAGCTGCATTATGCCCGCGCGGCGGGCTTCACCAATGCCCAGGGCTTCCTGTTATGCAAGCCCCAGTCCCGCGCGACGATACAGGCGATGATGGAGAATGGCGCCGTTCTGGCGGACATGCCGGGCGCGCGGCGGCAGAGCCGTTACAGCGCCTGAGCGCAGGCAGGCGCGGCGCTCCTCCGGCACGCCCTTGTCCCTTCAATGATTCGCTCGTAGATCGCGCGCCATGAGCGCCACCCAGAATCCACCCCGTTTCGCCTTTTCCATTGCCGCCACCGATGGCAAGGCGCGCACCGGCACGATCGCCATGCAGCGCGGCGACATCCGCACCCCCGCCTTCATGCCCGTGGGCACCGCCGCCACGGTGAAGGCGATGCGCCCGGCGGAGGTGCGCGCGGCCGGCGCGGACATCATCCTGGGCAACACCTATCATCTGATGCTGCGCCCCGGCGCGGAGCGCGTCGCGCGGCTGGGCGGGCTGCATGGCTTCATGGGCTGGGAGCGCCCGATCCTGACCGACAGCGGCGGCTATCAGGTGATGAGCCTGTCCGCGCTCACGAAGATGAGCGAGGAGGGGGTCGCCTTCGCCAGCCATATCGACGGATCGCGCCACATGCTGACGCCGGAGCGCTCGATGGAGATCCAGCGCCTGCTGGACAGCGATATCGTGATGGCATTCGACGAATGCACGAAAAACGGTTGCACCCGTGACGAGGCCGCCAGGTCCATGGAACGGTCGATGCGCTGGGCGAAGCGGTCGCGCGATGGCTTCGACGCGGGCGGCGATCATGCGGAGCGCGCGGCCCTGTTCGGTATCCAGCAGGGGTCGTTGAACGAAGACCTGCGCCGCGTTTCGGCGGAAAAGCTGATCGACATCGGCTTTGACGGCTATGCCGTGGGCGGGCTTGCCGTGGGCGAGGGGCAGGAGGCGATGTTCGCGACGCTCGATTTCGCCCCCGACATGCTGCCGGCGGACCGCCCCCGCTATCTGATGGGCGTGGGCAAGCCCGACGACATCGTGGGCGCGGTGGCGCGCGGCATCGACATGTTCGATTGCGTGCTGCCCACCCGCTCGGGCCGCAATGGACAGGCCTTCACCTGGGCCGGGCCGCTCAACATCCGCAATGCCCGCTTTGCGGAGGATCAGGCGCCGATCGACGAGGCATGCGGGTGCCCGGTCTGCGCGACATGGAGCCGCGCCTATCTGCACCATCTGGTGAAGGCGGGGGAGATGCTGGGCGCGATGCTGATGACCCAGCATAACATCCATTTCTACCAGGCGCTGATGGCGGCCATGCGCGATGCGATCGCACAAGGCCGCTTTGCCGCCTTCGCTGCCGATTTCCGCGCGCGCTATCGCAAGGTCTGAGGCTCCCGGTCCCGACGGCTTTCGCCTCAGTCGCTGACGGGAATCTCGATGGTGTAGACGCCCTCTTTCTCGTCATGGTCGAGCGGCGCGCGCAATTGCCGCGCCAGCCCGGTCAGGACGCGGCCGAAGCGGCGATCCAGATGATCCTGCATCGCATCCGAAGGGCAGAGCGCGCGCGAACAGACGCTGAGCGTGGCCCGGCCGGCTGTGTGCGTGGCGCGCACGGCGATCCTGATGATGGCCGTCGGATCGATCAGCATCGCCAGTTCGACCAGTTCCGTGATGAGGAAGGCGATGGGGACGGCGACGTCCTGGCTGACATGCAGGTCGTCGCTGTCCACCTGGATCACGAAGCCGCTGGCCTCGCGCGGGCTGGTGGCGCGCAGGCTGGCGGACAGTTCGCTCACCAGCGCGCGGATGCCCACCCCCCGGGTCTGCTCAAGCTCGGCATAATGGTTGCGGTGGACGACGGACAGGGCATCGACCCGGCGCTGGATGGAGGCATAGGCGTCGATTGCTTCTGGCGCATGCGCCGACCGGGCGTGCAGGCTGATGAGGCTGGCGATGATCTGCAGGTTGTTCTTGACGCGGTGATGCACCTCCCGCGTCAGGCGGCGCTGCCGTTCCAGGCTCTGCGCCATCTCCTCCTCATGGGTGGCGACGTCTTCGCTGATTTCGCGAAAGGTCTCGCCCAGCGCGGCGATCTCGCGCGCGGGGGTGCGCATCTTCTTGAGCGGTTCCATGACCTCGCCGGGGTGATAGCCGGCGACCGCCCGGCGCAGTTCCACCAGTGGGCGGATGAGCAGGCGGTGGACGAAAACCCACACGATGGCGGCGGCCGCGAACCACATGAACAGCGGCAGGAGCAGCGACAGCGCGCGCGCCAGCGTGACCGGAGGATCGTGGACCATCATGGTGAGGACGATGTCGGTGGGCTCGATGCGGGCCGACACCTGGTTGGAGATGCGGCGCGCGAAGCGGTCGCCGGCGGTCATGGATCGCCCCTGTCCGGGGTCGGAAACGTCGATGCGGGCCTTGCCCTGCTGCAGCCAGATGCGCCTGTTGGGCACGGCCGCCACCGGATCGGTCAGGCTGTCGAGATAGGCGCGACTGTAAAAGGTCAGCGCGACCAGCCGGCCGTCATTGCTGGGCATCCGCATCATCAGCGTCTGCCCGCCGGGCAGCAGTTCCGCCATGGGGCCGGAGAAGCGCTGCGCGGCAATGGTCCGCATGTCCTTCTGCGGCGATCCGCACCAGCGGCGCCCCATCCGGTCATAGACGGCGAAGCGGGTGTCGCTGTTGGATCGCGCATGGAGGAAGGTTTCGGCACGCTTGCACAGGCCGGTGTCGGTCCGTCCGCTGGCCAGCGTGTTGACGGTCAGGCGGAGCGCCGCCTGGTCCGACAGCAGTTCCGACGACAGCTTGCGCGCGCTCTGGGTCGCGGCAACGCGCAGCAGCGCCATCTTCTCCAGGTCGGCGGTGCGGATGGCCTGCAGCGAGGCGAGAAAGGCAAGCAGCCCGAGCGGGAACAGGGCCAGCGTCAGGATGAAGAACATCTTGACGCCTGTCGAACCGGTAATGGTGGGGACTAGCCCCCTGACAGGGGTGTCGGCCTGGGACATCCTGTCTTTGGCCTTCTCATTCAGTCGAGCTTGCTCAGCAGGTCGAGCATTTCCGGCGGTATCGCTTCCTCGACGGTCTGTTGATAGGCCGAACGCAACACATTGCCGACATCGCCGTCCAGCCCCAGCCCGCCCGATCCCGGCTTGCCCGCTGCCTGTTGACCCGATCTCCGTTGGCGACCTGACGGATCGCCAGCGTTGCCCTTGCCTGCCGCCCTGGCCTGTTTGCCTGATCGCGTGTCAGAAGAAGCCAAGATGCGCCCCTTTGCCCGTCCATTCATTCGCCATAGCGCGCCAAATCACCAGAACGTCACTTTCCAACCGCATCACAGCGGACAGCGAAGGCCAATCACGCGTTCCGTCCACCATAAGGGCCGTTTCGTCGCAAGGGAAAAAGCGCTGCGACAAGGGTTCATGGCAAAAAACCGAACGGCTGTGAAACAAATCGCGGGCTTGTTGGTTCCCTCCAGACACGCATTTTTTCCCGGTTGTCCGCCGGGGTGGACGCGGCGGGGCGTGGGGGCTTGCCAAGCTGGCATGTGCTCCCCATCCTTGCCCTCCAGCAGCAGGCCGCCGAACAGGGCAGGGAGTAATTACAGATCATGTCGCTTGGACAGCAGCTTCACCCCCATCTTCCTTTCCTGCGCCGCTATGCCCGGGCCCTGACCGGCACGCAGGCGCATGGCGATGCCTATGTCCGCGCGACGCTGGAGGCGATCGTCGCGGCGCCGGACCAGTTTCCGCGCGACGTCGATCCAAGGCTGGGCCTGTACCGTACCTTCCACGTCATCTGGTCGTCCTCGCACCAGGAAGATGCGTCGGACGCCGGCGACGACGGCGCCCGCGCGGCGATCGCCCGTGCGCGCCTGGCGCGGATCACGCCGCTGTCGCGCCAGGCATTGCTGCTGACCGCGATGGAAGGCTTCACGCCCGAGGACAGCGCCTATCTGATGGGCCTTTCCAAGGATGATGTGGACGCCCTGCTGGCCGAGGCGCTTGGCGAGATCGAGCAACAGACCCGCGCCCGCGTGCTCATCATCGAGGACGAGCCGATCATCGCCATGGATATCGAGACGATCGTCCGCGACCTTGGCCATGACGTGACGGCCATCGCCGTCACCCGCGACGAGGCCGTGCGCGAGGCGATGGCGCAGCGGCCCGGCCTTGTCCTGGCGGACATCCAGCTGGCGGACGATTCCAGCGGCATCGACGCGGTGAAGGATATCCTGAGCGAATTCTCGGTGCCGGTGATCTTCATCACCGCCTTTCCCGAACGCCTGCTCACGGGCGAGCGGCCGGAGCCGACCTTCCTCATCACCAAGCCGTTCCAGCGCTCGACGGTGAAGGCCGCGATCGCGCAGGCGCTGTTCTTCGATCAGGCGACGGCGCCCGCCTGACCGGGGCGGGCGTTCCGGGCCGGTCATTTCGGGTCGGTCGTTATGAGCCGGCCGGGCGAAAATCCGTGCCCGGCGGAACCAGCCTTTCCCGCGGGCGTTATTGTTGCGTAACGACAGGGAGAAGGCCCTTGCCGCAAGAAAGATATATTGGCGAGGAGGATGTGCGTGCAGGATCTATGCCGCATATCGCGCGCCATGTCCTTGCGATGTCCATCGCTCTGGCGGTCATTGCCATGTCGCTGGTATATCGGGTCTTCTGACATTTCCGGTTTGGCAGGCTCCGCGCGGCCGAGGGGCGCAGACTTCATCGCGATGACAGGTTCAACCATTTTGGCTCACTCCGCGTTTCTTCGACCGATCGGGACACTGATGATCGGGACTTTGGCGATCAGGACAGTGGCCCGCCATGCGGCCGGAGCATCGACATGAGCCGGCAGCAGGACGACGACCGGCAGCAGGCGCATGGCGATGCGCCTGCCGAGGTGATCGCTGCGGAAGACCGGGAAGCCCTGTCCGATACGGACTTCAAGCGCGAGCTTGCCGCCGTCATTCCCCATCTGCGCGCCTTCGGGCGATCGTTATCGGGCAATCGGGATACGGCGGACGATCTGGTGCAGGAAACCCTGTTGAAGGCATGGGCGGCCCGCTCCCGATTCCAGGCCGGCACGAACATGCGCGCCTGGACCTTCATCATCCTGCGCAATCATTATCTCTCGCAGATGCGCCGCTCCCGCTTTCGCGGCGAGTGGGACGATCTGGCGGCGGAGCGGCTTCTGGCCGCGCCCGCGGGGCAGGACAAGCATGTCGAACTGGCGGACATGCAGCGCGCCCTGCTGCAATTGCCCCAGCCCCAGCGCGAGGCGCTGATCCTGGTGGGCGCGGGCGGCTTTGCCTATGAGGAGGCGGCCGAGATCTGCGGCGTCGCCGTCGGCACGATCAAGAGCCGGGTGGCGCGGGGCCGCGCGGCGCTGGAACATATGCTGGAAAGCGCCGACCTGCCCTCGCGCAGGACGCAGGAAACCACCGGGACCAGTGCGCTGGACGAGATCATGGACGATGTGAACCGGCTCAGCCAGGGGCATTAGGGCCTGCCGGGTGGCTGGTTCCCCTTGTCGCCGGCGTCAGAGCCGGTTCAGCCGATTCATCAGTGCCGCCATGTCGTCCGGCAGGCTGAGTGGGGACGTCTCATAGGCGCTGCGCAGGGCGCAGCCGACGCCCTCATGCGGCGTGGGGCTGGCGACGGTCACGAACTGCATGGCGCGCCCCGCAGCGCCATTTTGCGCATTGTCCTGTGCCGTCCGATTGTGCCTGAGCTCAGTCATGTTCTAAAGAACGGCCGCATGGCCCAAAAGTTTCTCTCATTACACCTGCGACGTGACGATGTTTGCGTGGGGTGCCGGGCATGACGGCTGACTGGACCGGGGGCCTCGCGCGGGCGGAGGCGCATGCGCCCTTTCTCAATCGGCTGATGACCCGGCATGCGGGCATCGCCGGCCTGCTGGCGGTTGGCGATGAGGCGGGGGCGCTGGCGCAGGCGCGCGCGGCGGGCGAGGGGGCGGCGAGCGTCGCGCAGGCGCTGCGCTGGCGCCGTGGTGCGCTGGCGCTGGTGACGGGGATCGCCGACCTTGCCGGCGCCTGGGACCTGGACCGGGTGACGACCTGCCTGTCCGATTTTGCCGACGAGGCGATCGAGGCCGCGCTCGCCGCCGCCTTTGCCGAGCGTTATCCCGGCGAGCCGGTGCGGGGGCTGGCGGTCATCGCGCTGGGCAAGCATGGCAGCCGCGAACTCAATTACAGTTCCGATATCGACCCGATCATCCTGTTCGATCCCCACACCCTGCCGCACAGCGCGCGCGAGGAGCCGGTGGATGCGGCGGTGCGGCTGACGCGGCGGATGAGCGAGCTGCTCTCCGCGCGCGATGGCGACGGCTATGTGTTCCGCGTCGACCTGCGCCTGCGACCCTCGCCCGAGGCGACGCCGGTGGCGCTGCCGGTGGACGCGGCGATCGGTTATTATGAATCGATGGCGCTGGGGTGGGAGCAGGCGGCCTTCATCCGTGGCCGCGCGGCGGCGGGCGATATCGCGCTGGGCCGCTATTTCCTGCAGGCGATCCGCCCCTTCATATGGCGCCGGAGCCTGGATTTCGGGGCGATCGACGCGATTGTCGACATCAGCCGCCGCATCCGCGATCACTATGCCAGCGGTCAGGCCTTCGGCCCCGGTTACGACCTGAAGCGCGGGCGCGGCGGCATCCGTGAGGTCGAATTCTTCGCGCAGGTGCATCAGCTGATCCATGGCGGGCGCAACCCGGCGCTGCGGCTGGGCGCGACGCGGCAGGCGCTGGCGGCGCTGGCGGTTGCCGGCATCGTCCCGCCCGAGGATGCCGCGCATCTGGACGACGCCTATGTGTTGCTGCGGACGATCGAGCACCGGCTGCAGATGGTGGAGGACCGGCAGACGCACGAGTTGCCCAAATTGCCCGAAAGCCTGACCAATGTCGCGCGGCTGCACGGGCTGGAGGATGGCGACGCGCTGCTCGCGCTGCTCAGGCTCGATGTCACATGGGTCGGTGCCAATTACGACAAGCTGGTGCGCGAGGATGCGGATGCGCGGTTGAGCCGCGATCCCGACATGCTGGCCGATCAGATCGCGGCCATGGGTTTTGCCGGGATCGAAGCGCCGATGGCCCGCATCGCCCATTGGCGCGACGGTTCCGTGCGTGCCCTGCGCAGCGCCGCGGCGCGCGAGGCGCTGGAGGCGCTGCTGCCCGGCCTGATGGCGGCGCTTGGCGCCGCGCCCGATCCCGCCACGGCGCTCAACCGCCTGACCGACATGATCGACCGGCTGCCGAGCGCGATCAACTTCTTCAAGCTGCTGGCCGCGCGCCCGGCGCTGGTCCAGCTGCTCGTCGAAATATTGAGCCATGCGCCGACCTTGGCCGATGCGCTCGCCCGGCGCACCGAATTGCTGGATGGCCTGATCGACGCCAGCGCCTTCGATCCGGTGCCTGACGTGCCGACGCTGGCCGCGCAGCTGGCGCAGCTGGAGGCGGGCGAGGATTATCAGGCGCTGTTGGACCGGGTGCGACGGCAGGTGGGCGACAAGCGCTTCGCGCTGGGCGCGCAGATCGTGCGCGGGCTTGCCGATCCGCTGGACGTGGCGCGCGGCTATTCGCGCCTGGCCGAAGCGGCGATCGAGGCGCTGGGGCAGGCGACGGTGACCGAATTCGAGAGCGCGCATGGCAAGGTGCCGGGTGGCGAGCTGGTCATCCTGGCGCTGGGGCGGCTGGGCGGCGGGGCGCTGACCCATGCGTCCGACCTCGATCTCATCTACCTGTTCACCGGCGATTTCGCGGCCGAGTCCGATGGCGCCCGCCCGCTGGGCGCGACCCAATATTTCAACCGGCTGGCGCAGCGGCTGACCAATGCGCTGTCGGTGCCGACCGCGTCCGGTCCGCTTTATGAGGTCGACACGCGGCTGCGCCCGTCGGGCAAGCAGGGGCTGCTGTGCGTCAGCCTGGACAGCTTCACCCGCTATCAGCGCGAGGAAGCCTGGGTGTGGGAGCATCTGGCGCTGACGCGGGCGCGGCCGGTCTTCGGATCGGCGCAGGCGCGCGCGGCGGTGGAAAAGATCGTCAGCGACACGCTGCACATGCCGCGCGACCTGGACCGGCTGACGCGCGACGCGGTGAAGATGCGCAGCGACATCGCCACCCACAAGCCGCCTGCCGGGCCGCTGGACGCGAAGCTGGTCAGCGGCGGTCTGGTCGACCTGGAATTCCTGATCCACGTCACCCAGTTCCGCAGCGGCAAGGGATTCTCTCCCCAGCTGGAAGAGGCGCTGGCCATGCTGATCGCGGCGGGCGCATTGCCGCCGGAGCTGATGGCCGCCCATGCCCTCATCTCCCGTCTGCTCATCGTCTCCCGGCTGGTATCGCCCAAATCCAATGAGCCGCCGGCGGCGACGCGGCCACTGGTCGCCCGTGCCTGCGACGTGCCCGATTGGGAGACGTTGCTCGCCCGCTATGACGCGGCGCGGGCCGATGTGGCGCGCGCGTGGCAGGCTGTGGTGACGGCGGCGGCACTGACGTCGGAAGGGGATGCGGACACGCCCCGGTGACGCCGCCGGCCTTGCGCCCTATGAGGACGTACCACCGCCGATTTTAACGCCAGGGAGACCCGATATGCTGAAGGAAGGCGATACCGCGCCCGCCACCGTGATGTTCCATGACAGCGAGGGGAAGCCCGCCAGCCTCGCCAATTATCGCGGCACGCCGCTGCTCCTCTATTTCTATCCCAAGGCGGACACGCCCGGCTGCACCAGCGAGGCGCAGGGGTTCACCGAGTTGGCCGAGGATTTCGCCGCCGCCAATGTGCCGGTGGTCGGCGTATCGAAGGACAAGCCGGCCAGGCTGAAGAAATTCGCCGAGAAATATGGCCTCAAGGTTGCGCTGGTCTCCGACGAGGAGGGGCTTTTGTGCGCGGCGTTCGGCACCTGGGTGCAGAAGAGCCTCTATGGCCGCGACTATATGGGGATCGAGCGGTCGACCTTCCTGATCGATGGCGAGGGCAGGATCGTGAAGGTCTGGCCCAAGGTGAAGGTGAAGGGCCATGCCGCCGACGCGCTGGCGGCGGTGCAGGCGCTTGGTTGAGGAAGGTGCGGTCGGCACTGTCGCCGCCGCCTGCCGCGCCGTCCTGCTGACCGCCGATCCGCGTGCCAAGGCGATGGCCGCGCGGTCGGCGGCACGGCGCTGGCGGCTGGGGCGGCTGCGCCATGGCTTCGATATGGCCATGCCCGATCGCCCGGCGCGGCCGACCCGCCCGGAACTGCTGCCGCCCAACCAGATGCCCCGGCGGGGCAAGGGCGGATCGCTGCGCGCCCGCATCGCCATGCTCCACGCGCTGGCGCATATCGAATATGTCGCGATCGATCTGGCCTTCGACCTGATCGGCCGGTTCGGCGCGCAGTTCGATCCCGCCTTCACCAGCGACTGGATGCGAGTGGGTGCCGACGAGGCGATGCATTTCGCGCTGCTCGACCGGCGGCTGCGGCAACTGGGCAGCCATTATGGCGCGCTCCCCGCGCATGATGGCCTGTGGGAAGCGGCGGAGGAAACCGCGCATGACGCCATGGCCCGGCTTGCCATCGTGCCGATGGTGCTGGAGGCGCGCGCGCTCGACATCACGCCCATGACCATTACCCGTTTCGAAGGCGCGGGCGACCTGGCGACGGCGAAGATGCTGGGGCGAATCATGCGGGACGAAATCCGCCATGTCGGCGCGGGGACAAGCTGGTTCGTCACGGCGGCGAACCGATTGGGCGTAAACCCGCCGGAAACTTACCAAATCCTTGTAAAACGCCATTTTCGAGGGCGGCTGAAACCGCCGTTCAACGACTCAGCGCGTCGACAAGCCGGTCTGACGCGGGATTACTATGTTGCGCTTGCGTGAACGGGCTGGATTTGCAGACATGCGGCGGGGGCAGCAAAAGCTGCAAAAAAACACGGGTCAACGGCACGCTGGAAAACCGGCGCGTCCGAATAAGTCGGGGTTCGCATGTCGCATCGCTTTATTGGCAACGATAATAAAAGCCGTTTGTTCCGCCTTTTTTCTTCCACCGCGAAAGCTCTTCTGGGTGCGGCGACGTTCGTAACCCTGTGTGCCGCGGCGCCGGCGAATGCGGCAAACACCGATGACGGCCCCTATGCCGACATCACCGAAGCCGACATGAACGCGATGGGCGCCTCCGACGCCGGGTTCCAGACCCTCTTTTCCAGCTGGAAGAAGATGGACGATGTGACCCGCGCCGCCGTCTACATCCCCTCCGGCCGCCCCGTCGACAAGCTGAGCCTGACCAGCAATTACGGCGTCCGCTCCGATCCCTTCAACGGCCGCGCCCGCATGCACAAGGGCATCGACATCCCCGGCCCCGTCGGCACGCCCATCTATGCGACCGCCGACGGCATCGTCGCCCGCTCCGGCTGGGTGAACGGCTATGGCAACATGGTGGAAATCACCCATGGCAACGGCATGGAAACGCGCTACGGCCATATGTCGAAGCTGATCGTGGAGCCCAACAGCCGCGTGCGCCGTGGCCAGATCATCGGCCTGATGGGATCGACCGGCCGTTCCACCGGCAGCCATCTGCATTATGAAGTCCGCGTCGATGGCGCGGCCATCAACCCGCTGCCCTTCGTGGCCGGCGCCGATTATATGGTCGCCATGAACACCAAGCCGCCGCTTGCGGTCGGTGGCCCGACCAGCCGCGAGGAGAAGGCGGCGAACTGATCCGCCCCTTTCTTACCCGACTTCCCCGACAAGATCGCCGATGGGCGGATGCAGCGCTGACCCGCGCTGTTGTCTTCGGTCGCGCAATGCTCCCCGGCTGCGTGGCTACCCCGATTGCCCCTTTCCAACAGCGTCCCTTGCCTGCACCCCATTGCCCCCCTATCTTGGCGTGCATGAGCGACATTGATCTCACCCCTTCCGCTGCTGCCCGTGTCGCGGCAATCGCGGCCCGGCAGGGCAAGCCCGCCATATTGCGCCTTGCCGTAGAGGGCGGTGGCTGTTCGGGCTTCCAATATCGCTTCGGGCTGGCCGATGCGCCGGAAGGCGACGACCTGTCGGTGGAGCGCGATGGCGTGACCCTGCTGGTCGATTCGGTCAGCCTCGATCTCGTCCGCGGGGCCAGCGTCGACTATGTCGAGGATCTGGGCGGCGCGGCCTTCAAGGTGACGAATCCCAATGCGACCGCCGGTTGCGGCTGCGGTTCCAGCTTCGCGGTCTGACCTGTCGGCGCGTGATCGGCGCACTCACCGCTTGACCTGCGCGTCGCTTTGGGCTCCCACAGCCCCATGCGTATCGCCACTTTCAACATCAACGGGATCAAGGCGCGCCTGCCGCGCCTGATCGAATGGCTGGACGAAACCCGGCCCGACGTCGCTTGCCTGCAGGAGATCAAGACATCCGACGAGACCTTTCCTGAGAAGGATATCGAGGCGGCCGGCTATGGCGCGATCTGGCATGGGCAAAAGGGCTTCAACGGCGTCGCCATCCTGGCGCGGGGGCAGGTGCCGGTAGAGGTCGCGCGCGGGCTTGCGGGCGAGCCGGAGGACGAACATAGCCGCTATCTGGAGGCGGAGGTGGATGGGGTGCGGATCGCCAGCATCTACCTGCCCAATGGCAATCCGCAGCCGGGCCCGAAATTCGACTACAAGCTGCGCTGGATGAAGCGGCTGCGCGACCGTGCGGCGCAGATCTGGGCGGAAGAGGTGCCGGCGGTGCTGGCCGGCGACTATAATGTCATCCCCCGCGATCGGGATATCTATTCGGTGAAGGCCATGGCCGACGATGCGCTGATGCAGCCGGAAAGCCGTGCCGCCTATCGCCGCTTGCTGGGCGATGGCTGGGCGGACGCCATCGCCACCCGGCATCCGGCGGGCGGGGTGTGGACCTATTGGGATTATCAGATGAATGCCTGGCCGCGCGATGCGGGCTTCCGCATCGACCATCTGCTGCTCAGCCCCGCCGCCGCCGACAGGCTGGTCGATGCGCAGGTCGACAAGGATTTTCGCGGGCGGGAAAAGGCCAGCGACCATGCCCCGGTCTGGGTGGAATTGCGTTAGCCATTCGCTTATATATTACCCGGATAATATTGACTCATTTTATCCGGGTAATATATGCCGTTCCGAAAGGAGCGCGACATGGAACGCACATTGACGGCCTTTGCCGCGGAAAGCTGGATCGGGACGGGCGACGAGGATGAGGTGCGCGCCGCGATCCTGGCCATGGGCGGCGATGCGCCGACGATCCTCATCTTCGACGATGCGACCGGGCGACAGGTGGACATCGCCCTGCGCGGTGTGGCCAGTGCGGCCAATGCTGGGATTAGCGACGGGTCCGGCGACTCCATCGGTGACAGGGCGCAGGTGCCGCAGTCCCGTGGACGGGGGCGGCCCCGGCTGGGCGTGCAGGCGCGTGAGGTGACATTGCTGCCCCGGCATTGGGACTGGCTTGCGACGCAACCGGGTGGCGCGTCGGTGACATTGCGCCGCCTGGTCGAGGCCGCGCGTCGGGAGGCATGTGCTACGCCGTCGCCGCGCGCTGCCATGGACGCGGCCTATCATTTCCTGACCGCGATGGCGGGCGACCGGCCGGGCTATGAAGCGGCGATCAGGGCGCTCTATGCGCGTGATGCGGCGGCGTTCGACGCGGCCTGCGCTTCATGGCCGTCGCCCATCCGCGCACATGGCGCCGCTTTGGCTGCCCCGGCATTTGCGGATGGAGAGGATGGTCGATGAGCGCGCGATCGGGCGCCCCGGCAGCCTGAACGTCAGGCTTTCTCCAGCGTGCATTGCAGCGGGTGCTGGTTCTGCCGGGCGAAGTCCATCACCTGGTTCACCTTCGTTTCGGCCACTTCATAGCTGAAGATGCCGCAGACGCCGACGCCGCGCTGGTGGACATGCAGCATCACGCGAGTCGCCTCTTCCATGTCCATGCGGAAGAAGCGCTGGAGCACATGGACGACGAATTCCATCGGCGTGTAATCGTCGTTCAGCATCAGCACCTTGTAGAGCGAGGGCTTCTTTGTCCGCGCGCGGGTGCGCGTGGCGATGCCGACGCCGGGACCGCCGGTGCCGTCTTCATCGTCCTTGCGCTCCGCCATGGACGCCGGGCGGGGGAGAAGCTGTGCCTTGTGCATGATGCTGGAGAATATGGCATATGTTCGCACGCACGCAAGGGGGGTGGGCGGCAGTTACCATGTTTGTCTGCGTCGATTTGATGCTGTCGTGCGGCGGCACGGCATGGATGTGCGGCCGAATCGGATCAGGACGGGCCAATGGCGGCCGGGCGCCGATCCCCGGCGATGCCGGAGGCCGCAAACATGAAAAGGGGCAGGCACGCATCCTGCGTGGCCGCCCCTTTTTCATTATTCCGGATCGGCGGGAAACCGCCAGTCCCGGCCTCAGGCGGCCAGCGACTTCACCTTGTCGGTGATGATCGACACGCGGTTGCTGATCGGCTGAACGACGTCACCGGCCAGCTTGATCATGGCTTCGCTGCTCTTGGCCGTTTCCTTGGCGAAGGCGTCGAAGCTGCTGGAGAACAGCTCGCTCTGCAGCTGGAAGAATTCGGCCGGCGTCTTGATGGAGGCGAAGCTCTTCATCGTCGCGGTGGCTTTTTCGAAATTCTTGCGGCTGTACTCGGCGGCGTCCTGGCCCAGCGCTTCCACGCCCTTGGCAGCGATCTTGCCCGATTCGACCATCGCTTCGACATTGCCCTTGGCAAGAGCGCCCAGCTCCTCAAGCGCCTTGGTCGACTTCTCGACGCTGGCCTTGGCCTTCTCGTTGATGTCGGCGAAGGCGGTTTCAAACTTGGCCTTGGTCTCTTCGGCAAACTTCTTGGTGGTTTCGATCACGTCGGTCATCTTCGATATTCCTTCTTCAACAGGAACCGCTGGAATGGTCTTCGGCGTGACCACGGGCGGGAGCTCAGGAGCAGCAGGGGCGACGGCCGCCGTCGCGACAGGCGTAACAGGGTCCGATGTCGGTTTTGAGACGATCGGAGCAGCCGGTGCCTCTGCCGGCGGTGCAGGAGAAGTCTGGGCGACAATGGGTTCTGCCGCGATTTCCGCCGGTGTTGCGGGGGCCGCCGGCGGCGTGGCCGGTATGGCCTTGGCGACCGGTGGTGCCGCGACCTTGGCAGCCTTTGGAGTCGGCGGCGCCTTTGTCGGGGCGGGCGCGATGCTGCTGCTGGCAGCGTCGAGAGCCTGGGCGGCCGTCAACATTGCCGGTGTCTTGCCGGGCGCTTTCGCGGCGGCACGGGGCGTTGCAGGTTTCGGGGTTTTAGGTGTGTCGGCCAATGGAACGACTCCTCTTGTTGCAGCGCACAATACCGAAAAGCCCAGCTTCATGCAAGGCTATTTATTGTGCAGTGCAGCATAAAACCGGAAAATCCGATCCAAAGCGGAATTACCCCTGTTTAATGGAGCCTTACATAGCGGCCCGGTGCATCCTCTATGGCCTTGCGCTTGCCCTTTCCGGGGCGGCGCGCGCCTTTCGCAACCACGGTGGTTGAATCGAGCGCGTGAATCCAGGCCAGCCAGTCGGGCCACCAGCTACCCTTGTTTTCGGTGGCCTGGGCGATGAATTCATCCAGCGTCGCGGCGGGGGCGTCCGAACACCAATAGCCATATTTGCCCGCCGCCGGCGGATTGACGACGCCGGCGATATGGCCAGACGCCGCCAGCAGGAAGCGCACGGGCCCCTTGAAATGCTCGGTGATCTTCCACACGCTTTCCATCGGCGCGATATGGTCCTCGCGCCCGGCCTGCACATAGCTGGGCGTGTGGACCAGGCGCAGGTCGAGCGGCGTTCCCCCGACGCTGAGCGCGCCGGGGATCACCAGCTTGTTGTCGCGATACAGGTCGCTCAGATAGGCCTTGTGCCAGGCGGCGGGCAGGTTGGTGGTGTCGCCATTCCAGTAGAGCAGGTCGAAGGGCGCATAATCCTTCCCCAGCAGATAATTGTTGACCACATAGTTCCAGATGAGGTCGCGGGCGCGCAGCAGGTTGAACGTCGCCGCCATGTAGCGCCCGTCGAGGAAGCCGGGGGTGGAAAGCTGGTCGATCAGCTTCAGCAGTTCGTCATCCACGAACAGGCTGAGATCGCCCGCCCTGGAGAAATCCACCTGCGCCACGAAGAAGGTCGCGCTCGCCACCTTGTGCGCCTCGCCCCGCGCGGCGAGCACGGCGAGCGTCGCCGCCAGCGTCGTTCCCGCCACGCAATAGCCGATGGTGTGTACGCTTTCGACACCCAGCAGGTCGCGCACCGTGTCGATCGCGTCCACCTGCCCGCGCAGGATATAATCGTCCCACGTCACATCCTTCATGCTGGCGTCGGCGGATTTCCATGAGACCATGAAGACGCTGATGCCCTGGTCCACCGCCCATTTAACGAGGCTCTTCTGCGGGGACAGGTCGAGGATGTAGAAGCGGTTGATCCATGGCGGGAAGATGATGAGCGGCGTCTTCAGCACATCCGGCGTCGTCGGTTCATAATGGATGAGTTGATAGAGCGGGGTTTCGTAGATCACCTTGCCCGGCGTCGCCGCGATGTTGCGGCCCAGCTCGAACTGGCTGGTGTCGGCCTGGGTCAGCTGGCCCTTTTCCAGATCGGCGAGCATGTTGCGCAGGCCGGTGAGCAGGTTCTCGCCCCCGGTCTCGATCGTCTTCTGCAGCACGGCGGGGTTGGTGAGCGGGAAATTGCTGGGCGAAAGCGCATCGACCAGCCCGCGCGTGGCGAAGCGGAGCTGCTCCTTCTGCTTGGGCGGCACGCCGTCCACCGCATCGGTCAGCCGCATGAGATAGTCGGCGGCGAGCAGATAGCTCTGCCGGATGAGGTCGAACAGCGGATGCTCCGTCCATGCCGGGTCGGCAAAGCGAGGATCGCCGCCGCGCTTTTTCGCCGGTGCCCCGTCCCGGGTCTTGTCCCCGGTCTTGTCCTGGGCGACGGGGGCTGGCGGATCGCGCAGCATGCCGCCGCCGTCAAGGAAGCGCTGCCACAGCGCCATCCCCTCCCCGGCGAACTCGCTCTGGATCGCGGCAATGGTTTCGACGTTGAACGGCAGCGGCACGGCCGGGCGCGCAGCGGCGGTTTCCGGCTCGGCCGTACCCCCGGTCAGGACCGGTGCGGCCCTGGCCATCGCCGTTGCCGCATGCTCCAGGATCAGCTGCTGCGCCTGACCGATGGTCAGCGTCCATTGCTGCATCTGTTCCAGCGAAGGGATCGCCGTGGCGGGTACAGGATGTTCGCGATCGGCCATGCCACTCTCCCTTCGCGCTTTCCGGCCCTGCGCGCGTTTCCGGCCCGTCGTGCTTTCTCTGGCAAGCGGCGCGGTCGGCGTATATAGCCGGTCGCGGCGCACCAGATTGCGCCAGCCTAGCAAGCCTCCAACGGAGACGGAACAAGGAAAGTCGCCGACAATGTCCGAAGAATTTTACCGCATCAAACGCCTTCCCCCCTATGTCATCGCCGAAGTCAACGCGATGCGGGCGGCGGCGCGCGCGGCGGGTGAGGACATCATCGACCTTGGCATGGGCAATCCCGATCTGCCGCCGCCCGATCATGTGATCGCCAAGCTGATCGAGGTGGCGTCGAAGCCCGACGCGCATGGCTATTCCGCGTCCAAGGGGATTCCCGGCCTCCGCAAGGCGCAGGCCAATTATTATGCCCGCCGATTCGGTGTGGATGTCGATCCCGATACGGAAGTCGTCGTGACCATGGGGTCGAAGGAAGGGCTCTCCAGTCTCGCCACCGCGATCACCGCGCCGGGCGACGTGGTGCTGGCGCCCAATCCCAGCTACCCGATCCACACCTTCGGCTTCATCATCGCGGGGGCGACCATCCGCTCCGTGCCGACCACGCCGGACGAGAATTACTGGCGCTCGCTCGACCGGGCGATGGCCTTTACGGTGCCGCGCCCGTCCGTGCTGGTGGTGGGCTATCCCAGCAATCCGACGGCGGAGACGGTGGACCTTGCCTTCTACGAACGGCTGGTCGCGTGGGCGAAGGAGAACAAGGTCTGGATATTGTCCGACCTTGCCTATTCCGAGCTGTATTATGACGGCAACCCGACGCCGTCCATCCTGCAGGTGCCCGGCGCCAAGGATGTCGCGATCGAGTTCACCTCGCTGTCGAAAACCTATTCGATGGCGGGCTGGCGCATCGGCTTCGCGGTCGGCAACAAACAGCTGATCGCCGCGCTGACCCGGGTGAAGAGCTATCTCGACTATGGCGCCTTCACGCCCATCCAGGCGGCGGCCTGCGCGGCGCTCAACGGGCCGCAGGACATCGTCCAGAAGAACCGCGAACTGTATCACAAGCGCCGCGATGTGCTGGTGGAGAGCTTCGGCCGCGCCGGGTGGGACATCCCCGCGCCGCGCGCCTCGATGTTCGCCTGGGCGCCGCTGCCGCCCGCGCTCAAGGACATGGGATCGCTCGAATTTTCCAAGCAGCTGCTCACCCAGGCCAAGGTCGCGGTGGCGCCCGGCGTAGGCTATGGCGAGGATGGCGAGGGCTATGTGCGCATCGCCATGGTGGAAAATGAGCAGCGGCTGCGGCAGGCGGCGCGCAATGTGAAGCGTTACCTGCAGTCCATGGGCGTCAATACCCCGGCCAAGGGCGCTGCATAAGCGCGACGGCAGCGCGGGGAGAGGGGCGTGAGCGCGACGATGGGGATCATCCAGCTGCCGCAGGTGGCGCATGTCGGGCAGACGATCCAGCTCGCGGTCGCGCCCGTGTTCATGCTTGCCGGCCTTGGTGCCTTCCTCAATGTCTGCGCCGGCCGGCTGGCGCGCGTCATCGACCGTGCCCGGGTGGTGGAGAAGGGCGTGCTCGCCTCCCGGGGACGCGAGCATGACCGGCTGGTCGAGGAAATCCGAGTGCTCGACAAACGCATGAGCGTGGTCAACGGCGCCATCTTCCTTTCGGTCGCGTCGGGTTGTGCCATCTGCCTCGTGGTCATCCTGCTGTTTTCGGCGGAGCTGTTCCGGGGGCATCTGGGCACGGCCATCGCCTTGCTCTTCATCATGGCGATGGTGCTGCAGGCGCTTGCCTTCGCCACCTTCATCCAGGAAATCCGGCTGGCCTCGCGCACCATCCATATCCGCAACGAAGTGCTGTATCACAAGGTCGAGGATGGGGACGAAGGCTGAAGCGCGGCTGCTGCAGGCGGTGGTGGCCATCGCCTGTCTGGTGCCGTTGCTGGCCGGGGGCATGGGGGTGCTGCGCGGGCCGGTCTGGCTGAAGGGCGTGGGCGCCCTGGGGCCGTTGCCGGCCGATCTCGACAGCCATTTCCGCTATATGAGCGGCATCTTCCTGGGGGTCGGCATCGCCTTTGCCAGCTGCATCCCGGATATCGCGCGCATGGGGCCGCGTTTCCGCCTGCTCGGCGTGCTGGTGGTGGCAGGCGGGCTCGCGCGGCTGCTGTCGCTGGTCGAGGTCGGCGCGCCGACGCCCGGCCATCGCTTCGGGCTGGTCATGGAACTGGGTGTCGTGCCGCTGCTGATGCTGTGGCAGGCGCGCGTGGCGCGCCGGGCGCGATAGCGGCATGCGCTGCCCTGGCGGCTCTGGCTCCCTTGCGGTCCATCGCAGCGATCCGGGCCGGAGCGCTGCGCATGGCCTGGCGCAAAGCCGGGATGGGGTAGCGTTGCTCGCGTATCTCTGCTTTGTTGCCCGTCATATTTTCTAAGGCGATCCGCATGCGGCGATCCGCTATGCGAGCGGCGGGGATGGATGCGAGCGCGGGAGAGCAGGCATGGCAATGACGAAAGACGGGGCCATGCACGGCATGGGGATGCCGGCCGCCCGGTCCCGGCGCGATCGGGTATAGCGCCCTGATGCCCACCCACTTCGCGAGCCTGTGGCCGCAATGACGATCCAGCCTCTTTATGCGGTCGCGGGCCTGTTTGTCGGCATGCTCGTCGGGCTGACGGGCGTGGGCGGCGGATCGCTGATGACGCCGCTGCTGGTGCTGATGTTCGGCTTCCATCCGTCGGTAGCCGTCGGCACCGACCTGCTCTACGCATCGGTGACGAAGAGCGTGGGCAGCCTGGTCCACGGCATGCGCGGATCGGTCGACTGGCGCATCGTCGGGCTGCTCGCCACGGGCAGCGTGCCGGCCGCCGCCCTGTGCCTCTGGATGCTGTCCAGCCTCGGCCATCCTGCCGCCGCCGCCGAAGCGCTGATCAAGACCGTATTGGGCGTGGTGCTGGTGCTGACGGCCATCGTGCTGTTGTTCCGCGATCGCCTGACGCGCTGGTCGCGCAGTCATGACAGCCACCGGAGCGAGGGCCTGACGACCGCGCTGACGGTCATCCTCGGCCTCGTCATCGGTGCGGCGGTGTCCCTCTCCTCCGTCGGTGCGGGCGCCATCGGGGCGACGGCGCTGATCTTCCTCTATCCCCGCCAGCCGCTGGGGCGGATCGTGGGCAGCGACATCGCCCATGCCGTGCCGCTGACCCTGATCGCGGGCGTCGGCCACTGGTTTCTCGGCTCTGTCGATGTCGGGTTGCTGCTGTCGCTGCTGGCCGGCTCGATCCCCGGGATCATCATCGGCAGCATGGCGTCTTCCCGCGTGGGGGATCACTGGTTGCGCCCGGCCCTTGCCGTCACGCTGGCGCTGGTGGGCACCTTGCTGCTGCTGTGATCGCCCGGATGGAGGGCGCCGTCATTGCAGGCGAAGGAAAAATGATGAGCCGCAAAGCAATGCTTGAGAGACATATCTCTACTTCGTCGGTAGATAGGATGTCGAGTTCACGCTCCGCGGCTTTTGAAGGATGTCAGCTTGCTCCGCGTCACCAACGGCTAAAGCGCACGGTACTGAAGCGACCACGCCAGGTTTCGTGTTTCCGCAATATTGGAGACGACGATGACCAACACCCGATTTTCCGCCCGTTCCCGCCGCCTGATCCGCGGTCGCGCGCCTGTGGTGCGCCCCGCCGCGGCGCTGCCGGTGCCGCATCCCTCCTGGTTCGGCCAGGCGGTGGACCCGGCCGAGCGGTTGGCCCCGGACCAGTTCTGGGCACGCCTGGGCCTCTGACCGGCGCGCGCGCCTGGACCGGGCGGCGCGCATGGTGAACCCCGTCTATGCCCGGATGGGGACCACCATCTTCGAGCAGATGTCCGGCCGTGCGCGCGCATCCGGTGCGATCAACCTGGGGCAGGGCTTTCCCGATGCGCCGGGCGATCGCGATGTGCTGGATGCTGCGGCGCGGGCGCTGACCGAGCGGTCGAACCAATATCCGCCCATGGCCGGCCTGCCGGAACTGCGCGCGGCGGTGGCGGCGCATTATCGCGATCACCAGGCGCTGGACCTGTCGCCCGACGAGGTGACGGTGACGTCCGGCGCGACCGAGGCGCTGGCCGCCGCGCTGTTCGCGCTGATCTCGCCGGGGGACGAGGTACTGCTGTTCCAGCCGCTCTACGACGCCTATCTGCCGTTGATCGCGCGGGCCGGCGGCACGGCGCGCCTGGTCCGGCTGGAGCCGCCGCACTGGCGGCTGACCGCCGATGCCCTCAATGCGGCCATCACGCCGCGCACGCGCCTTGTCGTGCTCAACAATCCTGTCAATCCCACCGGCACGGCGATGGACCGTGACGAGCTGGGCCTGCTCGCGGCCTTTTGCGTGGCGAACGATCTGGTCGCGATCTGCGACGAGGTGTGGGAGCACATGATCTATGACGGTGCGGTCCACCTCCCGCTGATGGGCTTTCCCGGCATGCGCGAGCGGACGGTGAAGATCGGGTCGGCGGGCAAGATCTTTTCGCTGACCGGCTGGAAGGTCGGCTGGATGTGCGCGGCGCCGGCGCTCTCGGGCGTGCTGGCGCGGGCGCATCAATTCCTCACCTTCACCACCCCGCCCAACCTGCAATGGGCGGTGGCGGAGGGGCTGGGCAAGCCCGACCAATGGTTTGTCGACATGCGCGCCGGTTATCAGCGCGGGCGGGACCGGCTGGCCGGGGGACTGGCCGAAAAGGGCTTCGCCGTCCTGCCGAGCCGGGCGACATGGTTCCTCAGCATCGACCTGCTGGCGAGCAGCATCATGATCGACGATGCGACCTTCTGCGACCGGGCGGTCGCGGAAGCCGGGGTCGCGGCGATTCCCATTTCCGCCTTCTTCGCCGAACGCCCGGTGACGCATCTGGTGCGGTTGTGCTTCGCCAAGGATCTGGCGGTGCTGGACGAAGCCGTCGCGCGGCTGGCCGGCTTTCGCGAGCGGTTGATCGGCGAGATGTAAAGGCCAGCGCGTGACGGGCTGGGCGCAAAGGGGCGGGGCGTCAGCCCTCCAGCAGGTCGAGATAGGCGACGACATCATTGTCGGTGGCTAGGAACAGCCCGTCCTGCACCGTTTCGGGCTGGGCGGCGGCCATCGCCAGGGCTTCGCTGAGCGGGCCATAGAATAATGTGGTGGCCGCGCCGCCGCCATCGGCATCGCTCAGATGATAGAGGCGCACGCTGACATCGCCTGATACGGTACGCATCGTCCTTCTCCTGATCTGCCGTCCGGGCGCCGCCTGTAACAGGCCGATGGCGGACAGGCCATCGGCTTCGACCAAAGCCGCAATGGCGTCCTGAACGGTAGCATCTTGCGCACGCGCGATGTAATCCTGCCTGCGTGAAAGCATAACAGAGGATCGCCAGCCCCTCATGACCCGTCATCTTCCCTGGATCGCCTTTGCCATTATCGGTGCCTTTGCCCTGTCCGTCGTCGCCACGGTGCGCGGCGAGGCGGTGAACGCGCTGTGGATCGTCGTCGCGGCGGTCAGCATCTTCCTGGTCGCCTATCGCTATTATGCGCTGTTCATCGCGCGGCAGGTGATGGGGCTGGACCCCTCGCGACCCACGCCCGCGATCCGGCGGGCCGACGGGCTCGACTATGTGGCGACCGACCGTACCGTCCTCTTCGGCCATCATTTCGCGGCCATTGCCGGTGCGGGACCGCTGGTGGGGCCGGTGCTGGCGGCGCAGATGGGCTATCTGCCCGGCACGCTGTGGATCATCGCCGGCGTGGTGCTGGCGGGCGCGGTGCAGGATTTCATGATCCTCTTCATCTCCATGCGCCGCGACGGCAAGTCGCTGGGCGAGCTGGTGCGGATGGAAATGGGGCAGGTGGCGGGCACCATCGCCTTGTTCGGCGCCTTCACGATCATGATCATCATCCTCGCGGTGCTGGCGCTGATCGTGGTGAAGGCGCTCGCCGAAAGCCCGTGGGGCATGTTCACCGTGGCGGCGACGGTGCCGCTCGCCATGCTGATGGGCGCCTATACACGCTGGATCAGGCCGGGCCGCATCGGCGAGGTCTCGCTGATCGGGCTGGTCGGCCTGCTCGCCGCCATCGTCTATGGCCAGGCGATTGCGGCCTCGCCCTTCTGGGGGCCGCTCTTCATCTTCACCCCGGTGCAGCTGTGCTGGATATTGATCGGCTATGGCGCCGTTGCATCGGTGCTGCCGGTGTGGCTGCTGCTCGCGCCGCGCGATTACCTGTCGACCTTCCTCAAGATCGGCGCGATCGCGGCGCTCGCCATCGGCATCGTCATCATGGCGCCGCCGCTCAAGATGCATGCGGTGACGCAGTTCGTCGGCGGCAATGGGCCGGTCTGGTCGGGCGCGCTCTTCCCCTTCCTGTTCATCACCATCGCCTGCGGATCGGTTTCGGGCTTCCACGCGCTCATCTCCAGCGGCACCACGCCCAAGCTGATCGCGAGCGAGGCCCATGCCCCCTTCATCGGTTATGGCGCGATGCTGATGGAGGCGTTCGTCGCCATCATGGCGCTGGTGGGGGCGAGCATCCTCGACCCCGGCATCTATTTCACCATGAACGCACCCGCCGCGATCATCGGCACGGATGCTGCGAGCGCCAGCGCGGCCGTGACCGCCATGGGCTTCCCGATCTCGCCCGACCTCATCACCCGGACGGCGAAGGATGTGGGCGAGCATACGATCATTTCCCGCGCGGGCGGCGCGCCGACGCTGGCCGTCGCGATGGCGGAAATCTTCAGCCATGTCGTCGGCGGCCCGGCGATGAAGGCCTTTTGGTATCATTTCGCCATCCTGTTCGAGGCGCTTTTCATCCTGACCGCCGTGGACGCGGGCACGCGCGCCGGACGCTTCATGCTGCAGGACCTGATCGCGCTGGCGGTGCCGTCCTTCAAGGAGACGAGCAGCCATGTGCCCGCCATCGTCGCCACGGCATTCACCGTCGCGGCCTGGGGCTTCTTCCTCTATCAGGGCGTCACCGATCCGCTGGGCGGGGTGAATACGCTGTGGCCGGTGTTCGGCATCTCCAACCAGATGCTGGCCGCCATCGCGCTGATGCTGGCGACCGCCGTGCTGTTCCGCATGAAGCGCGACCGCTTCGCCTGGGTGACGATGGTGCCGACCGCCTGGCTGCTCATCTGCACGCTGACGGCGGGCGCGATGAAGCTGCTCTCGGCCGATCCCAAGGTCGGCTTCCTCGCCCATGCCGCGAAATTCGCCGACGCGGCGGCGGCCGGCACGCTGCTGGCGCCCGCCAAGTCGATGGCGGAGATGCAGCGGATCATCTTCAACGACCGGGTGGATGCGGCGCTGTGCGGGCTGTTCCTGGCGGTGGTGCTCTCCATCCTGTTCTTCACCATCCGCACCTGCATCGCCGCGCGGGCCAGTGCGCAGCCCACGGCGCAGGAAATCCCGGCGCATGATGTCTCCGGGCGGATGGTCCCGGCCGAATGAGCGGGATCATCGCCACCCTGCGGCAGACCGCGCGGCTGATGGTCGGCCTGCCCGATTATGACGCCTATCTGCGCCATATGGCGGCGCATCATCCCGACCAGCCGGCCATGGACCGCACGCAGTTCTTCCGCGACCGGCAGGAGGCCCGCTACGGGGGCAAGAATGGCGGGCGCTGCTGCTAGGGGTATCGGCCGGCGCGCGCCTTTCCCCGGCAGGGCTGCAACCAAAGCGATCCGGGCTCGTTAGGGAAGGGTGCCTGCCCTCCCATGATCCCACGAGCCCCATCATGCCCTTCGCGACGCTGACCGCCGCCGATTTCGAGACGCCCGCCATCATGTTGAGCGGCCCGGTCGATTACAACATGTACCGGTTCTTCCGCAGCGCGCTCGGCGCCGCGCCCCAGCAGGGGCTCGTCATCGTGGAGCTTTCGACGCTGGGCGGCGATCCGGAGGTTGCGCGCATGATGGGCGAGGACATCCGTTTCCACAGCGACATCCGGCCCGACCGCCGCCTCGTCTTCCTGGGCAAGACCGCGATCTATTCGGCCGGCGCCACCTTCATGAGCTTCTTCGCCATCGAGAACCGCTATCTGACGCGCGGCACCCGGATGATGATCCATGAGCGGCTGATCGACAGGAACATGCATGTCGAAGGGCCGCTGACCAGCTGCATCGCCTCGCTGAAGGCCGCGATCAACGAGATTGAGGTGTCGATCGCGATCCAGAATGAAGGCTTCGCCAATCTGGTCGCCGGATCGCAGGTGACGCTGGACGAGGTGATCGCCCGCGCGCCGGAGAACTGGTATCTCGAAGCGCAGGAGGCGTTGAACCTGGGTTTGGTGGCGGCGGTCCTCTAGCGGGGCGCCTCGCACGCTGCTAGAGCATGCATCATGCCTATCAAACTGGTCTGCCTGGATGCAGACGACACGCTCTGGCACAATATGCGGCATTTCGATGAGGCCGAGCGGGCGCTGATTGCGCTGATTGCGCTGATGGAGCCTTTTGCCAGGGCCGGGGTGGATCGCGATGCACTGACGGCGGTGGAAACGCGCAATCTCCACATCTACGGCTATGGCGCCAAGAGCTTCACCCTGTCGATGATCGAGGCGGCCATCGAACTTTGTGGTGATGATTTGCCGATGGAGGCGATCAGCGGCATATTGGCGGCCGGGCGCACCCTGTTGCAGCACCCGGTCGAACTGTTGCCGGGGATCGAGGAGACGCTGGACCGGCTGGCGGATATCGCCCCGCTGGTGCTGGTGACGAAGGGCGAGCTGCTGCATCAGGAAGTGAAACTCGCCGCCTCAGGCCTTGGCGACCGCTTTTCCTCGATAGAGATCGTCAGCGACAAGAAGACCGAGACGTTCGAGCGGCTGTTCGCCCGCTTCGGCGTCGAGCCCGAACAGGCGGTGATGGCGGGTGATTCGATGCGGTCGGATGTCCTGCCGGCGCCGGCGGCGGGGGCCCATGCCGCCTTCATCCCCCAACCGTTGTCATGGTCGCACGAGGCCGCCGCCCATCCGCAGGCGCATCCCCGTTTCCGGCAGCTTGAAAGCCTTGCCGAACTGCCCGGCTGGATCGCGACGCTGCCTTGACGATGCGATCGGGGCGATGACGCATATTTATGTTGCATCGCAATAGTGGATGACGTTCTCTAGGCGGCATGTTGAAAGCGGGCCTGCATCACCTCACCTCCTATCATTATAGTCGGCCGATCAGGCTGGGGCCGCAGGTCATCCGCCTGCGCCCCGCGCCGCACAGCCGGACGAAGGTGCCCAATTACGCGCTGAAGATCCTGCCCGCCGGGCATTTCCTGAACTGGCAGCAGGACCCGCACGGCAACTGGCTCGCCCGCATCGTCTTTCCCGAGCCTGTCGATCATTTCTCGATCGAGGTCGACCTGCTCGCCGATCTCGACATCATCAACCCCTTCGACTTCTTCGTGGAGCCTTATGCGGAGGAGTACCCCTTCGCCTATGACGATCAGCTGAAGACCGATCTGGCCGCCTATTTCGACATCGAGCCGCAGGGGCCGCTGTTCGAAGGGCTGGTCGCCGACCATGCGCGCTTCCGGGGGCGGACGATCGATTTCCTGGTCGACGTCAATGCGAAGCTGCAGCAGCGCATCGGCTATGTGATCCGCATGGAAACGGGCGTGCAGACGCCCGAGGAGACGCTGGAGGTGGGCATCGGCTCCTGCCGGGACAGCGCCTGGCTGCTGGTGCAGCTGCTGCGCCGGCTGGGCTTTGCGGCGCGGTTCGTCTCCGGCTATTCGATCCAGCTGGTGGCCGATGTCGAGCCGGTCGAAGGGCCCAGGGGCGTGACCCAGGATGTGGTCGACCTCCACGCCTGGGCGGAGGCCTATGTGCCGGGCGCGGGCTGGGTGGCGCTGGACGCGACATCGGGCATGTTCGCGGGCGAGGGGCATATCCCGCTCTGCGCGACGCCGCATTATCGCTCGGCCGCGCCGATCACCGGCATGGCCGAACCCGCCGAGGTCGATTTCCGTTTCGAGATGAGCGTCTCGCGCATTGCCGAGGCGGTGCGCATCACCAAGCCCTTTACCGAGGATCGCTGGAGTGCGCTGATGGCGCTGGGCGAACAGGTGGATGCCGACCTTGTGGCGCAGGACGTGCGCCTGACGACCGGCGGCGAGCCGACCTTCGTCGCGGTGGAGGGCGGCGAGGAACCGGAATGGAATGGCGATGCCGTCGGACCCACCAAGGCGGGCTATGCCGATGCGCTGGTGCGCGACCTGCGCGATGTGTTCGCGCCCGGTGGCCTGCTGCATCATGGGCAGGGCAAATGGTATCCGGGCGAAAGCCTGCCGCGCTGGGCCTATGCGCTCTACTGGCGCGGGGATGGCGTGCCGGTATGGAGCGACGCCAGCCTGATCGCGCGGGAAGACGGCGCCGGCAAGCCGGACGCGACGCCGGAGATGGCGGCGGCGTTCCTGGCGGCGATGGCGCGGGGGCTGGAGCTGGAGCCCGAATTCGTCGCGCCGGTCTATGAGGATGCGTTGGCCTGGTCGGTCAAGGAGGCGGACCTGCCGGAAAATACCGATCCGACCGATCCCAAGATCGACGATCCCGAAGCACGCGCCCGCATGGTGCGCGCATTCGAACGCGGCCTCGCCAACCCCATCGGCTATGCGCTGCCGATCCAGCGCTGGCAGTCGCAGGTGACGGCGCCGCGCTGGCAGAGCGAGCGGTGGAAGCTGCGCCGGGGCAGGCTGTTTGCAGTGCCGGGCGATTCGGCATTGGGCTATCGCCTGCCGCTGGGATCGCTGCCCTATGTGCCGCCATCCGACTTCCCCTATATCCACGCCCGCGACACCAGCGAGCCGCGCGAGCCGCTGCCTGATTATCGCGCGCAGGCGCCGTTGGCGGCGCCCATGCGGGAGGAAGGCGCCGGGCGATTGCAGGTCGCCTCGCGCGGGACCGCCGCCGAAACCAGCGCGCAGGAACGGGTGGAGCAGGAGATCGGCGTCGACGGTGCGGTGCGCACGGCGCTGACGGTCGAGCCCAAAGGCCATTATCTCACCGTCTTCCTGCCGCCGCTGCGTGCGCTGGAGGATTATCTGGAGCTGATCGCGCAGATCGAGCGCGCCGCCGCCGCGATGCAGGTGCAGGTGCGGATCGAAGGCTATGCACCGCCGCCCGATCCGCGCCTGAAGGTGCTGAAGGTCACGCCCGACCCCGGCGTGGTCGAAGTGAACGTGCAGCCCGCCGCCAGCTGGGCCGAAACCGTCCAGATCACCGAGGAGCTGTATGCTATCGCCCGTAAGCGCGGGATGACGGCGGACAAGTTCATGGTGGACGGCCGCGCCATCGGCACCGGCGGGGGCAATCATCTGGTGCTGGGCGGGCCCAGCCTCAACGATTCGCCCTTCATCCGCCGGCCCGACCTGCTCAAGAGCTTCGTGCTCTATTGGCAGCGGCACCCCTCGCTCAGCTATCTCTTCTCCGGCCTGTTCATCGGCCCCACCAGCCAGGCGCCCCGCATCGACGAGGCGCGGCATGACGGCCTGTACGAGCTGGAGATCGCGCTCTCGCAGGTGCCCGCGCCCGATGAGGGCGAGATGCCGCCGCCGTGGCTGGTCGACCGGCTGTTCCGCAACCTGCTGGTCGACGTCACCGGCAACACCCATCGCACCGAGATCTGCATCGACAAGATGTTCTCGCCCGATGGCCCCACCGGCCGCCTGGGCCTGGTCGAGTTCCGCGGGTTCGAGATGCCGCCGGACGCGCAGATGAGCCTGGCGCAGCAGCTGATCCTGCGCGCGCTCACCGCCTGGTTCTGGCGCACGCCGCAAAAGGGCGGGCTGATCCGCTGGGGCACGACCCTGCACGACCGCTTCATGCTGCCGCATTTCGTGTGGACGGACTTCATGGACGTGCTCGCCGACCTGCGCGGCGCGGGCTATGATTTCGACCCCAACTGGTTCGAAGCGCAGCGGCAGTTCCGCTTCCCCACCCATGGCGCGGTGGATGCGGGTGGCGTGCATCTGGAGATCACCCATGCGCTGGAGCCCTGGCATGTGCTGGGCGAAACCGGCGCGATCGGTGGCACGGTGCGCTATGTCGACAGCTCGACCGAACGGCTGCAGGTGAAGGCGAGCGGGCTGGTCGCGGGCCGTCATGTCATCGCCTGCAACGGCCGCCGCGTGCCGATGACGCCCACCGGCGTTCCGGGCGAGGTGGTGGGCGGCGTGCGGTACAAGGCATGGGCGCCGGCCAACTGCCTGCACCCCCGCCTGCCCGCCAATGCGCCGCTGACCTTCGACGTGCTGGACCAGTGGAGCGGGCGTTCATTGGGTGGCTGCGTTTATCATGTCGCGCATCCGGGCGGACGCCATTATGATGACGTTCCGGTCAACAGCTATGAGGCCGAAGCGCGGCGCAAGGCCCGCTTCCAGGATCATGGCCATTCGCCGGGCGCGGCGGCGATTCCGCCGGAAGAATATCCGGGGGAATTTCCCATGACACTCGATCTGCGGCGCCCGGCCGCCCGCACATGATCCGCGATCCGGTGGCCGCCGGATGGCAGGCCGATGACCGGGCCCAGGATCAGGCCATGCCGATGCTGCGCCGCTATGAGGCGGAGGCGAATGCGGGCGACCTGATGCTGTCCGCCCCGCCGGACATGGCGACGCGCTGGCAGGACATGCTGGAAGCGCTGCTGGCGCATGGCGACGGCGATTTCGCGCCCCTGCAGGAGCGCGCCGCCCGGCAGGTGCTGGACCTTGGCATGGCCTTCCGCCTGGCCGGCGAGCCCGATGAGCGCGCCTGGCCGCTCAGCCCCGTGCCGCTGCTGATCGCGGCGGGCGAATGGCGGGTGATAGAGGCGGGCATGGCTCAGCGTGCCGAGCTGCTGGAACACATCCTCGCCGATGTCTATGGCCCGCAGCAACTGGTCGCCAATGGCAGCCTGCCCGCCGCGGTCGTGACCGGCAGCCGCAGCTGGTGGCGGCAGATGGAGCGCGTGAACCCGCCGGGCGGGCGCTACCTGCATTTCTACGCGGCCGACCTGGCGCGCGGACCCAATGGCGAATGGCGGGTGCTGGCCGATCATACGCGGGCGCCCACGGGGGCCGGCTATGCGCTGGAAAACCGGCTGGCGATGGCGCGCGTGACCGGCGACCTGCTGGGCCGGCTTTCGGCGCGGCGCCTGGCCCCCTTCTTCGCCGCCTTCCGCCACGGCCTTGCCCAATGCTGCACGCGCAGCGATCCGCGCATCGCGCTGCTCACGCCGGGCCGCTTCAACCAGAGCTATGCCGAACAGGCGCATCTGGCCCGCTATCTCGGCCTGCTGCTGGTCGAGGGCGAGGATCTGACCGTGCAGGACGACCGCCTCTATGTCCGCACGATCGAGGGGATCAAGCGGATCGATGCGATCTGGCGGCGGATGGACACCCGCTTCCTCGATCCGCTGACCTTCGATTCGCGCTCGCGCATCGGCGTGCCGGACCTGTTCGCCGCGATCGCCAAGGGCGGGCTGGTGGTCGCCAACTGGCCCGGCGCGGGCATCGCCGAATCGCCGGCCTTCGGCGCGTTCCTGCCCAGCCTGGCGGACGACCTGCTGGGCAGCGGCCTGATCCTGCCCAACATCGCGACATGGTGGTGCGGGCAACCGGCGGAGCGGGACATGGTGCTGGCCGGGCTCGACAATATGGCGATCGGTTCCGCCTATGCCGAGCCGGTGCCGGGACTGGAGGATGGCCGTGGGCATATCGGCGCGCGGCTGGACGATGCCCATCGCGCCGCACTGCTCGACGGGATGGCGCGCCGGCCGATGGACTATGTGGGGCAGGAGCTTGTCCAGCTTTCGACCACGCCCGCCATCGTCAATGGGGAGCTGGTGCCCCGGCCCTTCACCCTGCGCGTGTTCGTGACGCGGGACCAGAATGGCGAATGGCGGATCATGCCGGGCGGTTTCGCCCGCCTTGCCGGCCATGGCGACATCCGTGCCGTGCTGATGGGCGAGGGCGATATGGCGGCGGACGTGTGCATCGTCTCCGACACGCCGGAGGAGGTCGTGTCCCTGCTCGACGCTGCGTTTTCCCCGCCGATCCGCCGGGTCGCGGGCACGCTGCCCAGCAAGGCGGCGGACAATCTGTTCTGGCTGACCCGCTACCTGGAACGCGCGGAGATGACCCTGCGCATGGTGCGCGCGCTGCTGGGCGGCACGATCGAGGCGGATGGCGCCGCCGCGCTGGAGCATGAGACCATGACGCGTGTCGCCGGACTGCTCGCCGGCTGGGGCGCGGTTGAGCCCGAGGATGCGCAGAAGGGGATCACCGCGCTCTGCCGGGAGGCGATTGCCGACACCGCGCAGCCGGGCAGCGTCCACGCCCTGCTCGGGTCGGCGGCGACCGTCGGGCAAGGCATTCGCGAGCGGCTGGCGGCGGAATATTGGCGGCTGCTGTCGGCGCCGCTGGGGCGTGCCGAACATAGCCGCGCCGAGCCGCTGCTGGAGCATGTCGGCACGCTCATCAACCGGCTGTCGGCGCTCAGCGGTCTGGCCGCCGAGAATATGGTGCGCGGCCATGGCTGGCGCTTCCACGATCTGGGGCGGCGGATCGAGCGCGCGATCCACCTGTGCCGGTTGCTGACCGCCTTTGCCCATGATGGCGCGCGGTCGGACGACCTCAACGTCCTGCTCGACCTGACCGATTGCCAGATCAGCTATCGCATGCGCTATCTGTCGGGCCTGTCGCTCTACCCGATCCGAGACATGCTGGGGCTGGAACCGCAGAACCCGCGGTCGCTCGCCTTCCAGATCGAGCGGGTGGCCAGGCATCTGGCGGTGCTGCCCTCGCTGCGCAACGACGGGATGCCCGAAGCGCCGGTGCAGATCTGCAACGCCATCGTCGCCAGCCTTGCCGCGACATCCGCCGATCGGCTGGACGTGGCCGCCCTGGAAGCCATCGAGACGCGCCTGCTGGCCCTTTCGGATGCCATCGGCACGCGGTTTTTCCTGCAGGGGCGCGATGCGGAGCGTGCCGTCGGCATGACGCGGCTCGCATGATCTATCAGGTCGATCATCTGACCCGCGTGGATTATGACACGCCCGTCCGCGTCGCGCGGTTCAACCTGCGGCTGCAGCCGACGCCCTGGCCGGGCCAGCTGGTCAGCGACTACCGGCTGGATGTCGACCCGGCGGCATCGGACATCATGACGCGCGATGGCGCCTGGCCGGTCCATGTCGCGCGGGTGACGATAGACGGGCCGCTTTCGGCTTTGTCGGTGCGCAGCCGCTTCACCGTGCAGGTCGAGGATGCGATGCTGGACATGCCCGGCGACGGGCTGACCATATCGCAGGCGGCGCGGGCGGCGGTGGACTGGCGGGGGCTGGATGCGATGGCGCCGGCCAATTATCTGCACCGTTCGCCGCTGGTGCCGATCGCGACGGAGATCGGCGAGTGGGCGCGCGACATGCTGCGGCCCGATGCGCCGGTGCTGGATGCGGGGCTGACGCTGGCGCGCCGGATACAAGCCGAATTCCTCTACGATCCGGATGCGACCGAGGCCGATACCCCCGTGCGCCGCGCCTTTGCGATGCACCGGGGGGTCTGCCAGGATTTCACCCATGTGCTGATCGTCGCGCTGCGCTCCGTGGGGCTGCCGGCGGCCTATGTCAGCGGCTATCTGCGCACCCTGCCGCCGCCGGGCCAGCCGCGCCTTGTCGGCGTGGATGCCATGCATGCCTGGGTTGCGCTGTGGTGCGGGCCGCAGCGCGGCTGGGTGGGGCTGGACCCGACCAATGGCTGCATCACCGACACCGACCATATCTTCGTCGCCATGGGCCGGGATTATGGCGATGTGGCGCCGATCGACGGCGTGGTGGTGGGTGAGGGCGCGCAGCATCTGGCCACCAGTGTCGACGTGATGCCGATCGGCGAATGACGGGGGAGCGGGCTGGACCCGCCATGGAAAAGCGCTCTGCCGCGCTTTCTCAAACACACTCTCAGACGATGATGAGCCGGTCGTCCGGTTCCAGGCCCTGCAGGAAGGCGAGCGGGCCCGTGGCCGCGATGCGGGCATCGAGCGTTGCCAGGTCGAGCCCGGCAAGCGCCAACCCGCTCTGGCAGGCGAGCAGCGATACGCCCAGCGAGAGCGAATCCTCCAGCAGCCGCGCCAGGCCGGGGAGGCCGGCGGCGATATGGGTCGCATCCTGCGGCGCGGTGACGGGCGGGGCCAGCAGGCGCACCGCGTCCAGCTGGAGAAACAGCGTCGCCGGTCGCCCAAGCGCGACATGCGCGGCGGCCAGGGTCAGCGCGCCCCGGAACCGTTCGGCATCCGGGGTGAGCAGCGCGATCTTCAGGCCGGGCATGATTGCGGCGGGGTCTGCGCCGCGGCGCAGACCGGGCAGGCCGGGTCCTTGGGCAGGGTGAGCGTGCGGAAGCGCAGCGACAGCGCGTCGGCCAGCAGCAGCTTGCCCGCGCTCTCCTCGCCAAAGGGCACCAGCGCGCGGATCACTTCCAGCGCGGCAAGGCTGCCCATGATGCCGGTGAGCGCGCCCATCACCCCCTGATCGGCGCAGCTGGCGTCGGCGCGGCTGGGGTTGCCGCCCACGAAACAGCGATAGCAGGGCTTGTCCGCCTCCCATCCCCGGAACACGCCCAGCTGCCCGTCGAACTGCCCCACGGCGGCGGAGACGAGCGGGATGCGCAGCGCCGTCGCCATATCCGACACCGCAAGGCGGGTGGCGAAGCTGTCGCTGCCGTCCAGGATGACATCGGCGTCGCGCAGCAGCAGCGCGGCATTTGCCGCATCCAGCCGCTGGTTGATGGGGATGAGCTTCACGTCCGGGTTTAGCCGCGCGACCGCCGCCATCGCCGCCTCCCCCTTGGGCAGGCCGATATCGTCGCCGGTGAACAGCACCTGCCGCTGCAGGTTGGACAGCGCGACATGATCGTCGTCGATCACCCGCAAGGTGCCGACGCCCGCCGCCGCCAGATACTGGATCGCCGGGCTGCCGATGCCGCCCGCGCCGACGATGGCGACATGGGCGGACAGCAGCCGCATCTGCCCCGCGCCGCCGATCTCCTTCAGCACGATATGGCGCGCATAGCGCTCAAGCTGGGTATCGGTGAGCGGCGCTGGCGTGGTCATGGCGTGGCGGTGGCCGTGGCGATCCCGGTGGAGCCGAAGCCGCCTTCGCCGCGCACCGTCTCGTCCAGTTCATCGACCTCGGCGAAGCGGGCGACCTGGACGGGGGCGGCCACCAGCTGGGCGATCCGGTCGCCGCGCGCGATGGGGAAGGGCCTGTCGCCCAGGTTGATGAGCAGCACCTTCAACTCGCCGCGATAGTCCGCGTCGATGGTGCCCGGCGTGTTGGGCAGGGTGATGCCATGTTTGAGCGCCAGGCCGGACCGCGGGCGCACCTGCACCTCATAGCCTTCGGGGATAGCGATGGCGAAGCCGGTGGCGACGGGATAGCGGGTGCCGGGCGCCAGCGTCACATCCTCGGCCGACACCACGTCCATGCCCGCCGCATGCGCCGTCGCATAATGCGGCACGGGCAGGCCCTCGCCATGGGGCAGGCGCTTCAGGCGGATTTCAATGGGCGACAGGGGAGAGGGCATCGGCGACTTTCTCGATCAGGCGTTGGGCGACGGCGTGCTTGGGCAGTTCTTCCCAGCTTTCGATGCCGTTGGCGGTAACGATATGGACGCTGTTGGCGTCGCCACCCATCACGTCACCCGACACGTCATTGGCGACGATCCAGTCCGCGCCCTTCCTGGCGAGCTTCGCCTGGGCGTGGGCGGCGACCTTCTCGGTCTCGGCGGCAAAGCCGATCAGCAGGGCGGGGCGCTGTATGTGGTGGCCAAGGGTGGCAAGGATATCCGGGTTCTCGACAAGCGCGAGTGGCGCAGGCGCATCGCCCGATTTCTTGAGCTTCTGATCCGCCGGATCGGCGGTGCGCCAGTCGGCGACGGCGGCGACCATGATCGCGGCGTCCGCGGGCAGCGCGGCTTCGACGGCGACCAGCATCTCCCGCGCGGTTTCCACGTCGATCCGGGTGACGTGGGGCGGAGTGGGGAGGGTCACGGGGCCGGCGATCAGCGTCACGCGTGCGCCGGCCTGCGCGGCGGCGGCGGCAATGGCGAAACCCTGTTTGCCGGAGGATCGGTTGGCGATGTAGCGCACCGGGTCGATGGGCTCATGCGTGGGGCCGGCGGTGATGAGGATATGCTTGCCGGTGAGGGGGCCTTGGAATGCCCCCACCTCCGTTCGGGCTGAGCTTGTCGAAGCTCCGTTCTCGGCTTCGCAAGAAAAGGACTGCCCTTCGACAGGCTCGGGACAAACGGAGGGGGCGTCACCGCTTGCCAGCATGCGCGCGATCTCCGCGCCGATCGCCTCGGGCTCGGGCAAGCGCCCCTTGCCCCATTCGCCGCAGGCCATGTCGCCGCTATCCGGCTCCATGATCGCAACGCCATCGGCGCGCAGTTGCGCCAGGTTCCGCTGGGTGGCCTTGTGGTGCCACATGCGCACATTCATCGCGGGCACCGCCAACACCGGCTTGTCGGTGGCGAGCAGGATGGTGGTGGCAAGGTCGTCGGCGATGCCGTTTGCCATCTTTGCCAGGATGTTGGCGGTGGCAGGGGCAACGACGATCAAGTCGGCCTGCCGTGACAGCTGGATATGGCCGATCTCCCGCTCCGCCTTCAGGTCGAACAGGTCGTCATAGACATGATCCTCCGTCAGCACGCCCAGACTGAGCGGGGTCACGAACTGTTTCGCGCTTTCCGTCAGGACTGCCCGCACGGCAATGCCCTGGCGGCGCAGAACGCGCACCAGTTCGAGCGACTTGTAGGCGGCGATCCCGCCGGACAGGATGAGGAGAATGCGCTTGTCCATCGGGCGCCTGTCCTAGTCGGACGCGGGCGTCAGTGCAATGTCACGTCGTCGAGGCGCGCGGGCCGCAAGGGCAAGGTCGCGCAGCGCGGCGGGCACGAAGATCAGGCCGGTCAGCAAGAGCGGGTCGACCATCACCGCCCAGTAGAAATTGTCCGGCCGCCCGGCCAGCATCATCAACAGGGCAAAGCCCGACAGGAACAGGAAGGTGGCAAGGCCCGACGAATCGCGCCATGCCGCCCAGCCGAGCAGCGCCAATGGCACCGCCGCCGCCGCAAAGGGAGTGGGCAGATAGGTCAGCACCGTCGACATATGGACGGATGCGATGAAATAGGTCCAGCCGCCCATCGCCGCCCAGCCGGGCGAAGCCGGGTCGGCGGCGGTCGTGACCAGTGCCACCTGATGCGCATGCAGGGCGAGTGCGATGCCGAACAGGGCGATGGCGGCGATCCACCCCGTCGCTTCGGTCCGGCGGCGCTGATAAAGGGCGAGCGCGGCCATCAGCAGCAGGAAGGGCAGCGCCAGTTCGCGGATCAGCACCGCCAGCAGCGCGAGCAGCACGCTGGGCCACCAGAGCCGCGGGAAGCGTGCCGGGCGATGCACCGCAAGGGCCAGGGCAAGGAGCAGCGCCGCCCAGCTTTCATGGAAGACCGTGAGTGTCGGATTGCCGATCGTCACGCAGCCCAGCATGAGCAGCAGCGAGACGGGGGCGGCCATTTCCTGCCTTTTGAACGTGGGGCCGATGCGCTGCGTCCAGGCCAGGATCACCGCGCCGCACAGCAGGGCGAGCGTCATGCAGCCGATGAAATCCGGCATCGCCGCCAGCGCCATGGCAAGCGTGGGCAGGCGAAAGGCAACGAAGGGGCGCAGGGGATAATCCTGTGTCCGCAATTCCTGCGCGGCGGCGGCATAATAGCCCTTGCCCGCGCGGACATCGTCGATGATCGTCTGGTACAGATGGATGTCGCCCTGACCGGCGGCGTCGCGATCGATGGGGGCGCCCATGGGCTGAACCGCCACCACTACCGGGCGGCTGGGGCCTACCACGATCCAACTGGCGGCCGTGCCCCACAGGAACAGGGCCGCCAATATCGCCCATATGGCTTGCGCGGCGCGGCCGGGCATCGCGGCAAAGCGCGTCGGCTGGCGGAGCAGGTCGGGATAGCGCAAGGGACGGTTCCTCGTTGAAGCGAGCAACCGCCATAGCCGGGCGTGGTTAACAGGGGGTTTGCCCGGCCGGGCCGGGCCGGCGTTTCAGCCCAGCAGCGGCAGCAGGGCCATGGCACCGGCGCCTGCGGCCGCCGCGATCAGGCCCACGACCGCATATTTCCATCCCGTGCCGATGTGCATCAGCCTGACCTCGGGCAATGGCGGCGGTGGCGGGGCGCCGCCCTTTTCGGGGAAGGCGTCCTCGATCCGGCGGACCAGATCGGGCAGGCGCCGGAGCGTGCGCAGGTTCTGGATCAGGCTGTCGGCGATCGCGGCTTCCGGCCCCAGTTCGGTGCGCAGCCATTCCTTCACATAGGGGCCGCTGGTTTCCCACATGTTGATCGTGGGGTCGAGCGCGGTGGCCACGCCCTCCACCATCACCATCGTCTTCTGCAGCAGCAGCAGGTGCGGCTGGGTCTGCATGTCGAAATCGCGGGTGATGGCGAACAGGCCGTCCAGCATGCTGCCGACCGACAGTTCGCTGACCGGCTTGCCGCGCATCGGCTCGCCCACCGCGCGCAGGGCGGTCGCGAATTCGGCGACGTCATGATGGGCGGGCACATATTGCGCCTCGAAGTGGATTTCCGCGACGCGGCGGTAATTGCCGGTGATGAGGCCGTAGAGAATCTCCGCCAGCCACATGCGCGCGCGCCGGTCGATCCGCCCCATGATGCCGAAGTCGATGGCGACGATGTCGCCATTGGCCGTCACGAACAGATTGCCCTGATGCATGTCGGCATGGAAGAAGCCTTCCGCAATCGCCTGCCGCAGGAAGGCGTTGACGAGGCGGGCGGCGATGGCCGGAAGGTCGTGGCCCGCCGCGATCAGTGCGGCGCGGTCCGAAATCTTGATGCCGTCCACCCATTGCATCGTCATCACCCGGCCCGATGTCCGGTCCCAGTCGACGGCGGGGATGGTGTAGCCGGGCTCGGCCTGCATCGCCTCGGCCAGTTCGGATGCGGATGCCGCTTCACGCCGCAGATCGAGTTCGCGCGCCGTCCAGCGCTTGAGGTTGGCGATGACGAGCCGGGGGCGCAGCCGCGCCACTTCCCCGCCCAGCCGCTCGACATGGGCGGCGGCCCATTCATAGGTCTGGATGTCGCGCGCGAACTGATCGGCGACGCCGGGGCGCAGCACCTTCACGGCGACGTCGCGCCCGTCCGTCGTGACGGCGCGGTGGACCTGCGCGATGGAGGCGGCGCCCACCGGCACTTCATCGAAGCTGGCGTAGAGCGTTTCGAGCGGTCGGCCCAGGCCAGCCTCGATCTGCGCCCGGATCGCCGCAAAGGGCATGGGCGGCAGCGCGTCCTGCAGGCGCAGCAGGTCGTTCGCCGCTTCCTCGCCGACCAGATCGGGGCGGGTGGCGAGCGTCTGGCCCAGCTTGATCGCGGCGGGGCCGATGGCCTGGAACGCGTCGGCATAGCGCGGCTGTTTGGGCACGCGCGCGCCGAAGCGGGCAAGGCGCGTCAGGCGGCGGACGGGCGCGGGCGTCAGCGGATCGCGCTCGATCCCGCGCAATGCGCCATGGCGCGCGAGGATGCGCCCCCATTTGAGCAGGCGCCAGAGATGCGTGACATGGGCCGTCATCGGGGGTGGCTCAAATCTTCCAGCCGCTGTGGATCGCGACCAGGCCGCCCAATATCGGCTCCACCTTCACCTGCGCGAAGCCTGCGTCGCGGATCATGCCGGCGAATTTTTCCATCGGGGGAAAGCGGCGGATCGATTCGATCAGGTAACGATAGCTGTCCTCATCCTTCGCCAGCAGCTTGCCGATCTTGGGCACCAGCTTGTGGGAGTAGCTGTCATATACTTCGGCAAAGCCCGGCCAGGTGGTGGTCGAGAATTCCAGGCAGAAGAAGCGGCCGCCGAACTTCAGCGCACGGTGGGCTTCCCTCAGCGCCTTGTCGATATGGGTGACGTTGCGGATGCCAAAGGCGATGGTGTAGCCGTCGAACGTGCGATCGTCGAAGCTCAGCGTCTCGGCATTCTGCTCCGACCAGCTGAGGCCGGTGAGCCCGCGCTTTGCGGCGCGCTGCATGCCCACCGCCAGCATGTCCGGGTTGATGTCCGCCACGGTCACATGCGCACCCTTGGCGTGCAGGCGAAAGGCGATGTCGCCGGTGCCGCCGGCCATGTCGAGGAATGCCTCGCCCGGACGCGGCTTGATGCGGCGGACCAACTGGTCCTTCCACAGCCGATGCATCCCGCCGGACATCGCATCGTTCATCAGGTCGTAATTGCGCGCGACGCTGGAGAAGACCTCGCCGACCATGCCGGCCTTTTGCTCGGCATCGACGTCGCGATAGCCAAAGGACACTGTTTCGCTCATGCCGCCGGCTCTAGACGGACTTGCCGCGCCATTCCAGCGTTAAGCGGGAAAAATGGCGGCCGATGCCGCCGGCGCTAATGCCCCGATGCCGAGAGTTGCGCCCGCAGGTTCTGCAGCACCTCTGCCGGCACCGGCGGCAAGGCGCGCGCGGGCTTGCCCTTGCGCAGCCGTTCGCGGTCCTGCTCGGACGGTTCGATCCGGCGGACGCGCACCGGCGCCTGGCCGGCGGCCGTCATGCCAAGCTGCTGCGCCGCGCCGCGCGACAGGTCGATGATGCGCGGCCCCCGCACGAACGGTCCCCGGTCGTTGATCCGCACGATGATCCGCCGGCCGGTTTCGATCGACGTCACCTCGACATAGGTGGGCAGCGGCAATGTGGTATGCGCGGCGGTGATCCAGCCGGGGCGGAAGCGTTCGCCATTGGCGGTGCGGTTGCCCGATTCATGGCCGTACCAGCTCGCATAGCCCAGCATGTCATAGGCGGGATCGGCGGCGGGCACATAAGTGGCGCCGCGCACCGTATAGGCCTTGCCGATTTTGACGGGGGCGTCGCTCACCGGCCGGAAATTGCCGCCCGCACAGGCGGATAATGCCAAAGCGGCGGCCGCCGCGCTTCCCATCCGTGCCGTCCGAAATCGCTGCATGGCCGCCACCCTAGCCTCGGCGCGCGAAGGCATAAAGGCCCCATGGCAGTTTTCCGTGCCTGTTTTCCTTTGCGGGCGACCCTATCGCTTTGCCCGTTCGATCCCTAGATACCGATCATGCCTGAGCTTCCCGAAGTCGAGACCACGGTCGCCGGTCTGCGCAGCGTCATCGACGGCGACATATTGACGCTGGTCGAACCGCGCCGCGCCGACCTGCGCTGGCCGATCCCGCCCGACCTGCGCCAGCGGCTGACGGGCGCGCGGGTGACGGGGTTGTCGCGCCGGGCGAAATATGGGCTGATCGCGACCGACCGGGGCGACAGCATGATCTTTCACCTCGGCATGTCGGGCCGCTGGCGGGTGGACCCCGAAAGCATCGGGCCGCACGACCATCTGTTGATCGAGACGGCAGGGGGCCGGCGGCTGTCGCTCAACGACCCGCGCCGATTCGGTTCGCTCGATCTGGTGCGCACGGAGGCGTGGGCGGCGTTCGGCCCGTTCACGCGCATGGGGCCGGAGCCGCTGGGCCCGGATTTCAGCGCCGCCTCCCTGAAAACGGCGCTTGCCGGCAAGGCCGCGCCGATCAAGGCGGCATTGCTGGACCAGCGAATCGTCGCGGGGCTGGGCAATATCTATGTGTGCGAGGCGCTGAACATGGCGGGCATCGCCCCCACGCGGCCCAGCGGGAGCATCGGCGGACCGCGCCTCAAAAGGCTGGTCGAGGCGATTCGCACGGTGCTGGAGGCGGCGATCCTGGCGGGCGGGTCGACCTTGCGCGATTATGCCCGGCCCGATGGGGAACTGGGCTATTTTTCAAAGCAATGGCGGGTTTACGGGCGCGAGGGGGAGGCATGCCCCTGCGGCGCTATCGTGCGCCGTCGCGTTGACAGCGGCCGATCGACCTTCCATTGCGTCGCCTGTCAGCGATAAGGCCGCGCCGCCATGCGTGGAGCCGTGCGGGGAATGCCGGAGAAACCGGCATGCGCTTGGTTGACGATGGGGCGCCGTTGCGTTAATGGCGCCTCCTTCACGGGCCGCGGGCTGATTCCCGCGCCTTTACTTTTTCGCAGATGGTTCGAGGACAGGCATGGCAAATACGCCGCAGGCAAAGAAGCGCATCCGCCGCAACGCGCGCCGGGCAGAGATCAATGGCAGCCGTATCGGCCGCATCCGCACCCTGGTGAAGAAGGTGGAAACCGCCCTCGTCGCCGGTGACAAGGATGCCGCGACCGTCGCGCTTCAGGCCGTTCAGCCCGAGCTGGCCCGTGGCGTTGCCCGCGGCGTGCTGCACAAGAATACCGCGGCCCGCAAGTTCGGCCGCCTGACGAAGCGGGTTGGCGCGCTGGGCTGATCGCCCGCCGCGATTCGTTCTCGTAACGATTATGGAAGGCTCGCCGGAGATCCGGCGGGCCTTTTTTGTTGCGCCGCCGCATCGACCGCGGGACAAATGTCACGGGAGCGTCACTTTTCTGAAACCTGAGGATTTCCCGCGATTCGAGTGGGTATATTCAAAGTGGCTATAAATTTATCTATTGAAAACAAATAGATAGATGGAAGTCCAGCAATATTGCGGGGTTGCGGGAGTCAAACGGTTTATTTCAGAATTTTGACTTCGCTTGCCCTTGCCCGACTCTCGAACCCCTGTCTAAACCGATCCTCCGGGCTGCGAAGCGAGTCGGTTTCCGCAGTCATTGCATTGCTTGATAATCATCCAAACGAAGGTCGGGGGCGGCTTTTCGAACTGGTGCCTGCGTGCATGCGAGATGGGGTGTTTCAGAAAAAGCCGTAAGGCAAGAATGTGGAGTCTACGGACAGGATGACGGGTCAGGGCGATAACGGGTGGGGCGCCGGAAGCGACGTGATCGAGATTGCCCTCGACCAGGCGCAGGCCCGTGCTGTGCCCGCCGACCTGCCGCAGGCGCAGGCAGGATCGGACAGCGACGAGGATGGCGCGGAGCGACAGGCGCTGGAGGCGGCATGGACGCTTCTGCGTGCCGGGCTGCGCCGCGATGTCGGCGCCCGCATGTTCGACCAGTGGCTCAAGCCCGCGCGCCTCGGCAGCTATTGCGCCTATTCGCAGACGCTCGACATTCTGGTGTCGTCCGAATTTTCCGCCAATTTCGTCGCCGGCCAGTTCGGCGATCGCCTGCGCCTCGCCTGGCGGACCGCGCAGGCCGGTGTGCGCGACGTGCGCATCCTGTGCGCACCCGATGCCCAGGCGCCGCGTGCGCTGGCGCTGGCCGCCGCCACGACCGCCGCGGATGCCGCATTGATGGAACCGGCGCCCGTCGCGGCGCCCCGTCGCCCCGCGGGCGGTTTCCAGCCGCGTCACAGCTTCGACGAATTCGTGGTGGGGGAGAGCAACCAGCTCGCCTTTTCCGCCGCGCGTGCGATGGCGGAACGGGCGGAGCCGCGCTTCAACCCGCTGTTCGTCCATGGCAGCACGGGGCAGGGCAAGACGCATCTGCTGCATGCCATTGCCGGCGCCTATCTCGCCCATGCGCCGCATGCCGCCGTCATCTATATGTCGGCCGAAAAGTTCATGATGGAATTCGTCGCGGCCCTGCGGGCGAACGCGATGATGGATTTCAAGGCACGCTTGCGGAGCGCGCGGCTGCTGCTGATCGACGATATCCAGTTCATCGCCGGCAAGGGGCCGACGCAGGAGGAATTCCTGCACACGATCAACGAGTTGGTGGAAACCGGCGCGCGCATCGTCATCAGTGCCGACCGGCCGCCGCAGCAGCTGGACGGCGTCGACCCGCGCATCCTCTCGCGTCTGGCGGGCGGTCTTGTCGCGGATATCCAGCCCGCCGATCTCGACCTGCGCCTCGCGATCCTGGAGGCGAAGCGCGCGGTGGCGGGCGATCCGCCGGTGCCCGATGCGGTGGTGGACTTCCTGGCGCGCTCGATCCGCAGCAATGTCCGCGAGCTGGAAGGCGCGTTCAACAAGCTGCTGGCCTATGGCCAGCTGACCGAGCGCCGCATCGACCTGGAATTCGCGCAGGCGATGCTGGCCGATGCCGTGCGCGCCAATGCCCGCCGCATCACCGTGGACGAGATCCAGAAGGCCTGCGCCGCGCATTACCGGATCGAGCCCGCCGAAATGCGCTCCAAGCGGCGCGCGCGTGCCGTCGCCCGGCCGCGGCAGGTGGCGATGTACCTCGCCAAGAAGATGACGCCGCGCTCGCTCCCCGAAATCGGCCGCATCTTTGGCGGGCGCGATCATTCGACGGTGATCCACGCGGTGCGCACCATCGAGGAACTGCGGCAGACCAACCCGGATATCGACGCGGATATCCGCGCCCTCCAGCGCCGCCTCGAAAGCTGACTGCATTCCGCTGAGGCCGGGCTGCAGAGCGCGATTTTCTGTGCCTTCGGTGTTCGCATGCTTGAGCAGGCTGCGCGCGGGTTCTCGAAAATCACTCTTTTCGCCTCGGCCTGAGCGGAATGGGCGACGGTGGGGGTGGTGGCTTCAGGATGTTTCCTTCGGGGAGCGAATCGCTTTAGGTTGGGGGCATGAAGACCGCCCTGCTGATCGCCTTCGCCTTTTTCGCCGCGCTCATGCCCGCCGCCGCGCAGACCGTGCCGGATGCGCCGCCGGCGCCCGCGCCGCGCACCGTCATCGTGCGGCTGCAGACGGAGGCGGGCGATATCGACATCGCGGTGGAGGTGGAGCGCGCGCCGGTCACCGCCGGCAATTTCCTGCGCTATGTCGACCAGAAGCGGCTGGACGGCACCGGCTTCTACCGCGCCGTGGGCGACCGGGAGACGATGCGCTACGGCTTCATCCAGGGCGGGGCGCAGAACGACCCCAAGCGCATCCTGCCGCCGATCGCGCATGAGCCGACGACGAAGACGGGGCTGACGCATGGCGATGGCACCATCTCCATGGCGCGCTATGCGCCGGGGTCGGCCACGGCGGATTTCTTCATCACGCTGGGCGAGATGACATCGATGGACGCCAATCCCGCGCTGCCCGGCGACAATGCGGGCTTTGCCGCCTTCGGCCATGTGGTGGCGGGCATGGACGTGGTAAGGCACATCCTTGCCGCGCCGCTTTCGCCGACGCTGGGCGAGGGCGTGATGAAGGGGCAGATGCTGGCGCCGCAGATCAGGATATTGACGGCGCGGCGGGTGCCGTGACGACCGCCCCCTGAACGGGCACGGCGGCCGCCGCCACTGCCGGCGCGGGCATATCCGCCCGCTCTCTATCCTTGATTGGCCGCAATCCGATCTGCCGCGATGGCCGGTCGGGAATCACGCGCATTCAGCGGATTTCCGCTTCGTCCACGACCGGCCGGCTTTCGCGGGTGCCGCGCAGGCGGCTGTTCGGGTCGTCGGCTTCCGCGCTGATGATCACATGGTCCTCATGCACTTCGACAAGCGTGCCGGCAAAGGGCCACCCTTCCAGACTGCCGGTCACGCGATAGCTGACGACATCGCCGACCTTGAATGTCACTGGATCGAAGTTGAAATCGAATGGACAGATTTCGCCCATGCCCTGCATCTGGTGTCTCCCTCCCTGCCATGTTGCCGGCGTCTCATGTCACGGCGACGTGTGGCGCGGCTTTCGGCCGGCTTCTTGTTGTGGGGATTTCATGCCTGACCGGCAGCGATTTGGCCAGATGGATTCGCGCGCGATGGCGCTTGGCCCCGATTCGTGCCCGGACGCGCTCCGGATCGGTATACGCCGGATCGGGTCCCTTGCGCCTATGCCATGGCGCCGCGCTGGTCCACGATCCGGGTGACGGCCATGTCGGCGGTGACATTGCCGACGGTGCGGAAGATGTCCGGCACGGTTTCCACCGCCAGCAGCAGGGGTAGGGCCTCCACCGGCACGCCCATGGCAAGGCAGATGGGGCCGGTGGTGGTGAAGAAGGTGATCTGGCTGGGCAGGCCCACAGCCGCCAGGCTGACGATGGCGGCGACCGCGACACCGGCGACCAGCTGCATGGGGCCAAGGGGCACGCCGTTCAGCGCCGCCACGTAGAGCGCGATGCCGAGATTGGCGGGCGGACTGGTGATGCGGAACAGCGAGATGGCGAGCGGCAGCACGATCGACCGGGTCGCGGGCCGGACGGCAAGGGCATCGTCGCTCGCGCCGATCATCGCGGGCAGCGAGGCGATGGAGGATTGCGTCGAAAAGGCGATGATCTGCGCCGGGAGCGCGGCGCGGGCGAAGCGGCCCGGCGCGATCCGGCCAAAGAGCATGACGAGCGGATAGACGAGCAGCGTCACCACGATGCAGATGACGACGATGAAGGCGATATAATGGAGCAGCGCCCCTGCCGTCGCGAGGCCGGAGCGGCTGCCCGCGACCAGCGCCAGCGCGAAGACGCCGATCGGCCCCAGCCACAGCACCCAGCCGACCAGCACCAGCAGCGCATCGACCATGGCGCCGATCACCCCGACCAGCCTTTCGCTCGCCTCGCGCGCGATGCGGGTGACGGCAAAGCCGAAGACCAGCGCGAAGAGGACGACGGCGACCACCTGCCCTTCGGCCGCCGACTTGATGGGATTGGCGGGAATGAAGCCCAACAGCCAGTCGGCCGATGGGCGCACGTCCGCCACCTCGGCGATCGATCCGGTGCCGGCGAGCGCGCCGACGGCCCCAGCAGGCACCGGCCACCAGTGCAGCAGCGCCGTCCCCAGGACCGCGGCGATGCCCGCCGATCCTAGCAGCGCGCCCGCGAAGATCGCCAGGGTGCGCCCGGCAAGGCCGCTGGTGCGGGCGCTGTCCGCCGCGCTGGCGACGCCGGTGACGAGCAGGCCGAAGATCAGCGGGATAAGCGGCATCTGCAGGCCGTTGAGCCAGGCCTTGCCCACCGGCTGGGCGATGGAAACGACGCCGGGCTCCCATTGCGGGGCAAGCTCTGCCAGCAGCACGCCGCATGAGAGGCCCAGGACAAGGGCGATGAGAATCCTGACAGTCAGCGACACGCGATTTTCCCCCGATACGGTCAGCCATCCTCCGGCCGGCGGGGTTCGCCCCGTCTCGCCCCCTGGGGCACAGCCTATCGCGGTGGCGGGAAAAGGAAAGGCGTGCGGGCATGCCGATGGCCGGGCAGAGGGTGGCCGGGCAAAAGGTGGATGGAGCAAAAAGAAAGCCCGGCGACGGGTGTCGCCGGGCCATTTCAGGCGCGCTTGGGAGCCATCGCCTATGTCGTGCGCCGAAACCCGGCGCTGAGCCCTAGCGTTGCGGGGTCTTGGGCTCGGGCGCGAGGGTGATCTTGATATTCTCGCCCGACTGGCCGGGGAAGTCCACGAACATCGCGTCCACCAGATTGGGGATCAGGTAAGTGAGCTTGTTGCTGAGCGACTGGGCCTGGGCCTTGCCCTCGAACAGGCGCACGCCATCGGCCGCACGGTCGATCTTCATTTCCAGATCGCTGGTGTAGACGGTGTAGCTGGACACGTCGTTATAGCCGCCGAAGCCGGGCCCGAACAGGAACGGATCGTAGAAGCCATAGGCGAAGCGGCCGCCATAATAGCGGCGCGGGCCCCAGCCCCAGCCGGCGCCCCAGCCACTGCCCCAGGGATCGCCGACCCCGGTGCTGCGCACCTTTTCCCGGCCATTGTCGACATCATAGGCGATGCGCACGACCAGATCGGCCTTGGCGGGATCGTTGGAGGGCTGATAGCCGAACTTTGCCATCTGCGCGCCGACAAGGCCGGCATAATGCGAGAATTCCAGGCCGCCGGCGAGGCGCGGATCGTCCGCCACCACGGCAAAGCTCTGTCCGGCGGGGGCCGGCATCCGCTGGAAGCGGGCGACGTCCGCCTTGAAATTGGTTGCGCAACCCGACAGCGCGAGCAGCGCTGCCGCAGATGCCGCCACCAGACCCAATGCACGAAATTTGGTCATCTTTTCGGTCCTGTGGGCGCGCCCGGATGGAGGGGTGGGCGCGCAGTTATGCCTATCTGCGCCTGTCCATGGCAGAACGCAACTGAACATCGTTTGAACGCTGAGAGTTAACGACTCACCGCCGCCAGATGTTGCACAGGACTAGACGATATGGCGGGCAAAAACCCGTCAGCGCATCAAACCCATGGCGTCATAGGCCGCGCGCAGCGTTGGTTCCGCCGCTGCCGCCGCCTTGGCCGCGCCCTTGTCCAGCAAGGCGTCGAGCGCGGCTTCGTCGTCGCGCAGGGCCTCGAAGCGGGCGCGGATGGGGGACAGCGTCTCCACCAGTATTTCGCCCAGCGCCGGCTTGAACGCGCCAAAGCCCTGCCCGGCGAAGCGGGCGCAGACCGCGTCCTGGCTCTCGCCGGTCAGCGCGGAGAAAATGCCGACCAGATTCGCTGCCTCCGCCCGCCCGGCCAGCCCCTCGGCGGTTTCGGGCAGCGGCTCGGGATCGGTCTTGGCCTTGCGGACCTTCTGCATGATCGCGTCGTCGCTGTCGGTCAGGTTGATGCGGCTCATGTCCGACGGGTCGGACTTCGACATTTTCGACGTGCCGTCGCGCAGCGACATGATCCGCGCCGTTTCCTTGGGGATGATCGGCGCGGGCAGGGTGAACAGATCGACCCCGAAATCGGTGTTGAACTTGGTCGCGATGTCGCGCGACAGTTCCAGATGCTGCTTCTGGTCCTCGCCCACCGGCACATGCGTCGCCTGATAGAGCAGGATATCGGCCGCCTGCAGCACCGGATAGACGAACAGGCCCACGGAGGCGCCCTCGCGATCCTTGCCGGCCTTGTCCTTGAACTGGGTCATGCGGTTCAGCCAGCCGATGCGGGCGGTGCCGTTCAGCAGCCAGGCGAGTTCGGCATGGGCGGGCACGCGGGCCTGATTGAACAGCACCGAGCGATCCGGATTGATGCCCGCGGCGATGAGGGCCGCTGCCATTTCACGCACGTTGCGCAGGCGCTGCTCGCGGCCTTCATGCACGGTGATCGAATGCATGTCGGCAAGGAAGAAGAAGCATTGCGACGTGGCGTCCATCTCATCCTGCATCGCCACCCAGTTGCGGATCGCGCCCAGATAGTTGCCAAGGTGAAGGTTGCCGGTCGGCTGGATGCCGGAAAGAACGCGCATGATGCCTGTCTTCAATTCGCTCTGGGCGAGCGACGGAAGGCCGCCCGCAGTTCGGATATCGCATAGGCCCGAAAGGCCAGTGCCGCGCCCCCATAGACCAGACCGCCAAGGCCGCACAACAGGCCGAGCGCGATCACCCGTTCCACCAGTCCCTTGCCCATATGCGGATCGAGCAGCGGATTGAGGAACCACAGCGCGACGCCCATCACCGCGCTGGCCATGACGATGCGGATCGCCTTTTCGCGGAAACGCGCATCCATGCGCAGCTGATCGCGCTTGTGGAGCAGCCAGTAGAGCACCAGCACATTCACCCAGGCGGCAATGGCGGTGGAGACGGCCACGCCGACATGGCCCAATGGCCAGATGAGCAGCAGGTTGCCGACCAGATTGAACAGCATGGAGAAGACGGCGACGCGCACCGGCGTCTTCGTGTCCTGCCGCGCGTAGAAGCCGGGTGTCAGCACCTTGATCAGCACATAAGCGGGCACGCCCACGGCAAAGGCGGCGAGCGCGCCAGCGGCGCCGATAGTGTCATGCGCGGTGAAGGCACCATGCTGGAGCAGGCCGCGGATCAGCGGCGTCGCCGAGATGCAGAGCGCGACGGCGGCGGGGAGCGAGAGGAACAGCGCCAGTTCCATCGCCCGGTTCTGGGTATGGCTGGCGGCCTGCTCATTGCCCGATCCGATCTGGCGGGAGAGGGCGGGCAGGATCGCGGTGCCCACGCCGATGCCGATCAGGCCGAGCGGCAGCTGGTTCAGGCGGTCGGCATAATAGAGGTAGCTGACCGCGCCCTGCGGCAGGAAGCGCGCGGCGAGCGAGGTGGAGATCAGCAGGTTGAACTGGATCGCGCCCGCGCCCAGCGCCGCCGGGCCGATCAGCGCCAGCAGGCGCTTCACCTGCGGGGAAAGGCGGGGGATGCCGAGGCGCAGCACGACGCCGGCCTGACGGCACGACCATATCAGCCAGAGCAGCTGCGCCGCGCCGGAGATGGTGACGGCCACGGCCTGGGTATAGGCGGTCTCGATCGGCGTGGCCCCCCGGAAGAACAGCACCGCGCCGATCATGCAGATGTTGAGCAGCACGGGCGCCGCCGCATTCACCCAGAATCGGTCGAGGGAATTGAGGATGCCACCCAGCAGCGAGACGAGGCTGATCAGCGCCAGATAGGGGAAGGTGATGCGGGTGAGGTCAACGGCGAGCGCGAATTTCTGCGCCCCGCCATCGGGAAAGCCGCCGGTCATCGCCCAGACCACGGGGGCCGCCAGCGCCATCATCAGGCCGGTGAAGAGCAGCAGCACCGGGAAGAGCACGGACAGGACCTGCCCGGCAAAGGCGACCGCCGCCGCCTTGCCGCTGCCCGCCTGCGCCTTGTCCGCCTCCGCCATGGTGCGGTTGAACATCGGCACGAAGACGGCGGCAAAGGCGCCCTCGGCAAAGAGGGCGCGGAACAGGTTGGGCAGGCGCCAGGCGATCAGGAACGCGTCCGACGCCAGCCCCGCGCCCAGGAAGCGCGCGACCAGCATGTCGCGCACCATGCCCAGAATGCGGCTGACCAGCGTCAGCCCGCCGATGGTGCCGGTGGCCCTCAGCAGGCCCATGATATGCCCTCAGGCATGCGCAACTGTGTTTCGTTCCAGCCGCGCCCCATGGTCAGGCCCAACCCGATCAGGCCCGATCCGGTCAGGCATGCCCTGCCGGCGTGGCCTCTGCCTGCGCGCGGGCTTCCAGCTGCTGCATGTACAGGCCATGGAAATCCACCGGATCGAGCAGCAGCGGCGCAAAGCCGCCATCGCGCACCGCATCGGCCAGCACGCGGCGGGCGAAGGGGAAGAGCAGGCGCGGCGCTTCGGCGAAGAGGAAGGGCTGGGTCTGGTCCGCGGGCACGTTGCGCATGCCGAAGAGCGCGCCATAGACCAGTTCCACCGCAAAGGCGGTGCCGTTGGACGTGTTCGCCTTCACTTCCAGCTTCAGTGCGACCTCGTGCAGATCGTCGCCCAGCTGTTCGGAGGCGATGTTGAACTGCACGTCGATGGCCGGCGGCTCCTGCCACTGGTACACGGTCGGCGCGTTCGGGTTCTCGAACGACAGGTCCTTCACATATTGGGTGATGAGGCCGATCTGCGGGCTGGTGTCCGCACCGTTCGCCATGGGTTCGTTCGTGCCGGCTTCGTCCGCCATCAATATCGTCCTTGCTGTCCCTGTTCGCGGGCACCCTGACGGGCGACCGCATATCGAGCCGGGCGCTTAGCAGGGCGCGATGACGAGGGCAATGGCGCCTGCTGGACGACAATCGACCCGAAAACTGCGCTGGGATTGAACCTATAAGGGTTATGCGCATTTGAATCGGTACGAAAACATGCCTATGTTGGTCGCTTCAATTATCGCAAGGTTTTGCTCCGCCGTGTATGTGATCGCCATCCTCGCCCTGGTCGCCGGTTTTCTGGCGCTTCGGCTCTATTCGGTTCTGGGCAAGCGCACTGGCCATGAGCAGCAGCCTGCGCCCACCCAGGCTGACGATCGGCCGAAGGTGACGGTGCTGCAACCCAAGCCCGCAACCGACGTCATCGGCGATTCGCCGCGCATTGCCGATGGCCTGATTGCGCCGGGCGCCGAACAGGGCCTGCGCGCGCTGATCGCGGCCGATCGCCATTTCGACGTGCCGCAGTTCGTGGAAGGCGCGAAGTCGGCCTATCGCATGGTGCTGGAAGCCTTCTGGCGGGGCGACCGCGAGGAACTGGCCTATCTGTGCGATGCCGATGTGCTGGCCTCCTTCGACGAAGCGATCGCCGCACGCGAGGCGGAAGGCCATGTCCTTGAAAACAGGCTGGTTCGTATCGACAAGGCGCAGATTTACGCCGTGTCGCTGACCGGCCGCACCGCCAATGTCGAAATGCGGTTCGATGCCGATATCGCCGCCATCACCCGCGACAAGGATGGCACCGTCATCGCCGGGGCGCTGACCGATGCCGTGCCGACGCACGATATCTGGACCTTCAGCCGCGACATCCGCAGCGCCGATCCCAACTGGAAGCTCAGCGAGACCGACGAGGCGGCATGATCCTGCTGCCTGCCGGGCGCAGCGCCGGGATTCGGGCCAGGGTTCGGGCGGGCCTGCGCGCCGGTCCTGTCCTCCTGTTCGCGGCCCTGCTGTCCGCCTGTGCGGGCGGTGTGATCCCCCGCGGTACGCCGCCGCCGCAGGCCGCGCGCCCGGTGCCCGCGACGCCGCGCCCGGCTCTGCCGCCGACCGGCCCCGTTTCCCCGACTCCGGCCGCTACCGAATCGGCCGCCACCGCCGGACTGACGGCAGGGCCGCCGATTGCCGACCTGCTGCCTGACACCGAAAGGTCGCGCCTGGCCTTGCGGGCGTTCCGCCTGTCCTGCCCTTCGCTCCAGCAGCGGACCGACCAGAGCGGCCTGACGCGCGGCAGCGACTGGAACCAGGCGTGCAGCGCCGCGTCGAGCTGGCCCGAGGCCACCGCGACCGAATTTTTCGCCCGCTATTTCGAGGCGGTGCAGGTGGGCGAGGGCAAGGCGTTCGTCACCGGCTATTTCGAACCGGAAATCGCCGGATCGCGCACCCGCCAGCCGGGCTATGCGGTGCCGGTCTACGCGCGGCCCGCCGATCTGGTCGAAGTCGACCTGGGGCTGTTCAGCAACGACCTGAAGGGCAAGCGCATCAGGGGCAAGGTGGCGGGGGCCAGCTTCGTCCCCTATGACGAGCGGGCGCAGATCGTTTCGGGGTCGCTCGCCGGGCGCGGGCGGGAAATCGCCTGGGCGGCCGATCCGGTGGAGTTCTTCTTCCTGCAGGTGCAGGGCAGCGGCCGGCTGAAACTACCCGACGGCGGGGTGATGCGCATCGGCTATGACGGGCAGAACGGGCGCGACTATACCGGCATCGGCAAGCTGATGAAGGATCGCGGCCTGATCCAGGCCGGCTCCATGCAGGACATCATGCAATATCTGCGCGCGCACCCGGCCGAGGGCGCGCAGATCATGGACGAGAACAAGAGCTTCGTCTTCTTCCGCGAGTTGACCGGGGACGGCCCCATCGGCGCCATGGGCGTGCCGGTGACGGGCGAGGCGACGGTGGCCGCGGACCCGCGTTATATTCCGCTGGGCGGGCCGGTGCTGCTTTCGCTCGACCGGGCCGAGCCCAATGGCATCTGGATCGCGCAGGATACCGGCGGCGCGATCAAGGGCGCCAACCGCTTCGACAGCTTCTGGGGTGCGGGCAGCCGCGCGCGTGCCATCGCCGGCGGCATGTCGGCACGGGGCAGTGCATTGCTGCTGCTGCCCATCGGCACCTATGCACGGATCATGGCGACCAATGGCAGCCCGGCGCCTCAACCCTGAGGAGCGCGCCGCATGGGCGCTGATCGCCCGTACCGTCCGCCGTGCCCATAAGGATGAAGCGCGGGGCGCGTCGGCGGCGGCGGCCCCCGTCGACACGCCATCGCCGCCGGCCGCGCCCAAGCGCAAGGCATCTGCCGCGTTAACGACTTCAGCCCCCGCCCGCCCGGTGCCGCCGCCCCCGCGCCGCCCGGTCGAAACGCTGGATTCGACGTGGGAAAAGCAGATCCGCCGGGGCGCGCTGCAACCCGATATCGCTATCGACCTGCATGGCCACAGCCTGGCGGCGGCCCATGCGCGGCTCGATCAGGTGCTGGCCGAAGCGCGGCTGGCGGGCGCGCGGACGCTGCTGATCGTCACGGGAAAGGCGCGGAAGTTCGCGCAAAATGGCGATGGCCGGGGCCGGGGCGCGATCCGGGCGGAGATCGGCCACTGGCTGGAGGCCGGGCGTCATGCCGATGCCATTGCCAGCGTGCGCACCGCCCATCCCCGCCACGGCGGCGATGGCGCTATCTATGTGATATTGCGGCGCAAAAAATAACGCATTCCGGCCGGTGCGCTGAGAGTTTCTTAACCAATGTCCTTCAGAACTACAGCCTTGATCGACCGGTCGCTGCGCGTGGGTGGCAAGCGCAGGTTCAAGGGGGCTGATGCAGGGCGTCTCACTTCGAAGCAGGGCAGTTGCGTTCGCCGCCTCGGCAGGGGCGGTCGTCGTCATCCTGACATTGCTGCTGGGAAGCATGATCTATGGCGATGTCATGGATCTGGGTGGCGTGCTGATCGTCTCCATCCTGTGCGGGACGCTCAGCTGGGCGTCGACCAAGCACAGCATGTCGGGCATCGCCAACGCCGTCGATCAGGCGACCGAACGGCTGCTGCGCGCCGCCCATGGCGATCTGCAAGCCGATGTGCCGGCGGAGGTGGGCGCGTGCCTGCCCGACCTGGGCGTGGCGATGGAAAGCCTGTTCAGCCAGGTTCGCGCCAATCTGGAAAATGTGCAGATCCTGGCGATGTTCGATCCGGTCACGGGCCTGGCCAATCGCGTCAATTTCTGCCGGCAGGTCGACCGCCTGCTGCTGGAGCGGGACATGGCGAGCTTTGCCGCCCTGTTCTTCATCGATCTCGACAAGTTCAAGGCGGTGAACGACACGCTGGGCCATGCGGCGGGCGACCAGTTGCTGGCCCGCGTTGCCGGGCGGCTGCGCGAAGTCGTGATGGCGCAGGTCAGCGCCGGGACGGGCGACGCCGTGATCGGCCGCCTCGCCGGGGATGAGTTCACGATGTTCTTCCCCGATCTGCCGCACCACGACGCCGCGACCCGGATCGCGCGGGCAGTGCAGTTCGCCCTTGCCGAGCGATTCGACCTTGGCGGGCAGCAGATCGAGCTGGCGGCCTCCATCGGCGTCGCCTTCTATCCCGATCATGGCGAAAGCCTGGCCGCGCTGCTGCGTTCGGCCGACATCGCCATGTATCATGCCAAGAAGGAAGGCCGGGGCCGGGTCCAGCTATTCACCATCGATCTGGCGCGCGAAGCGGCGGGCAAGGCCGAGCTGGAACGCGAGCTGCGCATCGCGCTGGAGCGGGGCGAGTTCCTGCTCCAGTTCCAGCCGCAGGTCGATGTCGGACATGGCCATGCGGTCGCCGCCGAAGCGCTGATCCGCTGGGCGCATCCGGACCGCGACATGATCATGCCGGGCACCTTCGTCCCGCTCGCCGAACAGAATGGCGTGATCGTGGAGCTGGGCGACTGGGTGATGGATCAGGTGTGCGAAACCGCGGCGCGCTGGTATCGCGCCGGTCTTTCACAGCGCATCGCCATCAACATTTCCACCCGCGAGCTGTCGCAGGCGGATTTCTTCATGCGCCTGCGCCATTCGATGGCGCGGCACCAGACGCCGCCGCAGACCATCGAGCTGGAAATCACCGAATCGCTGGCGATGGAGATGGACGAGGGGCTGCTGGGCCAGCTTCGCGCCCTGCGCGACGATGGCGTGCTGATCGCCATCGACGATTTCGGCACCGGATATTCCAATCTGTCCCGGCTTAAGGACCTGCCCGTGGACCGGGTGAAGATCGACCGCAGCCTGGTGCGCGACATCGCGATATCGGCGGAGGCGCGCACGATCTGCAGCGCCGTCATCGGCCTTATCCAGGGCCTTGGGCTGGATGTCGTGATCGAGGGCGTGGAAAGCCAGGATCAGGTCGACCTGCTGCGCGTCATCGGCTGCACGGTGTTCCAGGGCTATCATCTGGCCCGTCCGACGGATGAGGCCGAATATCTGCGCCGCTTCGGGCTGGTGCCGCATGCGCTTGGCGCACAGCCGGGCATGGCCGTCAGCGGCTGAGCGCGCGGGTGACGATGTCCGCATAGATCGCGGTCAATATGTCCAGATCGGCGACCGCCACCGCTTCATCCAGCTTGTGCATGGTCGCGTTGAGCAGGCCGAATTCCACCACCGGGCAAAGCCGCGAGAGGAAGCGCGCGTCGGATGTGCCGCCGGTGGTCGAAAGCTCCGGCGTGATCCCGGTCGCGTCCCTGATCGCCGCCGCGATCATCGTGGAGAAATCGCCGGGCGGGGTCAGGAAGGGCTCGCCGCTGATCTTTGCTTCCACGCTGCCGCCCTCGGCCGCCGCCAATGCGGTGATCCGCTCGACCAGCGACGCGCCGCTGTGCCGGTCGTTGAAGCGGATGGAGATGCGCGCCTGCGCCTGCGCGGGAATGACATTGGTGGCGGTGTTGCCGACATGCAGGTCGGTGATCTCGATATTGCTGGGCTGGAACCAGTCGGTGCCCTCGTCCAGCAGTTCCGCGTCGATGGCCGACAGGATGCGCACCAGCCGGGGCACCGGATTGTCGGCCAGATGGGGATAGGCGACATGGCCCTGCATGCCCGCAACCGTGATCCACATATTGACCGAACCGCGCCGGCCGATCTTCACCATGTCCCCCAGCCGGCTGACCGATGTGGGCTCGCCGACAAGGCACAGGTCGGGCCGCACGCCGCGCGCCGCCATGCGTTCCATCAGCGCTACGGTGCCATGGACGGCGGCGCCTTCCTCGTCGCCGGTGATGAGCAGGCTGATCGTGCCGGGCGTTTCGGGCAGGCGGGAAAGGGCCGCGACGAAGCAGGCGATGGAGCCCTTCATGTCGACCGCGCCGCGCCCGTGGAGCAGGTCTCCGCGCAGCTCCGGCACGAAGGGATCGCCTGTCCAGCCGCTCCCCGGTGGCACCACGTCCAGATGCCCGGCAAAGGCGAAATGCGGCCCCGCGCCGGTCGACCGCACGGCCAGCAGGTTTTCGACCGGGCCGTCGGGCGCCTGGCCTTCCACGAAGCGTTCGACCGTAAAGCCCAGCGGCAGCAGCATCGCTTCCAGAGTATCGAACACCGCGCCGGTCGCGGGCGTGACGGACGGGCAGGCGATCAGCGCCCGCGCAAGGTCTACCGGGTTGGAATCCATGGGGTTGAAAGCGGCGCTGGTCACGGTCATGCCCACGCGTTAGCGAAAGCCATGGCCCTTTACCAGCGGGAGAAAATCCATGCCGAAGATCGATCTGGACGCCATCGCGCCGACCAATGCGACGGGCTATCCGGCCGAATATAAGGGCGTGGTGGCGGGGCGCTGGTATCGCCGGCTCGCGCCCGCAAGCGGCCTTGCCGATTTCGGCGCGAGCCATGTCACGCTGAAACCCGGCGCATGGTCATCGCAGCGGCACTGGCATGAGGAGGAGGACGAATTGCTGGTGATGATCGCGGGCGAGGCGATGCTGGTCGATGACGCGGGCCGCACGCCGCTGTTGCCCGGCGATGTCGCGGTTTTCCCCAAGGCGGATGGCAATGGCCACTGCGTCGTCAACGAGAGCGCGGCCGATTGCGTGTTCGTCGTGGTCGGCCAGAGCGCGAACGGCCCCTGCCATTATCCGGACATCGACCTGTGGGTGTCCCCCGCTCTGGGCTTTCGCCGCAAGGACGGCAGCGCTTTCGATCAGGAGAGCTGAGGCGGCACTTCGAACCGTTCGATCACCCAGTCTTCCGCCTGCGCCCCGCCGATCCATTCCTGCATCCACGGATGGGCGATGATCGCCTGCATATAGGCCTGGGCGAAGCGGGCGACGGGCAGCTGATAGGTGATGAAGCGGGTGACGACCGGCGCGAACATCACGTCCGCCGCGCTGAAATCCCCGAACAGGAAATCGCCCGCGCCGCCAAAACGGGCGCGGGCTTCCGCCCATAGCTGCATGATCCGCTCGATATCGTGCAGCACGGCCTGCGACGGCGGCACCGGCGGATAGATCTGGCGAATGTTCATGCTGTGCTCGCGGCGCAGCGCGGCGAAGCTGGAATGCATTTCCGCCGCCATGGATCGGGCCATGGCGCGTGCGGCGGGGTCCTGCGGCCAGAACAATGTGCCGCCGGTCTTTTCGTTGAGATATTCGATGATGGCGATGCTGTCCCACACGACGATATCCTCGCCATCCCACAGGATCGGCACCTTACCGGACGAGGGCGCGAATTCATCGCCCTCGCGCCGCTTTTCCCAGGCATCGTCATAGAGCGGGACGACGACCTCCTCGAACGGCAGGCCGGACAGCCTGCAGGCGAGCCAGCCGCGCAGCGACCAGCTGGAATAGGCCTTGTTGCCGATGAAGAGTTTCATCATTCCGGGCGCGTCCTTGCTCGTCATTCCGGCGATGGCCGGAAACCAGTGGGAAGGGCGCCGCCTGGCACCCTCGCCCCCCGGCTTTCGCCGGGGTGACGGATAAAGGCAATAGGCTTTGGCCGGAGTCGGTCCCCGCTGCGTCGGATCGCGGCCCGGAGCGATTTCACCTTGGGCGGAATCGCCCGCGCGCCCGGACAGCGCGGCATCGAAGAATCGGGAACGGTCCTGTGTGGACGGAAAACCGCTCTAACCCAGGCTTTCGATCACCGCCGCGCGCAGTTCCGGCAGGCCCATGCCCTTTTCGCTGGAGGTCGCGATGATCTCCGGATGGGCGGCGGGGCGCTTGCGGATTTCCTCCAGCGTGCGGGCCGTGACCGCCTCCAGCTCGCTCGCCTTGATCTTGTCCGCCTTGGTCATGACGATGCGATAGCTGACGGCGGCGTCATCCAGCATCTTCATGATGTCGCGGTCGACATCCTTGATGCCGTGGCGGCTGTCGATGAGGACGAGCGTGCGCTTGAGCACCGCGCGGCCGCGCAGATAGTCGTTCACCAGGAAGCGCCACTGGCGCACCATGTCCTTGGGCGCCTTGGCATAGCCATAGCCGGGCATGTCGACGAGGCGGAAGAGCAGCGGCTCGCCCACGTCGAAGAAGTTCAGCTCCTGCGTGCGGCCCGGCGTGTTCGACGTGCGGGCCAGGCTGTTGCGGTTGGTCAGCGCATTGAGCAGCGAGGATTTGCCGACATTGGACCGGCCCGCAAAGGCCACTTCCATCACCGTCGGATCGGGCAGGAATTTCAGCTCCGGCGCCGATTTCAGGAAGGCGATGGGGCCGGCGAAAATCTTTCGCGCGGCCTCTATCGGGTCTGGGGCATCTATCATGTTCGTCATCTTCAATTCCGTTCGCCCTGAGCCTGTCGAAGGGCTGTACTTCTCAAAAAAAGGACAGGGCTTCGACAAGCTCGGCCCGAACGGGTGGAAAACCTCCCGGTAGCTTATTTCGCCGCTGCCGGCTCCTTGAGCACCGGGTTGCTGCGATAGAGGAACGCCTGCTGCGCGATCGACAGCATGTTGTTGGTGATCCAGTAGACCAGCAGGCCCGCGGCAAAGGGCGCCATGATGAACATCATCATCCAGGGCATGATCGCGAAGATCTGCTTCTGGGTGTCGTCCATCGGCGTCGGGTTCAGCTTGAACTGCAGCCACATGGTGATGCCCAGCATGATCGCCAGCACGCCGATCGCCAGGAAGGCGGGCGGGTTGAAGTTCAGCAGGCCGAACAGGTTGAGCACATGCAGCGGATCGGGCGCGGACAAATCCTTGATCCACAGCACGAAGGGCTGGTGACGCATTTCGATGGTCAGCTGCAGCACCTTGTACAGCGCGAAGAAGATCGGGATCTGGATGAAGATGGGCAGGCAGCCGGCGAGGGGGTTCACCTTCTCGCGCTTGTACAGCTCCATCATCTCCTGCTGCAGCTTGGGCTTGTCGTCCTTGTACTTCTCCTGCAGCGCCTTCATCTTGGGCTGCACGGCGCGCATGGCGGCCATGGATTTGAACTGGCGCTGGGCGATGGGGAACATCAGGCCGCGCACGCACAGCGTCAGCAGGATGATGGCCAGCCCGAAATTGTGGACGACGGTGAACAGCCAGTGGAGCAGCGCGAAGATCGGCTGTTCGAACCAGTAGAACCAGCCCCAGTCGATCGCGCGGTCGAACAGCGGGATGCCGGCGGCCTGATAGGCCTGCAGCGTCTTCACTTCCTTGGCGCCCACGAACAGCCGGGTGGTCTGGCTGATCGCCTTGCCGGGCTGGAGCATGGCCGGGTTCAGGCTGAAATCGGCCTGATACTGCTTGTCGCCGGCGCCTTTGCGGAACTGGCCGTCAAAGCCTGCGCCCTGATCGGGGACCAGCGCGGACAGCCAATATTTGTCGGTGAAGCCAAGCCAGCCGCCGGTGGTGTTGAACGACTGGCTGGACGGCCCCTTGTCCAGATCCTTGTAGTTCACGTCATAATTGGCCGCGCCGCTGAATACGCCCATCGGGCCGATGTGGATCGTCCAGGTGTCGGGGTCCTTGGGGATGAAGCTGCGGTTCAGGAAGCCATAGGAGCGCACGCCGACAACGCCGGTGCCGGTGTTCGACACCTTCTGCGTCGCGGTGAACATATAATTCGCGTCGACCGCGAGGCGGATTTCGAACAGCTGCCCGCTGCCATTGTCCCAGCGCAGGGTGACGGGGGTGGTCGGCGTCAGCTTCGTGCCCTGCGCCGTCCACAGGGTGTTCGCGTCCGGCGCCTTCAGGCCCTCGCCCGACCAGCCGAAGCCGGCGAAATAGGCTTCCGCGGAACCCGCCGGCGAATAGAGGCGGATGGGCGGCGAATTCTTCGCGATAGTCTCGCGATAGGTGGGCAGCACGATATCGTCGATGCGCGCGCCCTTGAGGTTGATGGAGCCGACAAGGCGGGGCGTCTCGATCGGGATGCGCGGCGTTTCGCGCAGCACCACGGTGCGGTCGCGGCTGGCGGCGGCGCTGTCCGCAAGGGGATTTGCCGAGGGCGCGGCGACCGGCGTCGTCTTGCCACCCTGCACCCTCGTCGCCGGCGGATTGGCCGCCGGGAAGAAGTGATTGGCGACATAGGGCCAGCCGAACATGATGAGCGCCGTCAGCAATACGGCCAGAATGATATTCCGCTTGTCGTCCACGTTCAGGCTACTCCGCCGAAATCTTGTCTTGATGGGGGTCAGGGCACCGGGTCATAGCCCGATCCTCCCCATGGGTGGCATCGCATTAGCCGCTTCCCGGCCAGCCAGCTACCCTTGAGCGCGCCATATTTTTGGATGGCGCCGATGGCATAGGCCGAACAGCTGGGCGCATAGCGGCATGTGGGCGGCAGGATGCGGGACGGGCCGAGTTGCCAGCCCCGTGCAATGAAGATGAGGATGCGGCCGATCATCGCGCCGCGCCGTGACCCGGGCCGGTTCGATCCTGGCCATCCCGGTTCTGGCCATCCTGGTTTTGGGCAGTGAGCTTGCGCAGCGCCTTTTCCAGTTCGGCGCGCAGCAGGGCATAGTCGCGTTCCACCCCGCCGGCCCGGCCGATGAGGATATGGTCCGCGCCCGCTTGCCCGAGCGTCGGCAGCATTTCGCGCGCCAACGCACGAAAACGGCGCTTCATCCGGTTACGGACGACAGCGCCGCCAATCTTTTTCGTCACGGTGATGCCGATGCGCCGCAGCGGGTCGCCATCCTGCCGGTCGCGGACCAGCAGGACGAACCCGGGCATCGGTTGCCGCTTGCCACGGTTGGCGGCGAGAAAATCGGCCCGCTTCGCGATCGTCGCGACCGGACCGGCCTCCCCGGCTCCGCTCAGGCCGACAGGCTCTTGCGGCCGCGTGCGCGGCGCGCGCGCAGGATGTTGCGGCCACCCACGGTCGCCTGGCGGGCACGGAAACCGTGACGGCGCTTCCGAACCAGATTGCTCGGCTGAAAGGTGCGCTTCATCGTTCATTCCTCAGAACATAAAAAAGAATCGGGCATGACAAAAAAGGGCCACCAACACTGGCGGCCGCACGTCAGGGGGCGTCCGATAGGGAAAAGCGCCGCTTGAGTCAATCCATCGGCCAGCGGATTTGTGCGCTATTGCGGGGGCAGGCCGGCATATTGCGGCAGCGCGTCGGTGATCTGGTGCCAGGGCGCCTTCGATGCGACGAAGATGTGCATTTGCGGCGCGATGGAGGGCGAATCCGTCAGCGTGCCCATGGCGACATGCACAAAGTCGCCGTCCCGCACCACCGACCAGAGCAGCGATCCGCAAAGGCGGCAGTGGATGTTGTGATCCACCGCATCGCCATGGCGCAGGATATCGTCCTTGCCATGGGTGATGCGCAGCCGGTCGGCGCCGATGCCGGCAAAAGGCTTGCAGGCAGCGCCCGTCGTCCGGCGGCAATCCATGCAATGGCAGTTCATCGCATAGTCGAACGCGTCCTCGACCATATAGGCCACCGCGCCGCACAGGCACCGACCGGCCAGGCATCGACCAGCCAGCAGCAGCGTCACGCGCAGAGCGCCGCCAACTGGTCCGCGCAGATCGCCCAGCCGGTACTGAAGCCCATCTCCTCATGCCGCGCCCTCGCCTTCGCGCTCCAATGGCGGGCGGTGGCGGTGTAGCGCGTGCCCTCGCCCTCGGGCGCAAGGGTCACGATGGCGACCATGAACGGCCCCTGCGGCACCCATCCGGCGGTGAAGGCGTCGGTGAAGACGATGCGGGCATTCTCGACCACTTCCAGGAACACGCCCTCCATCGGCGGTGTCTCCTCGCCCTCGGGGCTGGTCATCGTCATCACCGACCGCCCGCCCGCCCGCGGCTCGCTGACGATGATGCTGCTGGTCCAGGGTCTGGGCGCGAACCATTCCTCCTGCCGGTCGAAATAGGTGCGGAAGACCTTTTCCGGCGGCGCGGCGATATAGCGGGTGATTGATAATTCATGGGCCTGCGCCGGGATGTCCGCCATCTTCCTCTCCTTGCGACGATGCTGGTGTTGCGATGCTGGTTTTTTTCAGTCCCGTTCCGGCGCGCCGGGCGGGAAGTAGGAGCGATAGGGCCGTGCCGCTTCGACGCAGCGCGCCACGGACGGGCGGGCGAGCAGGCGGGCGCGATAGGCCGAGAGGACCGGGCGGGCCTCGCCGATCTCCTGCACCCAGTCGGCATAGAAGAGCGACAGCGCCGCCGCGCAGTCGGCCAGCGTGAACATCTCGCCGCAGGCCCAGGTCCGCCCGGCCAGTCGCCCTTCCAGCCAGTCATAGATGGTGGCGAGCGCCGCTTTGGCCCTGCCGATCCGGGCGGTGTCCGGGTTGCCGGCGTCCAGCAGATATTCGATCACCACCGCCTGCATCGGCGTCATGACGTGATTGTCGAACAGCCGGTCCATGAAGCGCACGTCCAGCGCCGCATCGGCATCGTCGGGGATGAGGCGCGGCGCCTGCGGCAGCGTGCGGTCCAGATATTCGATGATGATCGAGGATTCAGGGAGCGTCCGCGCGCCGTCGATCAGCAGCGGGAACTTGCCCGGCGGCCAGTGCGACAGGAGTGTCGCCATCGTCTCCGGCTGGTGGGGGCCGGTCACGCGGAAGGCGAAATCCGCCTGTTTCTCGTAAAGTGCGATCAGCGCCTTCCACGTATAGGAGGAAAAGGGGTGGCCGATGAGTTCAAGCATCGGTTGCCACCCCCGCGGCGGCGGCTTCCAGCGCGGCGACGTCCAGCTTCTGCATGCTCATCATCGCGGTCATGGCACGGCCGACGGCCTGCGTGTCGCCCGATTTCATGATTGCGACCATGGCGTCCGGCACCAGTTGCCAGGACAGGCCATATTTGTCCTTCAGCCAGCCGCAGGGGCCGGGCGATCCGCCATCGCCGGTCAGCGCATCGAAATAGCGGTCCAGCTCCGCCTGGTCCGTGCAGGCGACGGACAGCGAGATCGCCTCGTCAAAGGTGAAATCGGGGCCGCCGTTCAGCGCCTGATAGCTTTGTCCGAACAGGGTGAATTCCACCAGCATCACGGTGCCGGCCGGAAAGAACATGGGGAAGGGCGAATCGGCCGGATAATGGCTGACGCTGTCGATCGATCCGTCGCCGAACAGCGAGACATAGAAATTGGCGGCCTCTTCCGCCTGGCCGTTGAACCAGAGGCAGGGGGATATTTTCGACATGGGTGATCCTCTCTTTTCCGGGAACCCTGTTTCTCGATGCCCGGCGGCGCTGCCGATGCCCGGGTCTCCTGATGTCTGCGCGCCGCGCCGCGGGGCCGATCGCCATTGCGTCCGTGCGGGCCTGCGAAGCATGGTGATCCGCGCGCCGATGCGCGAAAACCATGCCTTCCGGCGCCGTCCGGCGGCAATGACGACCGGCCCTGGCGGTGGCGAGACCCGGGGCCGGGGCCCGGCGATCAGGCCGTGCGCATGCCGACCAGCGCGAACATCGCGCCCTGCGGGTCAAGCGCATTGATGATCCACGCGCCGCCCGGCACTTCCGTCGGCGGCAGGATGACGGTGCCGCCATTGTCTGTGACCCGGCCGTGCGCGGCCTCGATATCGTCGACCACGAAATAATAGAGCCAGCCGGATGCGGGGGAATCGGGCGATGCCTTCATCATGCCGCCCGACATCATCTCCATGCCGGTCCCGCCGGTGGTGGAGAAAATCTGATATGTGCCCATCGGCCCCATGTCCAATGCATCGCCCTTCGTCCAGCCGAACTGGCCTTCATAGAAGGTCCAGGCCGCATCCGGATCGGCGCTGTGCAGCTCGTGCCAGCCGATGGAGCCGGGGGACATGGGCGGCAGCTCCGGCGCGGGATCGCCATCGCCGGTGAACAGGCAGATGCGCGCGCCCGCCGGATCGGCGATCACCGAGAAGTGGCCGACGCCGGGAATGGCTTGCGGCGCCAGATAGACGGTGGCGCCCGCCCCGGCGGCCGAATCGGTCGCCATGGCCACATCGTCGACGCCGATATAACCGACCCAGCCGGGCTTCACGTCCATGGCCGCGGCGCCCGGCGGCATCGCCATCAGCCCGCCCACCTGCCGTTCGCCCACGCGGACAAGGGTATATTGCATGTCCGGCATGCCGGAATCGACCGCGTTCCAGCCGATCACGGCCGTATAGAAGGCGGCGGCGGCGTCCACGTCGCTGGTCATCAGTTCGTACCAGACGAAATCGGATGTGCTCATCATATCTCTCCCTTGGGGATGGAGGTTCAGCCGTGATCGAGGATGGTGGCAAAGCCGCCATAGATCAGGCGTTCGCCGCTGAAGGGCATGTCGCCGGTGGGCTGCATGCGCTCGTCCTTCATCAGTTTTTCCCAGGCGGTGTCGCGCACCTCTTTCGAAGGCCATTCGATCCAGGAGAAGACCACGCTTTCCTCGCCGTCCTTGGCGATGACGGCGGTGTTGAAGTCGTTCACCTTGCCGGGCTTGATGTCGTCGCCCCAGCTCTCGACCACGCGGGTCGCGCCATATTCGATGAAGATCGGCGCAGCCTTGGCCGCCATCTCATAATAGGCTTCCTTGTTGCCGGTGGGCACCGGCACGACAAATCCATCCACATAGCTCATCGTCTCTCTCCTTAGATATTCCTTGGCGCGGCGGGTCAGCTCTCCAGGCTTTCCGGTGCGTGCGCTGCCATTGCGGCCTCCACGTCCATCCACGTCACTTCCCAGATATGGCCATCCGGGTCCTCGAAGCTGCGGCCGTACATGAAGCCATGATCCTGCATGGGATTGGGCTCGCCGGTGCCCGCCGCAATGGCCTTTTCCACGATCGCATCCACCGCCGCGCGGCTTTCCTGGCTCAGCGCCAGCAGGACCTGCGCCGTCACATGCGCGTCGGGAACGGCGCGCGGCGTGAACGAGGTGAAGCGTGCATGCGTCAGCAGCATGATGTGGATGGTCGGTGAAAAGGTCATCATCTGCGCCGACTCATCAGCGAAGTCGTCGTTCCTTACCGCGCCCACCGCTTCGTAGAAGGCGATGGAGGCGGGCAGGTCCGCCACGGGCAGGTTGACGAAGATCATCTGGTCCAAGGCTTTTCTCCTCATCTGTTGCGGTCGGTTCGCCCGACTCGACATTGACGAAACGTGCCACAGAAATTATAAAACACAACTATGAAGTCACAAAAAATAACTAACAAAGCAAAAACCGAGGAAAAGCGGCGTTTCCAGGATGCCTGCGGCATGGCGCACGGCCTTGAACTGCTCGGCGAGCGCTGGGCGCTGTTCGTCGTGCGAGAGCTTATGCTCGGGCCGCGTCGATTCAGTGACCTTCGCGCCGACCTGCCCGGATTAAGCGCCAATGTGCTGACCCAGCGGCTGGGCGAGTTGGAGGAACGCGGCGTCCTGATCCGTCGCAAGCTGCCGCCGCCGGCCTCCGTGCAGGTCTATGAGCTGACGCAATGGGGCTATGAGGCCGAACCCATCATCCAGACGCTGGGGCGCTGGGCCACGCGCTCGCCGGGGCATGATGCCACGATGCCGATCAGCGGCGTGTCGATCATGCTGTCCTTCCGCACGATGATCGACCTGTCGCGCATCGGCGATCTCGAAGCATCGCTCGGCTTCCGTTTCGGCGAGGACAGCTATCGGGGGCGGGTGGACGCCGGCGGCTTTACCGTCGCACGGGGCGACATCGCGGGCGCGGACATCGTCTTTGCCGGCTACCCCAATGCGCTGGCGGCCTTTGTCTATGGCGGCGTATCCTGTGTGGCGCTGGAAAAGGCCGGCCTGCTGTCCATTTCCGGGGATATGGAAAAGGCCGAGCGCTTCCGCACCCTGTTCCCGCTGCCGCCTAAGTTCGTCATCCCGGAAAAGGGCTCGACTCCCGCCGTCTAGCCCCGCATAGAGGGGGTGGGGAACAAATAGGGGCCAAATGGTAGCGACGGTTTCGACGGTGGCCTATCTGGGGCTGGAGGCGCGCGCCGTGGAGGTGCAGTGCCAGCTGGTCGCCGGCCTTCCCCATTTCATCGTCGTCGGCCTGCCCGACAAGGCGGTGGCCGAAAGCCGGGAGCGGGTGCGCAACGCCATTGCCGCCATCGGCCTGTCGCTGCCGCCCAAGCGCATCACCGTGAACCTCTCGCCCGCCGATCTGCCCAAGGAAGGATCGCATTTCGACCTGCCGATCGCGCTCGCCCTGCTGGGCGCGATGGGCGTGATCGATGCCGAGACGCTGGCGGGCTATGTGGTGGTGGGCGAACTGGGGCTGGACGGGCGCATCGCGTCTGTTCCGGGCGTGCTGCTCGCCGCGCTTCATGCCGGGCAGCGCGACCTTGGCCTCGTCTGCCCGGCGGCGCAGGGGGCGGAGGCGGCCTGGGCGGGCCATGTCGAGGTGGTCGGCGCGCCCGATCTCCTGTCCCTGCTCAACCATTTCAAGGGCCAGGCGCCCCTGCCGCTGCCGCGCCCCGGCGAGGTGGAAGCGCCCGTGCGCGGCGCCGACCTCAAGCAGGTGAAGGGGCAGGAGACCGCCAAGCGCGCGCTGGAGATCGCGGCGGCGGGCGGCCATAACCTGCTGATGATGGGGCCGCCGGGCGCGGGCAAGTCGCTGATGGCCAGTTGCCTGCCCGGCATCCTGCCGCCGCTCTCCCCCGCCGAGGCGCTGGAAACCAGCATGGTGGCGAGCGTCGCCGGCATGCTGGAGGGCGGGCGGATCAGCCGCGCCCGGCCCTTCCGTTCGCCGCATCACAGCGCGTCGATGGCGGCGCTGGTCGGCGGCGGGCTGAAGGTACGGCCGGGCGAGGTCAGCATGGCGCATCTGGGCGTGCTGTTCCTCGACGAGCTGCCGGAATTCCAGCGCGGCGTGCTCGATTCGCTGCGCCAGCCGCTGGAAACCGGCGAGGTCAGCGTGGCGCGGGCGAACGCGCATGTGACCTTCCCCGCGCGGGTGCAGCTGGTCGCGGCGATGAACCCGTGCCGTTGCGGCCATCTGGGCGACCCCGCGCTGGCATGCGCCCGCGCGCCGCGCTGTGCGGCGGATTATCAGGCCAAGCTCTCCGGGCCGCTGCTCGACCGGATCGACCTGCATGTGGAGGTGAATGCCGTCACCGCCGCCGATCTGGTGCTGCCCCCGCCCGCGGAAGGATCGGCCGAGGTCGCGGCGCGCGTGGCGGCGGCGCGCGACATCCAGACCGCGCGCTATGCCGGCACGCCCCCGCGCACCAATGCCGAAGTGGATGGGGAACAGCTGGAGGATGTGGCCGGCCCGGACGCGGCAGGCCGCGCCCTGCTGGCGCAAGCCGCCGCCGCGATGCGCCTGTCCGCGCGCGGCTATACGCGCGTTCTCAGGGTCGCGCGCACCATCGCCGATCTTTCCGGAGCAGAGGGCGTGGGCAAGGTGCATGTGGCCGAAGCGCTCAGCTATCGCAGGCGCGCGCCGGTGAATTGAGGGGCGGCGAGAAGCGGCTTTTTCCTTTTGTCGTCCTGGACGTGTTTCAGGAGCCATCCAGCCTTCTCAGCCGCCGTTTGTGGGGAGAAATGGATGCTGAAACACGTTCAGCATGACAGGGGAAGGAAGTGGGCCAACCACCCAACCCCGTCTGCCCGCACGGACGCCGCCCGCTATTCCATCCACATCAACGCCGACGAAATCCCGGCCGGTAGGTGTTTCTTTCCGGATCGAACCGGTCGTAGACCCGGAAGGGTTCCGGCTTGGCGTCAATCGTTTCGCGGTTGCCGAAATGGAGTTGGCCGGGGTCGATCTCCTGGTCCAGCCTGATCCCGGCAATATCGTTCCTCACCCAGCGTACCGTGCCCTGGACGCGGCCGATAGGCGGCAGGTCGATGGTGATGATTTCGCCCGCGCGCAATGGGACCGCCGGGCATTTGACCGCCAGTCCCTGACGCGACAGGTTGCGGACAAGCACCTGCCATGTCTGGCCCTCGCCCTTCGAAAGCTGTGCCTTGGCCAGCATCGCGACCCTTGGTTGCCGCTCGGATTTGTCTTCGCGCCCAGTCATTGCGATCATTCTTAGCAACTTTTCAGCGGCAGGTCAGTCCTTGAGCGGCGGCGCGTTCGCGATATCCACGAACAGGGGCTGGCCGCTGCGTTCGATGGCAAGGTGGAGCGCGGCGGCATGGTCCAGCCGCTCGCGGGCCTGGCGCAGCGTGTCGGCGGGGCTGCCGTTGATCCGCGCGATACGGTCGCCCACGCGCACCCCGGCGCGGCCGGCCAGGCCATTGTCGCGCAGCGAGGTGACGAGGATCGGTGCCGTGGCACCGGCCGCCATGATCTCGAACGTCATGCCCAGGCGCTGCGATGCTGCGCTGTGCCGCTCGCCATCGCCATGCAGGGCCAGCAGGATGGCGCCCGCGATCAGGCACAGCAGCAGCAGCGCGATGATCGCGGGGATGGCCCAGGGGGGCGCCGGTCGCCGGCGGGCAGGGGAAAGACGCGTCATGCTGCCCTGAATGCCGGTTGCGGCCTGACATGGTGCTGAAGGCTGGATGACAAAATCGTAATCCTCCGGTCAGCCGCCGGCGTGGTGCGCATGCCTATGAGGACAGTCGCCGGCCTGTTCATGCTCCACAGCCGGTCTTTCGGGTGGCGACCGTTGCTCCTCCAACGGTCGCCACTTTTCGCGCTTTGGCGAGGACAACAGGCGATTACCCATGCACAAGCCCGTCTTCTACGATGAGAGCGGCCGGCGGAAGCGCCGTGTCCAGCCCGCGATGTTCGCGCTGCTGCTGCTCGTGCTGGCCGCCGCCGTCGCCTTTGCCGTGACGATCATGGACGTGCCGACCCCGCGCGCGCTGGCGCTGAACATGGAGCGGCCGCAGCGGGAGGCGCTGTCGCAGCAGGTCGGCAGCATCGGGCATTTCCTGAGCAAGGATGTCCGCTCGGCGACGGAAAAGCTGCGCCGCTGGTTCCCTTCGCGTGTGTCGCGGCCACAGGCGCGGCCGGTCAACCTTGCCTTTTACGTGCCATGGGACGATGCGAGCCGCGCATCGCTGCGCCAGCATCTGGGCCAGATCGACATCGTGGCGCCGGCGCTGATCTCCGTCACCGGCCCGCAGCACCAGATGCAGGTCCGCCGCGATGCCGCGTTGAATGCCATCGTCCGCCATGGCGCGCACCGTCCATGGATATTGCCGGTCGTCCAGAATGTGCAGGACGGCAGCTGGGACGGCCGCGGCACCGCGGCGATGCTGGCGAGCCGGCCGGCGCGCGCCGCGTTCCTCGACCGGCTGGAGCCGACCCTTGCCGCGCTGCATGCGCGCGGCGTGATGTTCGATTTCGAAGCGTTGCCCGCATCGGCGCAGCGCGATTATGTGGCCTTCATGGCGCAGGCGTCGGCGCGCTTCCGTCCGCGCGGCTGGCTGGTCACGCTGACCGCGCCGGTCGATGATCCCAACTGGCGCCTGGGCGCGCTGGCGCGGGCCGCCGACCGGGTCGTGCTGATGGATTATGACCAGCATTTCATCGGCGACGTGCCGGGGCCGATCGCCGCCCAGCCCTGGTTCGTCGCACGGATGCGCGATGCCCTGCGCGCGGTGCCGGCGTCGAAGGCGATCGTCGCCATCGGCAATTATGGCTATGACTGGATCGAGGGGGAGGCCGCCAACCCGGTCTCGATCGAGGATGCATGGCTGACCGCGCATGATTCGCAGGCGCCCATCCGTTTCGATCCCGCCAGCGGCAATGCCAGTTTCGATTATGTCGAGGATGGCGCGACCCATCATGTCTGGATGCTGGATGCGGCGAGCGCATGGAACCAGATCCGCGCCGTCCGCAGCCAGGGCCTGGCCGGCATCGCGCTGTGGCGGCTGGGGTCCGAAGATCCCGGATTCTGGCCGGCGCTCGCCGCGAAGACCGCGACGCCGCCCAACGCCATCGGCCGCCTCACCAGCTTCAACTCCGTCGATATCGAGGGCAATGGCGAGATCCTGCATATCGACGATGTACCGACCATCGGCCGCCGCACCGTGCGGATGGACCATGGGTTGATTGTCGAGGAACGCTATCACGCGCTGCCCACGCCCTATGTCATCCGCCGCACGGGCTACAAGCCGGGGCTGGTCGCGCTGACCTTCGACGATGGGCCGGACGCGACATGGACGCCCAAGATCCTCGATATCCTGAAGACGGCGCATGTGCCCGCGACCTTCTTCGTCATCGGCGAGAATGCGATGACCCATCCGGGGCTGCTGCGTGAAATCGTGGCGCAGGGCAGCGAGATCGGCAGCCACAGCTACACCCATCCCAATCTGGCGCAGGTGTCGGAGGGCGGCACGCGGCTGGAACTCAACACGACCCAGCGGCTGGTGCAGGCCTATACCGGCCATGGCATGCGGCTGTTCCGCGCGCCCTATTTCGGCGATGCGGAGCCGACCACGGCCGACGAAATCGGCCCGGCGCTGCAGGCGCAGAATGCCGGTTATCTCAATGTCGGCCTGCATGTCGATCCGGGCGACTGGACGCGGCCGGGCGCCGACGCGATCGTGCAGCGCACGCTGCAACAGGTGGAGGCGGGCGATGCCGAGCGTTCGGGCCAGGTCGTGCTGCTCCACGACAGCGGCGGCGACCGGGCGCAGACGGTGGCGGCGCTGCCCCGGATCATCGCCGGCCTCAGGGCGCGCGGCTATCGCTTCGTGCCGGTATCGCAGCTCGCCGGCCTGACGCCCGCGCAGGTGATGCCGCCGGTGAAGGACGCCGATCTGGTGGCGGTGCGGATCGATGTCGGCATCTTCCTCATCCTCGCCGCCATCGCGGTTGCGCTCAAATGGATGTTCTTCGTCGTCATCCTGTTCGGCATGGCCCGCGCGGTGATGCTGGCGGCGCTCGCGCTGGGCAGCCGGTTGCGGCGCAATCGGGTGGTGCCGCCGCCGATCGACCCCGGGCTGTTCGTCTCCGTCATCATTCCCGCCTTCAACGAGGCGAAGGTGATCGAAACATCGGTGCGGCGCGTGCTGGAAAGCCAGGACGTCAGGCTGGAAGTGATCGTGGTGGACGATGGATCGACCGACAGCACCAGCGCCATCGTCCGGACCGCCTTTGCCGGCAATCCGCGCGTGCGGCTGCTGACCCTGGGCAATGGCGGCAAGGCGGCGGCGCTCAACCGGGCGCTGGAGCTGGCGAGCGCGCCCATCGTCGTCGCGCTGGATGCCGATACCCAGTTCGAGCCGCTCACCATCGCGCGTCTGGCCCGCTGGTTTGCCGATCCCGATGTCGGCGCGGTGGCGGGCAATGCGCTGGTCGGCAATCGGGTGAACCTCGTCACCCGCTGGCAGGCGGTGGAATATGTGACGGCGCAGAATCTGGAGCGGCGCGCGCTGGCCCGCTTCGATGCGATCACCGTCGTGCCCGGCGCGGTCGGCGCGTGGCGGCGCGCGGCGCTGGACGATGTCGGCGGCTATCCGCTCGACACGCTGGCGGAGGACCAGGACCTGACCATCGCCATCCAGCGCCAGGGCTGGAAGATCGCGCTGGACAGCGACGCCGTCGCCTGGACCGAGGCGCCCGAGAGCTTCCGTGCCCTGTCGAGGCAGCGCTTCCGCTGGGCCTATGGCACGCTGCAATGCCTATGGAAGCATCGCGGCGTGTGGAAGGACGGCAAGCCCGCCGGCCTCGCCTGGGTCGGCCTGCCGCAGGCGTGGCTCTATCAGTTCGGCTTCGCGCTGGTGTCGCCGATCATCGATCTGGCGCTGGTGGTCAGCGCCATCGATACGGTGGTCCGCATCCACCAGCATGGCTGGGCGCAGACGCAGAGCGATGTGCTGCGGATGGCGCTGTACTGGCTGGCGTTCACGGCGGTCGACGTCGCCTGCGGCTGGGTCGCCTACCGGCTGGAGCCGCGCGCGCCGCGCTACCCCGCGCTGCTGCTGGTCGCCCAGCGCTTCATCTATCGGCAGATCATGTACAGCGTGGTCATCCGCGCGGTGGTGACGGCGATCACCGGGCCATGGGTGGGCTGGGGCAAGCTGGAACGTTCCGGCCGCGTCGCGCAGCAGCCGTTGCCCGTGGGCATGATCGATCGGCGCGCGGCATGAGGACGATCCTACTCGCGCTGCTGACCGCCATCCTGCTGTTCTTCGCCTGGATCGGTTATCTGGGCGGCAGCCCCTTTGCCAATGTGCCCGCCACCGTCGCCGCGCAGGCCCCGCGGACCAATGTCGTCGCGGTGCTGTTTTCGGGCGACATGGGCTTTCATGTCGGCATGGGGCCGCAGATCGCGCGCCGCCTGTCGGACGAGGGCATCGCCGTCACCGGCGTCAACAGCCTCACCTATTTCCGCACGCGGCGCACGCCCAGGGAAGCGACCCAGCTGATCGAACAGGCGATGGCGCATGCGCTGGCCGGCCATCCGGGCGGCAGGGTGATCCTGATCGGCCAGTCCTTTGGCGCGGACATGCTGCAGGTGGGGCTTGCCGGGCTGGACCCGGCGCGGCGCGCGCAGGTCGCGATGGTGGCGCTGGTCGTGCCGGGCGCGACGGTGGAATATCGCGCCTCGCCGGGCGAGGTCTTCACCTTCCTGATGCATGAGGATGACGGCCTGCCCACGGGCCGGATGCTCGGCTGGGTGCCGACCCTGTGCATCTATGGCGTCGAGGAACCGGCGAGCCTGTGCCCGCTGCTGAAGGGACAGCGCAATGTCCAGCTGCTGGGCATGCCCGGCGGGCACCCGTTGCACCATGACCCGGACGCCGTGTTCGCCCAGCTGCGCCGGGCGATCGACAGGGCGCTGTCGGCCGCGCCCGGAGCCTTTGCCGGTTAGGTGCGCGGGCGGTTCGGCGCACACCGCCCCCAGCCCAACATTACCGATCGTTCAGAAGTTGCTCACCCTGCGGGCATCCGTGCCCTGTCATAGCGGTGGCGGAAGGGAGAGGTGCCGATGGCATGGATGCGAAACATGGTCCGGCTGGCCGGGGCGATGGCGCTTGGCATGATGGCGTGCGCGGCATCGGCGGGAACGGCCGAGGCCGCCCGCATGGGTGACAGCAGCCCCATCATCGGCACCTGGATCAATCCGCGCGGCACCGTGGCCGTGGAAACCCGCCCCTGTGGCGCCGCGCTGTGCGGCCGGGTGAGCTGGGCCAGCGCGCAGGCGCAGCAGGATGCCGCCGATGCGGGCGTGCGCCCGTTGATCGGCATCGAATTATTGCAGGATTTCCACCCCGCCGCTTCCGGCCGCTGGGAAGGGACCGTCTTCGTGCCCGACATGGGCCGGCGCTTTCAATCCATCATCGCGATGCAGGATGGCGGGCGGATGCGCGTGTCCGGCTGCATCCTGGGCGGGCTGTTCTGCAAGAGCCAGATCTGGCGCCGGATGTGAGAGGCCGGGTGTGAATATGTGGGGAAAGAGCATGTCGACGTTACGCACTCTCCTTCTGGCGCGGCGCCAGCAGATCGCGCTGGTCGCGATGCTGGCCGTGGCCGCGCTGGGCCTGTGGGCGCTGCGGCATCTGCTGGCCGAAGTACGCCTGAAGGATGTGCGCGCGGCCTTCCACGCCATCCCCTCGATCCGGATCGTGGCGGCGCTGGGCCTGACGGTGGCAAGCTATCTGGCGCTGACCCTGTACGATGTGGTCGCGCTGCGGGTGGTGGGGCGGCCGCTGCCCTGGCGGACGGCGGCGCTCGCTTCCTTCTGCAGCTATACGCTCAGCCATAATCTGGGGCTGTCGCTGCTGACCGGCGGATCGGCGCGCTATCGCATCTATGGCGCGGCGGGGCTGGACGGGGGCGATATCGCCCGGGTCATCGCCTCGGCCAGCCTTTCCTTCTGGGGCGGGGTGATCGCGCTGGCGGCGGTGATGATGCTGGTGCATCCGGTCGCGCTGACGATCGGCGCCGTCACCTTGCCGGTGGTCTGGCAGCGGCTGGCCGGCATCGCGCTCATCGCCCTTGGCGGCCTTGCCTTCGCGCTGGCCGGCAAGCGCCCGCGCGCGCTGCGGCTGATGGGCTGGCACCTGGCCCTGCCCAGCCGCGGGCAGGCGATCGCGCAGGTCGGGGTCGCCTGTTTCGATCTCGCCGCCGCCAGCGCCGCGCTCTACCTGCTGGTGCCCGGCGCCACGGTGGCGCTGTTTCCCGCCTTCTTCCTTGGCTATGCGCTGGCGATCATCATTGCGCTGATCAGCCATGTGCCGGGCGGTGTCGGCATTTTCGAAGCGGTGATGGTCGCCGCGCTGCCGCATGTCGACCGCACGGAGCTGATGGCGGCGCTGATCGCCTATCGCGCCATCTATTATCTGTTGCCGCTGCTCGCCGGCGTGCTGCTGATCGCGCTGCATGAAGGGCGCGCCTGGCACCGGCCGGTGGGCAAGGTGCTGGGCGGCATGCAGATATTGGCATCGGGCGTCGCGCCGATCATGCTGGCGGCGCTGGTCTCCGTCGGCGGCTTCGTGCTGCTGGTGTCGGGATCGCTGCCCGCCATTCCCTATCGCTTCCACGCGATCACCAGCATCGTGCCGCTGCCCTTTGTCGAGGCGTCGCATTTTGCCGCGAGCGCCGTGGGCGCGATGCTGCTGGTGCTCGCCTCCGGCCTCTATCGCCGGCTGGATGCCGCCTTCTGGATGACACGGCTGCTGCTGGTCGCCGGCGCCGGCTTCTCGCTGCTCAAGGGCCTGGATTATGAAGAGGCGACGGTGCTGCTGGCCATTGCCGCCATCCTGCAATGGACCCATCCGGCCTTCTATCGCCACACCAGCTTCAGCGCCGACGTGCTGACGCCCGGCTGGCTGGCGACGGTCGTGCTGGCCGTGGGGCTTTCGCTCTGGATCGGTTTCTTCGCCTACAAGCATGTCGATTATCAAAATGACCTGTGGTGGCAGTTCGGGCCGCATCACGATGCCTCCCGCTTCCTGCGCGCGGGGCTTGCGACGGCGGTGGTGGTGATCGGCGCGGCATTGTGGCGGATGCTGCGCCCCGCCGATCCCGCCGGGATCAAGCGGCCGGTGGTGACGGAGATCAGCGGCATTGCATTGGCGCTGGCCGATCGCAGCGACGCCTTCCTGTCGCTGACCGGCGACAAGCTGTTCCTCACCTCGCCATCGGGCCGGGCGTTCCTGATGTACCAGATCCAGGGGCATAGCTGGATCATGATGAGCGATCCGGTGGGCGACCGCAGCGAATGGCCGGACCTGCTGTGGCAATTGCGCGAGCGGGCCGACGCGGCGCAGGGGCGGGTGCTGCTGTACCAGATCAGCCTCGACACGCTGCCGCTTGCCGTCGACCTTGGCCTGGCCATCGTCAAATATGGCGACGAGGCGCGTGTCGACCTCGGCCGCTTCACCATGGACGGGCCGGACGCCAAGCCGCTGCGCTATGCCGAGCGCCGCGCGGCGCGCGAGGGCGCGACCTTCGAGATCGTGCCGGCCGCGCAGCTGCCCGCCGTCATGGAGGAATTGCGCGGCGTGTCCGACCGCTGGCTGGACGCCAAGGGCCATGGCGAAAAGGCGTTCAGCATCGGCCGGTTCGACACCGACTATCTGGCCCGGTTCGATTGCGCGGTGATCCGCTGCGAAGGGCGGATCATCGCCTTCGCCAATATCTGGGCGACGCAGAACCACAGCGAGCTTTCGGTCGATCTGATGCGGCACGATGCCGACATGCCCTATGGCACCATGGATTTCCTGTTCCTGCGGCTGATGCAGTGGGGGCGGGAACGGGGCTATCATTGGTTCACCCTTGGCCTTGCGCCGCTTTCGGGGCTGGAGGCGCGGCGGCTGGCGCCGATCTGGGTGAAGGCCGGGGCCTTCCTCTACCGCCATGGCGCCGCCTTTTACGGCTTCGAGGGGCTGCGCGCCTACAAGCAGAAATTCTCGCCCAACTGGGAGCCGCGTTTCATCGCCGGGCCGCACGGCTTTTCGATGGCGCGGGCACTGATGGACCTGCAGCGGCTGGTCTCCGGAAGCAAGGGCAGCGTCGCGGCGCAGACGCGCACGGGCGGCGGTGGCGGGCAGGGGCGGCCTTCATTGCGCCTGGTCGGATGATGCCGGGTACGGAGCCTTGCAATTTCATGCGTGTAGCCGACAATGCCGCCGATGATGCAGGCGCGGGAGTGGACATGAGCGGCAAGATTTTGCTGGTGGAAGACGATGCCACGACCGCCGACTATGTCGCGCGCGGCCTGACCGAGGAGGGTTTTGTCGTCGATCGCGCCGCCAATGGCCGCGACGGCTTGTTCATGGCGACCGAGGAGGCCCATGATGTCGTCATCCTCGACCGGATGCTGCCGGGCATGGACGGCATGGCGGTGCTGGGGGCGATGCGCGCGGCGGGCATCGAGACGCCGGTCATCATCCTGTCCGCGCTGGGCACCGCCGACGATCGCGTGGCCGGGCTGACCGGCGGGTCGGACGATTATCTGTCCAAACCCTTTGCCTTTGCAGAGCTGCTGGCGCGTGTCCGCCTGCAGCTGCGCCGGCGCGGCGGCGGTCCCGCGCAGACGACGAAACTGGCCTGTGGCGGGCTGGAAATGGACCTGCTTTCCCGCAAGGTGAAGCGGGACGGGCGCACCATCGACCTGCAGCCGCGCGAATTCCGCCTGCTGGAATATCTGCTGCGCCATCGCGAGCAGGTGGTGACGCGCACGATGCTGCTGGAGGGGGTGTGGGATTATCATTTCGACCCCGGCACCAACGTGATCGACGTGCATGTCAGCCGCCTGCGCAAGAAGGTGGACGAGCCGGGCGAGGCGCCGTTGATCCATACGGTGCGGGGCGCGGGCTACCGGCTCGGGCTTGAGGCCTGATCCTTGAGGGCCGAAACTTGAAAGGCGTGCGGCGCGCCCGCTCGGTGATCTGGCGCTTCGGCGCGCTGGTGTTCCTGTTCCAGCTGCTGGGCGCGGGGCTGGTGCTGGCGACCGTCCACCAGATCACCGGCCGCGCGCTGGAAGCGAACAGCCGCACCCTGACGCAGGAACTGCGCGGGGAACTGGCGGCCAGTTATCGCACCGGCGGCGCATCGGCGGCCCGCGCCCTGATCGCCGCCCGCCTTGCCGATGATGGCGACGCGCAATCGGTGATGCTGCTGGCGGATGCCTCCGGGCGTCCGCTCGCCGGCAATCTGGGCGCCTGGCCGCCGACCGTCGTGCCCGGCGATCCGTGGCGCGTCGTCAACCTCTATCGCATGGAAAGCGCCGCGCCCGAGCGCATGGGGCTGCTCGCCACGCGCCTGCCCGATGGATCGCGCCTGCTGACCGGCCATGTGGTGGAAAGCGACCTGCGCTTCGGCGGCATGATGGAGCAGGCGATGCTGAGCGCGCTGCTGCTGGCGCTGCCGCTGGCGGTCGTGGCCGCCTGGCTTTCCGCCCGGCTCATCCAGTCGCGGGTGCGCTCCATCGTGACCACCGCCGCCGCGATCGAGACTGGCGAGATGGACCGCCGCATTCCCGCCGACGGCAGCGGCGACGCGTTCGAGGATCTGGGCCGCTCGATCAATGCGATGCTGGACCGGATCATGGCGCTGGTCGGCGAGATGCGGCTGGTGACGGACGGGCTGGCGCATGACCTGCGCTCGCCGCTCACGCGCCTGAAGGCGGTGCTCGACCGCAGCCTGTCCGACGTGCGCGACGCCGATGCGCGGACCGCGCTGGGCCGCGCGCTGGAAGAGGTCGATATCCTGCTGTCCATGCTGACGACCGCGCTGCTCATCAGCCGGACGGAGGCGGGCATCGGCCGTGAGGGCTTTGTCGCGGTCGACATCGCCGCGATGCTGCGCGACCTGCAGGAAATGTACGGCGCGCTGGCGGACGAGCGCGATGTCGAGATCATCGTCGATGCGCCCGCAACCCTGCCGGCCCATGCCCATCGCGAACTCATCGTCCAGGCACTCGCCAACCTTATCGACAATGCGCTGAAATATGGCGGCGGGCATATCACATTGAGCGCCCGCGCACAGGAAGACGGGAGCGTGATGCTGGGCGTGGCGGATAATGGCCCGGGCATTCCCGTCGAACAGCGTGAGGAGGCGCTGCGCCGGTTCGGCCGGCTGGATGCGGCCCGTCACATGAGCGGGGCCGGCCTTGGCCTGTCGCTGGTGGCCGCGGTGGCGCGGCTGCATGGCGGCACATTGCGCCTGGGCGACAATGCGCCGGGCCTTGTCGCCTCGCTGACGATCGCCGGCCCTGACGAGGGGTGATGTTCGCCGTCAGCAGGCGGCCGATGTCCAAAGAGGGCTAAAGACACCGGCCGCTCGCTTGCAGGGGCCTGCGACAGGGCGGCGTCGCAAGGGTGATGGCCCCGCACAGCGGCTCGGCAAGGGGGGATTGAGCCGCTGCCCGCCTTCTCGCATCGGGGCGGTGACCCGGTGATGACCGCGGCATGACGAAAAGTTAATCTGATGCCGGCGGTTGCGCGGACCATTACGAAATCGTCACGCCGGGGTCATCGCATGGTCGTCCGCATCCGGGCAAAGAGGGGATCGTCGTGCATCATGGGCGTGCGCGATGGGGAGCGCGCGATGAGGATTGGCCGAAGGATGATCGCAGCCGGCGCCGCGGCATTGCTTGCGCTGACGGGCATCGCCTGTTCGCAGCTGCCCTTGACCAACGCTAGGGCCGATGACGAAGCGGCGGCGGCAGGCGAAAGCGCGGCCGGCCTGCCGCGCGAATTCACCTATCGGCTATCGCCGATGGGGCAGATCGCTGTGTACCGGCCGCAGGAGGCGCCCCGCGCGGTCATCTTGTTCCTTTCGGGCGATGCGGGATGGAACGGCGCCGCCGCACACATGGCGCGCACGCTGTCGGCGCAGGGCGCGGTGGTGGCGGGCATTTCGACGCCGGCCTTCCTGAAGGCGCTGGATGGCGGCCGGACCTGCATCAACCCCAATTACGGCCTCATCACCCTGTCGCGCGATTTGCAGCACCGGCTGCGCATGCCGATGTATCTGAAGCCCATCATCCTTGGCTATTCCTCCGGCGCGACGCTGGCTTATGCCTCGCTCGCCCAGGGGCCGAACGGATCATACAAGGCGGCGGTGTCCATGGGGTTCAGCCCCGACCTGCCGGGCAGGACCATCTGGTGCAAGTCCGGCAGCCTGCATGCGACGCGGATCGTCCGCCCCGCGCGCGGCTGGCTGTTCGCGCCCAGCCGCGCGCTGCCCTCGCCCTGGATCGTGCTGCAGGGGCAGAGCGACACGATCGTCAGCGCGCCCGCGGCGGGCGCCTTTGTGAAGCAGGTTCCCGGCGCGACCATCATCGCGCTGCCGGGCATGGACCATGGCTTCGTGCCCGAACAGGCATGGATGCAGCCGCTGATGGACGCCATCGGGCCGATGTTCGCCGCCCGCCCGGCGAGCTTCGCGCAGGATGCCTTGCCCGCCGACCTGCCGATCACCACCGTCACCGACGCCAGCGCGCGCGATACCGACATAATGGCCGTCCTTTATTCCGGCGATGGCGGCTGGGTCGGGCTGGACAAGGATGTCGCGGCGCAGCTGGCGCGCGCCGGGGTGCCGGTGGTCGGTATCGACAGCCTCTCCTATTTCTGGAGCGCCCGCACGCCGGCGGGCGCGGCCAATGATCTGGACGCCGTGCTGCGCGCCTATGCGCCGCGCTGGCACCGGCATCAGGTGCTGCTGCTCGGTTACAGCTTCGGCGCGGACGTGCTGCCGCATATCGTCGACAATCTCTCGCCCGATCTGCGGCCGATGGTGCGGCGCGTGTCGCTGCTGGGGCTCAGCCCGACCGCCGAATTCCAGTTCCATCTGGGGTCATGGCTGGACATGTCGTCCAGCGACGCGATGCCGACCGTGCCGGCGGTGATGCGCCTGGACGGCATGAGCGTGCAATGCGTGCGCGGAACCCAAGAGAACGACAGCGCCTGCCCCGGCATCCCGCGGGGGAAAGCGACGCAGATCGTCGTGCCGGGCGGTCATCATTTCAATCGCAACGCGCCGCTGCTTGCGAAGATCATCTTGAGTGGACTGAAGGTCTGACGGCTGCCGGCGCACGCGATCAGGCGCGGGCGGGGCGCAGGGTCAGGCGCGTCCGGCGCGTCCTGCCAGGGTGCGCTCCACCACGGCAGCGCGGGCTTCCCACGCCTGCAGGGAGCGCCGATATTTGTCGCGGACATTGTCCAGCGTGGCATCGTCCAGCAGCGCGCGCATCTTGTCGATCTGCAGCTTGCAGTTTTCCAGTTCGGTCATGGACCTTGGCTTTCGAGGTCGGGGGCTTTCGCGGTCGAAGCTTTCGCGGGCGGACGGGAAGAAAGGCTCCGGGGGGCCGCGCGTGAAACGCAGCGACGCCCCCGGTCAACCGGCCGTCAGGCCAGCTGGAGGTTGACGGCGGCCTGCTTGCCGCGCTTGTCAGGTGCCAGGTCGTAGGACACGCGCTGGTCGTTGCTCAGGGTACGCAGCCCGGCCTGCTCCACTGCGGAAATGTGGACGAAGGCATCGGCGCCGCCATCCTCGGGGGCGATGAAGCCATAGCCCTTGTCCGCATTGAAGAATTTTACTGTGCCGATCGGCATGAGACGTTCCTTTGGTAGTCTGCGCGCGCCATCAGGCCGCGGGCAGTGAAAGCGGGTCGAAAAGCGAATGTGACAAACGCGCCGCGACCCATCAGCGCGTTTGAAAGCGGGAAAATGCAATCAGCGATGCGGCGCCATGGGCGGCCGGGCGAGGTAGAGGCCAGAGCGCACGACCGCGCCGGTCAGCACCTTGTTGCCCATGCGGCTGCGAAAGGCGTCCGCATCGATCATGGTGCGCAGGACCACGCGCGCGCCGCCCGAAGGCAGGGCTTCCAGCGTGGAAATGGAGATATCATGCTTGGCGCACAGGGCTTCGACCGCTGCGGGGGTAGCATCGACGTTGACGGCGCGGCTCATGCAGCGGCGCTTTCGCCGGACCGTGCCGTGCCGAAAGGCGCGGGATCGAACGGCGTCGCCCGCCCTGGCTGCGGCGTGCGATAGGGCAGGCGGTGCGCGCGGATACGCTGCGCATAGCCGCGGGCAAGCCCGGCATGGGCGTGTCGGGCAGACTGGCAGCCCGTCTGCTGGGCGCGCAACAGCTCTTCCTGCTCGCGATGAAGAAGATAGTTGAGGTCTTCCATGGGAAGGCTCCGGCCTGGCAAGCGGGAGCGCGAAAAGTCTCTCGGTCACGGCGAACGCTTGCGGGCGGGTTTCGCGTGATGGCCTGCAGGTAGCAGGTTGGGGGCTCGATGTCGCGACAATTCGGGCGTAGTGTGGCCGGAGCGGGACGGTCGACACCCCTGGCCGGTCGGCCCGCCGCCCCGTCCATGGTGAAAAGGCGGGTGGCAAAGGCCGGCATGGGCGCTAGAGCTGTGCCCCGTCCAACCCCCCGCTTAATCAGGAGCACATGCAGGAATGAAGCCCCCCATCGGTCCCGACACCAGGCTGTGCATGTCGCTGGCCGCCCGGCCCGGCACCTTCGGCTCGCGGTTCCACAACTGCCTCTACGACGCGCTGGGGCTGGACTATGTCTACAAGGCATTCACGACGGTGGATCTGGCCGGTGCCATCCACGGCATCCGCGCCCTGAACATCCGGGGATGCGCGGTCTCCATGCCGTTCAAGGAGGATGTGATCCCCTTGCTGGACGAACTGCGCGATTCCGCCGCGGCGATCGACAGCGTCAATACCATCGTCAACGACGACGGCTTCCTGGCGGGCTACAATACCGATTACAGCGCGGTGCGTGCGCTGGTCGAGCCACTGTCGCTGGACCGGGACGTGCCGTTCCTGCTGCGCGGCAGCGGCGGCATGGCGAAGGCGGTCGGCGCGGCGCTGGTCGATTCGGGATTCCGCAACGGCACGGTCGTCGCCCGCAATGTCGACAGGGGCCGCGCGCTGGCGCACAGGTTGGAATGTGGCTGGGCCGCCGACGCGGAAGGGCTGGAGGCGCCCTTCCTCATCAATGTGACGCCGATCGGCATGGCGGGGCCGGACGCGGACGGCCTGCCGTTCGACCGGGCACAGATCGCCGCATGCGCACTGGCGTTCGATGTCGTCGCCAGGCCGGTGGAAACGCCCTTCCTGCGGGCCGCGCGGGCGGCGAACAGGCAGGTGCTGACCGGCGACGAAGTGGCGGTGCTGCAGGCGCTGGAGCAGTTCATCCTCTATACCGGCGTGCGGCCCCATCCGGGGCAGGTGCAGAAGGCCGCGGCCTTTGCGCGGGGAACGGCGTAGCGGGCGGAGCCCCGGCCTTTCACGAATGCGCCTGTCCCCTGCCGGCATGGGCGCTTTCGCATCTGGCGAGGCAGTTCCAGGCATGTGCGAAAACCAGCCCGAATAGGGCGCCCACGGCAAAGGTGATGACGACAAGCAGCGCCGCCGTGCCCATGGCAAAGGGCGCTATCGCATAGTCGAGCCGGACGAAATGCACCCTCAGGACGAAGTCCATGAACGCCTTCGCCACGCCAATGGCGACCAGCGTGGACCACAAGATATGGAACAGGCCGATTACGGTCCCGACGGACAGCGCGGCCCTTGCAGGATTGATGCGACGCATGCGCCTTTCCTCTCGCCGTGCATTATCGCACATGGAGCGTCCCTGCCGCCTTGCGTAATGTTACCTATTAAAGCGATCTGGCGGCGAAAAGGGGCGCTGGCTGCAGGGGGAGGGGCCCCGATCAGATCAGCCCTTGCGCCCGGAAACTGCTGTGCCCGGTCGCGCCGATGATGATGTGGTCGTGAACGACGATGCCCAGGCGCTTGCTCGCGTCTACGATGCTGCGGGTGATCTCTATGTCCGCGCGGCTGGGGGCAGGGTCGCCGGAGGGGTGGTTGTGGACCAGGATCAGGCTGGCGGAGCCCAGGTCGATCGCGCGGCGGATAACTTCGCGGGTGTAGATCGCGGCCTGGTCGATGGAGCCTTCGCTCATCACCTCGTCGCGAATCAGGCGATTGCCGCTGTTGAGGTGCAGCACGCGGACCCGCTCGATCGTCAGATGCGCCATGTCGGCGCGCAGATAGTCGAGCAGCGCCTGCCAGCTGCCGAGCACGGGCTGTTCGCTCACCGGCGCGCGCAGCAGCCGCAGCGCCGCCGCCTGCGCCACCTTGATCGCGGCGATGCTGGTTTCGCCCATGCCGGATACGCGTCCCAACGCCTGCCAGTCGGCGGTCAGCACCCCGCCAATGCCGCCAAACTCGCGGATCAGCGCCTTGGCCAGCGGTTTGGTGTCGCGGCGGGGGATGGCAAGGGCCAGCAGATATTCGATCAGTTCGTGATCGAGCAGCGCATCGCCGCCGCCATGCGCCAGCCGATGGCGCAGCCGTGCCCGGTGGCCGACACCATCGCCGGCCTTCTCGGCCTTGTCCGCCTGTTTTCCCATGTCCCCGCTCATGCTCCTGTCACGGCTATGCGCTGCTATCTGCGCGGGCAAGGATATTTCCACGCGCAAGGACGTTATGCATGCGTTACAGACGCATATGGCGATTGATGAGCCGGGGTTGTTCGCGCGCATGAAGGGTGAAGAAGGGCAAGGCCGTGCCCGTGGCGCGCGCATCGTGCGCTGGACGCTTGGCATCGTGGCTGTGCTGGCGCTGATGCTGCTCGCGCTGTGGACGCAGCGCGCGCCGATCGCGGAAAATTTCATCGCCCGTGAATTGACGACCATGGACGTGCGCGCGCGCTACGACCTGGCCGAGATCGGCGTGCGGACCCAGCGGATCGAGAATATCGTGCTCGGCGACCCCGCCCGCCCCGACCTGACGGCGCGCTGGGTGGAGGTGGATATCGCGCTGGCCGGCCTCAGCCCGCATGTGGCGGCGGTGCGCGCGGGCGGCGTGCGGCTTTACGGATCGTTCAAGGGTGGGCGGCTCTCCTTGGGGGAGCTGGACAAATTTCGTGATCCCACGTCCACCGCGCCCTTCAGCCTGCCCGACATCGCCTTCGCCCTGGAGGATGCGCGGATGCGGCTGGAGACCGATTATGGCCCGGTCGGCATCCGCATGGACGGTAGCGGCAATCCGCGCGCGCGCTTTGCGGGCAAGCTGGCGGCGGTGATGCCGGGCGCCGTCGCATCGGGCTGCGCCCTGACCGAGGGCACCGCCTATCTGGACGTCAGCATCAGCGGTGGCCGCCCGCGCATTGCCGGGCCGGTGCGCGGCGCGGCGCTGGGTTGCCCCGTGCGCGACATCGCGGTCGCGAAGCCGCAGCTGGGCCTTGACGTCACCCTGTCCCCCGGCCTGGATCGCTGGACGGGCAGGCTGGCGCTCGCGGGCAGCGGGGTACAGGCGGCGGGATCGGTGCTGGCGCGGCCGAGCGGGCGGATCAGCTTCGACGGCAGCCGGATGGCCACGCGCGGACAGGTGCGAATCGATGCGCAGGCGCTGTCGGCATACGGCGTGGCCGCGGAACGCTCGACGATCGACGGCGCCTGGTCGGTGGAATCGGGCGCCGGGCAGAAGAAGGACGGCACAAGAGCGCGCTTCGACGGCATGGTCTCGACGCGGACGGCGCATCTTGCCGGGCGCGATCCGCTTGGCGCCCTGCGCGCGGCGATGGCGGGCACGCCGGTCGCGCCGCTGGCGCTGCGGCTGGCCGATGCGGTGAAGGCGCTGGGCGAGGATAATCGGGTGCGCGCCCATGTCTCGCTGATCCAGGATGGCGTGGCCGGCCATGCGAGCGTGAAGAGCCTTGCGCTCGACAGCCGCAGCGGTGCGCGGGTGGCGCTGGGCAATGGCGGGCGCATCGACATGGGCTGGCCGAACGGCCGGCTGGCGCTGAGCGGCGGCATCACCATGGGCGGCGGCGGCTTGCCCCATGGCGCGCTGCGCCTTGCCCAGCGGCCGGGGGGCGGGCTTTCCGGTCAGCTGTTCCTCGATCCCTATGCGGCGGGCTCGGCGCGGCTGGCGGCGAGCCAGGTGCTGTTCAGGGCGATGCCCGATGGCGGCACCCGCTTCGCGACCCGGCTGTCGCTGGACGGGCCGCTGCCGGGCGGCGCGCTGCGCGGGCTCAGCCTGCCGCTGGAGGGCGTGCTCGGCCGGGATGGCGGCATCGCGATCAATCGCGGCTGCACGCCGCTGTCGCTCGCCAGCCTGGACTATGGCGGCTTCGCGCTGGGCAGGACGGCGCTGACGCTGTGCCCCGCGAGCGGGCAGGCGATGCTGGCCTATGGCCCGCGCGGCCTGTCGGGCGGCGGCGCGGTGCGCAATCTCGCGCTGCAGGGGCGCATGGGGCAGAGCCCGTTGCGGCTGGCGGCGGAATCGGCGGCCTTCACGCTTGCGACGCCCGGTTTCACCCTGGCCAATGCCGATCTTGCCATCGGTCCGGCCGATGCGCCCGTCCACCTGACCGCCGCGACGCTGGAAGGCACGGCGGACAAGGGCGGCCTTGCCGGGCGGATGACCGGCGTGGGCGGCAGGATCGGCACCGTGCCGCTCATCATCAGCAAGGGCAGCGGCGACTGGCGCTTTGCCGATGGCGCGCTGGGCGTGCGCGGGGCGATAACCTTATCCGATGCGGAGCAGGTTGACCGGTTCAATCCGCTCCATAGCGGCGACTTCGCCCTCGCCCTGCGGGACGGGCGCATTACCGCGCGGGGCACGCTGACGGAGCCCGGGCGCGGGGCGAAAATCATGCTGGCCGACATCGTGCATGACCTGGGGTCGGGCAAGGGACATGCCGACCTCGACGTGCCGGGCCTGACCTTCGGCCCCGGTCTCCAGCCCGAGGATGTCACGCATCTGGCGCTGGGCGTCGTCGCCAATGCGCATGGCACGGTGACGGGCCATGGCCAGATCCGCTGGACCGGCGACAGGGTAGAAAGCGACGGGCTGTTCAGCACCGACAAGATGGATCTTGCCGCCGCCTTCGGCCCGGTCACGGGATTGAGCGGGCAAATCCGCTTCACGGACCTGATCGGCCTTGTCACCGCGCCGGGGCAGGTGGTGCGCCTCGCCAGCGTCAACCCGGGCATAGAGGTGGCGGACGGCATCGTGCGCTACCGGCTGGAAGCGGGGCAGCATGTGCGGATCGAGGCCGGGGAATGGCCCTTTGCCGGTGGCCGGCTGCTGCTGCTGCCCACGGTCATGGATTTCAGCGCCGATACCGAGCGCTACCTGACCTTCCGGGTCATCGGCCTGGATGCCGGCGCGTTCATCAACACACTGGAGCTGAAGGATATTTCGGCGACCGGCACGTTCGACGGGCTGTTGCCGCTGATCTTCAACGCGCAGGGCGGGCGGATTGCCGGCGGCGTGCTGGCGGCGCGCCAGACGGGGCAGCCGCCGCTGATCCTGCCCGAAGGCGTGCTGCCGACGGTGCCCTGCGACCCGACGGTGCAATCGGGCACGCTGTCCTATGTCGGCGCCGTCTCCAACGAGCAGCTGGGCGCGATGGGGCGGCTGGCCTTCGACGCGCTGAAGAACCTGCAATATAAATGCCTTACCATCCTGATGGACGGCGCGCTGGATGGTGAGCTGGTCAGCAATGTCGTCTTCAACGGCGTCAATCGCGGCCAGATCGGTCCATTGCCCGCCAGCCTGGCCCGCAACTTCATCGGCTTGCCGTTCATCTTCAACATCCGCATTCAGGCGCCCTTCCGCGGCCTGCTGGGCACGGCGCAGTCGTTCATCGATCCCAGCGGCCTCATCCGCAACAGCCTGGGCGACCAATTCCAGGAGAAAATGCGCGAAGGGCTTGCGGTTCAGCCGCCCGAAAGCGAAACTCAATTATCCACGGAGCAGAAATGACACAAAGAATCCTGATCGCGCTCGGCGTTGCCGGCCTGTCCCTTGGAGGATGCATCCAGGTAAAGGCACCCGATCGCCCGATCGAGATCAACCTGAACGTCAAGGTGCAGCAGGAAGTGGTCGTGCGTCTGCAACGCGACGCGCAGACCCTGATCCAGAATAATCCGGAGTTGTTCCCGCAATGACACAGCCATTTTCTTACCGGGCCCTGATGCTTTCCGCCGTCGCGGGGGCCGTGCTGGTCTGCGCCGGTGTCGCATGGACCGGCCCGGCCAGCGCGCAATCGGGCGCCGTCGCCCAGGCGATGGCCGCCGGCACTGTCGGCGAGCAGGCCGACGGTTATCTGGGCGTCGCCGGTTCCGTCTCCGCCGATGTGAAGGCGGAGGTGGACGCGATCAACATCAAGCGCCGCGCCGCCTATACCGATCTCGCCAGCAAGCGCGGCGTCACCGTGTCGGACGTGGCCGCCGCCACCGGATGCCAGACGCTGTCTGGCCGGGTGAAGCAGGGGCAGGTCTATCGCATCGGCGCGGGCGCATGGCAGACCAAGGGCGCGGGGGCGATCGCCTTGCCCCCTTATTGCGCCACAGCGGGCTGATCTCCCTGCCAGCTGCCATGGGAGCCCGGTTTTCCGGGCGATTCCGCACATGTCATACCATAGTCCCAGCATGGTTGACTCAGGGGCCGGTGCTTTCTAAACGGGCCGCGCCTTGACGGGTGCAGCGTCAATCATTCATGGCTCCTTCATATGGTGTTTGCGCGCCCAATGATGGAGGGTGGGATGGCAGATGAGGTGCCCGGGCAGGACCCGGCGGGCGAAGACGCGCGAATTCCGTCTCTGGAAGAGCGGATCGCGCGGGCGGAGCGTGCCGAGGCGGTCAGAACCGGCACGACAGCGAAGGAAGACGGCGGCGAAAGCTACCGACTTGGCAATCGCGTTCTTGCCGAACTGATCGGTGGTCTTGTCGGTGGAGCGGTGATCGGCTGGGTTCTTGACCGGCTGATCGGCACTTCGCCCTGGCTCCTGCTGGTTTTCCTGGCGATGGGGATCGTCGTGGCTTTCAGGAACATCATCCGGATTTCGACGAAGCGTCCTGACCGCTAGGGCGCTTTTGTCATAGGGTTTTTGGTTTTTCAGGGGTGAACGTGGCACAGTCCGGCAAAATCGATCCGATGCACCAGTTTGCGATCGAACCGCTGTTCGGGACGGATCACCTGTCGCTGGGCGGGTTCAACATCGCCTTCACCAACAGCGCGCTCTACATGGTGCTCGCCGCCCTCGTCCTGTGGATCTTCATGCTTGGCGGCATGAAGCGCCAGATGGTGCCCGGCCGCTGGCAGGCTGCCGTGGAAAGCGTGACCGGCTTCATCGACAGCCTGCTGATGTCCAATGTGGGCAAGGGCGGCAAGAAATACGTGCCCTACGTCTTCTCGCTGTTCATGTTCATCCTGTTGGCCAACCTGCTGGGTCTGTTGCCGCTGGGCCTGTTCGGCGTGCATCCCTTCACCTTCACCAGCCATTTCACCGCGACCGGTGTGCTCGCCATCATGAGCTTCGCCATCGTGCTGATCGTCGGCTTCTGGAAGCATGGCTTCCACTTCTTCTCGCTGTTCGTGCCGCATGGCACGCCGCTGCCGATGATCCCGGTCATTTTCCCGATCGAGCTGATCTCCTTCATGGTGCGCCCGTTCAGCCTTGGCCTGCGACTGTTCGTCGCGATGACCGCCGGGCATGTGCTGCTGAAGGTGCTGGCCGGTTTCGTGATCAACAGTTCGAATGCGGGCGTCGGCTATGGCCTGACGGTCGGTTCCGCCAGCTTCATCCTGATGATCGGCATCAGCGCGCTCGAAATGCTCGTCGCCGTGATCCAGGCCTATGTGTTCGCGCTGCTGACCTCGGTCTACATCAACGACGCTGAAAATCTTCACTGAGATTCCTCAACATTTTAGCTAGAGTTTAGAAAAGGAGTTATCGATATGGACGCAGAAGCCGCAAAGCTGCTCGGTGCTGGCCTGGCCGCAATCGGTGCGGGCATCGCCGCCCTGGGTGTGGGCAACGTGTTCAGCGCATTCCTGGAAGGCGCGCTGCGCAATCCGGGTGCCGCCGACGGCCAGCAGGGCCGTCTGTTCATCGGCTTCGCGGCCGCCGAACTTCTGGGTCTGCTGGCGTTCGTCATCGCCATGATCCTGGTCTTCGTCGCCTGACGATCTGAACTGAAATGTCCGGGCGGCAACCCCGCCCGGACATTCTGATACCGGAACGGGTGCAATGCCTCAAATCGCGCAAATCGCCGAAACCTATGCATCCCAGATTTTCTGGCTGCTGTTGACCTTCGGTTTCGTCTTCTTCGTCATCGGCCTGGGCATGGTGCCCAAGGTCCAGGCGACCGTGGAAGCACGCGACGGCAAGATTTCCGGCGATCTGGATGCCGCCAAGGCCGCCTTCGCGCGCGCCGATGAGGCGGAAGCCGAATATCGCACCCGCGAAAACGCAAGCCGCGCCGAAGCGCAGGCGGTGATGGCAAAGGCGAAGGCAGAGGCGGCGAAAGCCTCCGAAGGCCAGGTGTCCGCCGCCGACGCCGTCATCGCGGAAAAGATCGCCGCGGCCGAAGCCCGGATCGCCGCCGCCAGCGCTGCCGCGCTTGCGGAGATCGAGACGGTCGCAACCGAGGCGGCACAGGATATGGTCGCGAAGATTTCCGGCCTCACGGCGCCGGCCGACGCGGCGCGCAATGCAGTAAAGGTGGCTTTGGCCCATGGCTGAGACGGTTGTGAGCAATGGCGGCGACGCCCCCCACCTGAAGCAGGCGATCCACGCCGAGGGTCTGGAGCCGGTCGGCACGGTCGCGCATGAGGGCGTTGCGCCGCATAGCGATCCCAAGGCGCTCGGCATGGATGCGACCGCCTGGGTCAGCCTGGCGATGGCGTTCTTCATCATCATCCTGCTGGTGAAGAAGGTGCCGGCGCTGATCGGCAAGGGGCTGGACGGCAAGATCGCCGCGATCCGCACCCAGTTGGACGAAGCCGCCAAGCTGCGGGCCGAGGCCGAGGTGCTGAAGGGCGAATATGAAAAGAAGCTGGCGGGTGCCGCCGGTGAAGTGGAGGCGATGCGCGCCCGTGCGAGCGAAGACGCCGCCGCGCTGATCGCCGATGCGAAGGACAATGCCGCCGCCCTCGTCGTCCGTCGCCAGAAGATGGCCGAGGACAAGATCGGTGCTGCCGAGCGCGCCGCCGTCGAGGCGATCCGTGCGAAGACGGTGAAGGCCGCGACCAATGCTGCTGCTGTGCTGATCGCGGAAGGGCATGATGCGAAGGCCGACAAGGCGCTGGTGGACAGCGCGATCAAGGGTCTCGGCCCGGTCGCGTGAGCTTTGGCCGATGGCCATGGGCGATCGGCCGATTCGGCAGGGCGTTCCGCTCTGCCGCTTTCCCCCCAGCGGCTTTCCCGGCGGATGGCCACCATGATCATGGCCGCCGATAATGGCTGACGCGCAATCCGGGTTCAATATCGGCTGGGAAATGCTGATGTTCGTCGGCATGCTGGCCAATCCCTTCCTGATCGCGGTGTCCGTGCTGGTCGGCTGGTTTTGCCGCCGCTGGTGGCAGCTCGCACTCGCGCCCGTCTGGTCCGCCGTGGTGACGCTGGTGCTGTGGCCGCTCGTGACGCGCGACAGCGCCGCGATGGACCCGTTTTCCCTGTCGCTGCTCCCGCGCATGATCCTGCCCGCGCTTCTGCTCGCGCTGATCGCTTCCGGGGTGAAGAGGCTGATCGCGCGATAGGGCATTTCCCTGCCAGGTCCATGCATCCGGCGACTCGGGACAATGCGGGCGGCAAGCGATATACAGGGCAGTTGCCGCGGGCCTCCCCAACACGGCGCATGGTGTTTTTGCGGATGACGAGGAACGGTAAGCGCAATGCCGCGCCGTCATTGATCCGATGCCATGCCCGACATTTCCCTCGCCTGCCGCATGTTCGCATGCGCAAATGGGGAACATTCGTCCAAAGACCCCTGCGCCTGCCCATCGACGGCTTGCGGCGGCGCAGCAGCCGTCCTAGGCATTTCGCCAATGTCGCCAGCCCCCTATCGCTCCTTCTCGCAGCCGGACCCGGCGCAGGCTCGACGGCGGACGATCGTGCTGACGCTCACGGTCCTGTTCCATCTGCTGCTGATCGTTCTGCTGCTGCGGCAGGGGCCGTTGGCGCCGCGCCAGGCCGATCCGCGCAACCCCGTCACCTTCACGATGCTGCCCGAGCCCAAGCCCGAGGGCGACCAGACACAGTCGAAGGAGCGCAAGAAGGCCGCCGCCGGCACGAATGCGCCCACGCCCACGAAGGAAGCGCCGCCGCCCACCGCGCCCACGCCGGCGCCGCAAAAGGATGAGCCGACCCCCAATTTCCTGACGCTCACCAGCAAGGATTTTGCCGCCGCCGACATCGGCAGCCTGCAGTCGCATCGCGGCGCCGGATCGGCGGGCGCGGGCAATGGCGGCAGTTCATCCACCTATGGTCCGGGCGAGGGGCCGGGCGGCGTGCAGCTGTTCGAGGCCGAATGGTATCGCAAGCCCACCAATGCGGAGCTGGCGGGCTATCTGCCCCATGATGCGCCGCGCAAGGGTTGGGGGCTCGTCGCCTGCAAGACGGTCGAAAATTACCATGTCGACAATTGCCAGGCGCTGGGCGAGGCGCCGCTGGGTTCCGGCTTTGCGCGCGCGATCCGGCAGGCCGCCTGGCAGTTCCTGGTGCGGCCGCCGCGGGTCGACGGCAAGCCGCAGGTCGGCTCCTGGGTCCGCATCCGCATCGACTATTCCGAAGGATTGGCGGAATGAGCGCTGCCACGGCTCGCCCGATACAGGGCGCGCTGATGCTGCAGGGCACCGGGTCCGATGTCGGCAAATCCGTGCTGGTCGCCGGGCTGTGCCGGGCATTGGCGAATCGCGGCCTGTCTGTCCTGCCGTTCAAGCCGCAGAATATGTCGAACAACGCCGCCGTGACGCAGGATGGTGGTGAAATCGGCCGGGCGCAGGCGCTGCAGGCGATCGCCGCGCGCGTGCCGCTGCATACGGACATGAACCCGGTGCTGCTGAAGCCGCAGGCCGATCACACATCGCAGCTGGTCGTCCATGGCCAGGTGCGCGGCACGCTGGGCGGCGCGAATTTCAAGGAAGCGCGACGCGGCCTGCTGCCGCAGGTGATGGAAAGCTATGCCCGGCTGCGCGCGCGCTGCGATATCGTGGTGGTCGAGGGGGCGGGATCGCCGGCGGAGATCAACCTGCGCGCGGGCGACATCGCGAATATGGGCTTTGCCCGCGCGGCGCAGGTGCCGGTGGTGCTGGTGGGCGACATCGACCGGGGCGGGGTGATCGCCGCCATCGTCGGCACCAGGGCGGTGATCGATCCCGACGATGCCGCGATGATCCACGGCTTCCTCATCAACAAGTTCCGGGGCACGCTGTCGCTCTTCATCGACGGTTATGAGGCGATTGTCGCGCGGTCGGGCTGGCGCGGCTATGGCGTGGTGCCATGGCTGCCCGCGACTGTGCGCCTGCCCAGCGAGGATGCCGTGGTGCTGGAAAAAAATGCCCCCCGCCATGACGGAGCGCTGCGCATCGCCTGCCCCATCCTGCCGCGCATCGCCAATTTCGACGATCTCGATCCGCTGAAGATCGAACCGGGCGTCGAGCTGCTGATGGTGCCGCCGGGCCAGCCCATTCCCGCCGATGCCGCGCTCATCATCCTGCCCGGATCGAAGGCGACCATCGCCGATCTTGCCGCCGTGCGCGCGCAGGGGTGGGATATCGACACCCTCGCGCATCATCGCCGGGGCGGGGCGATCCTTGGCCTGTGCGGCGGCTATCAGATGCTGGGGCGCCGGATCGCCGATCCGCATGGGATCGAAGGGCCGGCGGGCGCGGTGGCGGGGCTGGGCCTGCTGGACGTCGAGACCGTCCTGACGCCGGACAAGGCGCTGCGGCATGTCAGCGGCATGGCGCTGGGCGCGCCGCTGGACGGCTATGAAATGCATGTCGGGGAGACGACGGGCGCGGATATGGCCCGCCCCTTTGCCCGGCTGGACGATGGCCGGGCCGAGGGCGCAGTCAGCGCCGACGGGCTGGTGATGGGCACCTATCTCCACGGCCTGCTCGCGGACCCGGCCCAGCGGCGGGCGTTGCTTGCGCTCCTCGGGACCGAGGGCGGCGGGCGCGACTATCATGCATCGGTGGATGCGGCGCTGGACGAGATCGCCGCGGCGCTGGAGGCGCATGTCGATATCGACGGGCTCATCGCTCTTGCGCAGCGGGCCGCCTGAAGTCGGATACTAACCTAACAGCGCCGCACGGGCGTAATCACCGGCGCCGGGCCGCTGTTGTCGATCAGCACCTCGACGCCATAGACCTGGCGCAGCCGGTCGACGGTCAGCACGTCCATCGGCGCGCCGTCCGCCACCAGCCGCCCGCCGTCGATCAGCAGCAGCCGGTCGCAATAGCGCGCAGCCATGCTGAGGTCGTGAAGCACCGCCACCACCAGCGCGCCCTGCGCGGCCTCGCTTTGCAGCAGGGTCATGACCTCGATCTGATGGCCAAGGTCGAGCGCGGCGAGGGGTTCGTCCACCAGCAGCGCGGGCGCGCCGACGGCGAGGGCGCGGGCCATCATCACCCTTGCCCGCTCGCCGCCCGACAATTCGGTGGCGACGCGGTGGCGCAGCGCCAGCACATCGGCGCGGGCCATCGCATCCTCGATGGCGGCGAGATCGGCGGCGGACAGCCGCTGCATCGGCGCCATATGCGGCAGGCGGCCAAGCGCGACCAGACGTTCCACCGTCAGCGGCCAGTGCAGCGTCTGCCCCTGCGGCAGATAGGCGGTCTGGCGTGCCATCTGCCTGCGCGGCAGGCGGGCGACGGGAATGCCGTCGATGGCGATTTCTCCTCCGGCGAGCGGCAGCAGGCCCAGCATGGCGCGCATCAATGTGGACTTGCCCGCGCCATTGGGGCCGACGATGCCGATCAGCGCGCCGGGCGCCAGCGTCGCCTCCACATCCTGCACCGCGCGCCGACGGCCGAGCGAGACGGAGACCGAGGAGAGGGTGAACGTCACCATAGCCGCCGCGCCCGCATCAGATGGACAAGGAAGATGGGCACGCCCAGAAAGGCGGTGACGACACCCAGCTTCAGCTCGCTGGTCATGGGGATCAGACGCACGCCGATATCGGCCAGCACCAGCAGCACCGCGCCCGCCAGCGCAGAGGGGAGCAGCAGGGCCGAGGGCGATCGGTCGGTGAGCGGGCGGATCAGATGCGGTACGATCAGGCCGACGAAACCGATGGCGCCCGACACCGCCACCGCGCCGCCGACGCCGATCGCGACACCGAGCAGCAGGCGCAACTGGGTGCGGCGCAGGTCCACCCCCAGCGCCTGCGCGCCATCCTCCCCCAGGGTCAGCGCATCGAGCGCGCGGCCGTCCACCAGCAACAGCGCGCCGCCCACAAGGATGCAGGGCAGCGCCAGCCAGACATGATCGAAGGATCGGTTCTCCAGCGACCCCATCAGCCAGGTCATGATCTCCATCGCGGCAAAGGGATTGGGCGACAGGTTGAGCGCCAGGCTGATCCCCGCGCCCGAAAGCATGGCGATGGCGATGCCGGCGAGGATCAGCGTCAGCGGGCTTTCCGTCTCGCCGCCGCCCAGCGTGAACAGCAGGATGAGCGCGACCAGCCCGCCGGCGATGGCCATGGCGGGCAGGACCAGCGGATGCAGCGCCGCCAGCCCGAAATAGAGCGCGATCACCGCGCCCAGAGAAGAGGCATTGGCCGCGCCCAGCACGGAAGGTTCGGCAAGCGGATTGCGCAGATAGCCCTGCAGCGCCGCGCCGGAGAGACCCAGGATCGCGCCGACCGCAAGGCCCAGGATGGTGCGCGGCACCCGCAGGTCGAACAGGATGGCGGTCGCGGTCGCATCGCCATGGCCGGCGAGCGCGGCGATCAGCCGGCCGGGCGCGATCGGCACCGCGCCAAAGGCGAGGGAAGCAAGGCCGCTCAGGACCAGCAGCGCGGCGAGCGCGAAGATCAGCGTGGGTCGCCGTGGCGGGCACAGGCGCGGGCCGTTCCGGGGGGCGGTCATGGCCGCATGCCCCCATGGCCCGAGGCGGGCTTGCCTGATCCGCTATGTCGGTTAAGGACGGTGCCCATATGCGCCATGCCCGCCCCTTTGCCAGACCTCTTGCCCGTCTCGCCCTGTCCGGCGCGTTGCTGCTGGCCGGGGGCATGGCGCTTGCGGCTGCTCTGCCGGGGCGCGGGAAGGCGCCGGTGCGGCCGCAGCGCATCGTCTCGGTCAACCTGTGCGCCGATCAATATCTGCTGGAACTGGCCGATCCCGGGCAGATCGCCGGCGTCACCCGCAATGCGCCCGATCCGGAAATGTCCGCCGCCGCGGGCAAGACGCGGGGCATCCATATCATGCGTCAGTCGGCCGAGGAGGTGCTGGCGATCGACCCCGATCTGGTGATCGGCTTCATCGCCCGGCGTGGGCTGGGCGGGGCGATTGCGGACCGCGACTATCCTGTGCTGGAGCTGGACAGCGCCAATGATTACCCGGCCATCGTGCGCCAGATCCGCATCGTGGCGAAGGCGGTGGGCCATCCCGAGCGGGGCGAGGCGATGATCGCCCGGATGGATCGCGAATTGGCGGCGCTGCCAAGGGTCGGCGGCGGCAAGGTCGCGGCCTATTATCAGCGGCGCGGCTATATGACCGGCACGGGTACGCTGGTCGATGACCTGATGACGCGGGTGGGCCTGATCAATCTGGCGGGCAGGCTGGGCAAGCCGCCGTTGTCGCAACTGTCGCTGGAAGAGATGATCGCGGCCCGCCCCGACTATCTGGTCGTCGAGAGCGCGACCGACCGCGTGGCCGATCAGGGGACGGAGATGCTGCACCACCCGATCCTGAAGGACATTCCCCGCCTGCGCGTGCCGGAGGCGTGGACGGTGTGCGGCGGCCCGGCCTATGTCCGCGCCGCTCGCACCCTCACCGATCAGCTGCGCGCGATACGCCGCCCAAATCGCTGAGCGCATGAGGACGCGCGGCGGGGCACCGGCCGGGCGCCGCACGCCGCTCCGTCCCCCGCCGCCGGTCCGCATCAGAAGCCGACCTTCACGCCGCCATAGGCCGCGCGGCCGGCGGAGACATAGCTGAACACCTCTTCATAGCGCTCATCGGTCAGGTTCTCGACCCGGCCATAGATCGCGACGCCGGGCCGCAGCTTATATTCGGCGTTGATGTTCACCAGCGCATAATCCTTCAGCGCCATCCTGACCGGCACATAGCTGGGATCGATATAGGCATCGTCCTGCTGCCGGCCGTTGTAGCGCAGGGTGAGCGTGCCCGAAAAGCGCTCGTCGGTGCTGAACACGGTCGCGTTGAAGCTCGCCACATGCCCGGGCCGCCGCACCTCGACAACGCCATCCTCGCGGGCCTTGAGATAGGTGTAGGCTGCGTCGAGGCGCAGTTGCCTGATGGGCCGCGCGCTGGCGAAGACCTCCAGCCCATGCTGCTTCGATGTCGTCGTGCGGTTGCCTGGCGTCGCCACGAAATCCGGTGCGGGGTAGGTGGTGTAGATCTCATCCTTCAGCCGGCTGTCGAACCAGGTGGCGCCGATGGTCGCCGCGCCATCGCCCAGGCTCTGCTCGATGCCCGCTTCCCAGCCTTCGGACTTTTCCGGCTTCAGGTTCGGGTTGCCGATATAGCGGCCCGCATCATAGCTGAAGAGTTCGAAATAGCCGGGGTTCTTGACGCCCGTGCCATAGGCGGCGCGGATGCGCGTGCCGGTTTCGAAGCGATAGCTGCCCTGCACCCGCCATGTCGTCGTATCGGCGAAGCGGTTGTTGAAATCATGGCGGACAGAGGCGCCCAGCGCCAGCGCGTCGCCGGCGTTCAGCTCATATTGGCCGACCAGCCCGACATTGTCGGTATGCCGCTTGCCGCCGAAGGAGAAGGGGGAGGCGACGCTGTTCTGGAACTGCTCGCGCTCCACGTCGACGGCGGCGGTCAGCCTGTGGGACAGAGCTTCGTCGCCCAGCTTCAGGCTGCTGGTGAAGGAGCCCTTCAGCCGCTGGCCCTTGTCGCCATAATCGATGCCGAAGGGGGAGTAACCGGTGCGCTTCGTGTCGGCGATCTGGCCCGACAGGGTGCTGACCCAGCGCCCGTCGAGCGCGGTGAACTCGCCGCTCAGCAGGCCGTAAAAGGCGCGGTTCTTCACATGGACGCCGGGGCTGTCGATGACATAGCCGAAGGTCGGGCTGCTCGTGTCGATGTCCGTATTGTTGTTGTCCGCGTCGGTATAGCTATAGCGGGCGACGCCGGTCAGCTTGAAGCTGTCGGTGGGCGTCCAGATGAGCTTGCCGCTGGCGCCGATATTGTCCGACCCGGTATCGCGCTGGCCGCCGCGCGCCGTCGCATAGCCGTCCGTATGATAATAGGAGGCCGACAGCGCATAATCGAGCGTGCCCGATACGCCCGCCGCGCGCGCGCCGCCGCTGAAGGTGCCGAGGGAGCCGCCCTCCGCGCGCAGGCTGTAGCCGGGTGCTTCCGTGCCCGTAAGCGTCATATAATGGATAACGCCACCGATCGCATCCGACCCATAGAGCGAGGATTGCTGGCCGCGCAGCACCTCTATGCGCGCCTGCGGATCGGCGATCAGCGTGCCGAAATCATATTCGCCCTGATAGGGGTCCGCCACCTCGATGCCGTCGATCAGCACGAGGACGTGATTGCCCTCCGTGCCGCGGATGCGCACCTGCGTCAGGTTGCCGATGCCGCCGACGCGGTTGACCGCGACGCCCGGCACATCGCGCAGGATGTCGGAGACGATGCGGGTCTGGCGCTGGTCCAGCGTCGCGCTGTCCAGCACCGTCACGGACGCGCCGAGCCGGTCGACGGGCACGCCCTCGCCGGAGCGCGATGCGGTGACGACGATGGCTGCGCCATCCGCCGTGTCGAGGTCGCCCGGAACGGGCCGGGTCTGCGCATGGAGCGGCATCGCTGTGATCGCGGCCAGCGCGCAGGTGGAAAGGAAAAGGCTCTTCATCGTCATTGCCCCCGGCGCCTGAGCATGAAAGGCGGAGGCGTGCCGTTTGCCTTGAGCGAACGGTCGGCGCGTTGCGGGCGGACGGGCACCTTGTCGCCGCCGGCGTTGCGCCGATGCGGCCTCCACCGCATCGTTCGTCGCTCAGACGGAGAACACCGTGCCTCGACCATCCCCTGGACCCAGGCAAGAGCGACCAAGCGCCGGCAGGTCTCCTGGCTCGCGGGTCACGGCACGATGCACACCTTCCCATGCCGGCGCGCATCGGCGCCGGCCCAGTGGTCGCCCGTCATCCCCGAAGGGGCGCAGGACAAGTGCATCGCGCTCGCCGCTTACAGTTGCAGGGACAGCCGCGGATTTGGATGGCAAGCCACCCGCACCGCATTCCCTCTTAGGCCCCTTGGCAGGGGCACCGGCGCGATCAGTCGGGAAACGGGTGAAACCCGCTGCCCGCGGCGGGCCATAGGGCAAAGGACGGGCGCTGCCAATCCCGTGCCCGCCAAACGGAAGCAGGCCCGCATCGGGGGGATGCGGACCTGCGGCGATTTCAGCGCTGCGATGGGTGGGCGCTTGTTTGAGCTTTGAGTGCCTATTTGACCTTGGCGAGATAGGCCGTCATCCGCTTGGCGGCGAAGGGCGCCAGCTTCACGGCCTTGGCCGCTGCGATGTCCGCCGGGGTCGGCTTGCCGACCTGGACCAGCGCCACCATGCCCATGGAATAATGCGGCATGCACTTGATGCCGTAGAGGCCGGGCTTGGTGACGACCATCGACGCTTCCTTGTTCATCGCGCCCTTCATCGGCGTGGCGCCGGCGGGCAGCATGGTGGGAATGGTCTCTGCATTATGGCTGGGATTGGTGGGGTTGAAGACGATCCGGTCGCCGACCGCGGCCTTGATGAAAGACGGTTCGAACACCATCGCGCCCTCTGGGCCCTGGTTCTTCATGTGGACGACGATGTCCTTGGCCAGCGCCGGGGTGGCAGCCAGGGAAAAGGCGATGGCGAGGATGGGGGCAGCAAGGGCAGCCGAACGACGAAACATGGTCTTCTCTCCCGATTCGATTCCTGGTTACGACATTTTTCGTTACGATATTCTCTTGGGCGGCGACATGGACATCCGGCCATGCCTATGGCTGCTGGAGGGATGAAAGAACTGCCGGAAGGCGGCAATTGTCCTTTGGTGCAAGGCGGATAGAGGCGGGCGGCGATTCAGCGTTCGGGTATCGCGGGCGTCAGCGCAAGGCCCAGGTCGGCCCATCCGTCCGATCCCTCGGCCATCCACCAGACCCGGCTATAGCCCATGGCGCGCAGCCGCTTCGCCGCGTTCCAGCTCATCCAGCAATCGGCAAGGCAGAAGGTGACGATCATCCGGTCTCGCCGCCCGCGCGACAGGCGGGCGATGCCTTTGGCAAACCATGTCGCGATGTCCGGCGCGGGCACGCCGCGGCCGGCTTCGGGAAACCAGTGGGCGCCGGGGATGGTGGCGCGGGCGCGCGCCAGCCGCCAGCGTCCGTCCGCCTCGCGGTGGCCGCCTTCGGCCGGGGTGACATCGATGAACAACGCGTCCCTGTCCGGCCGCAGCATGGCGGCGGCGTTCGGCGCGATGCGGCCGACGCCGTCGGGCGGGCGGATGACGGGCGCGCGATAATGGGCGATGCGATAGCCGTCCGGGTCGAACAGCGGTTCGCCATCCTGCGCCTGCCCCGCCGTTGCCGCGCACAGCGACAGCAGTGTCGCTGCGATCCATGCCCATGCCCGCATCCTGTCCCCCTCCCTGCTGGCCGATGCTTCGGCCCAAGGTCCTATGCCAAGGTCCTATGCCAAGGTCCTATGGTAGCCGATCCTGCGCCGGTGTAGACCCGGCAATAGGGAGAAGGATGTGGCAAAAGGCCAACGCCTTGCATGGATGATCGCCATGGTCGCGGTACTGGGCGGTGCCATGCCCGCGCGTGCGGGCGCCCCTTATCCGGCCGATCCGCTGGGATCGCCGATGTGGCAGGCCCATGCCCGCACGCTCTTCGGCGACGATCCGGTGCGGTTCGATCCGCGCGTGCGGGTGCTCTATCCCGAGATTGCGGAGAACCAGCGCAGCTTTCCCGTCGCCATCGACGCGCGCGGCATCGCCGATGTGAAGCGCATCGTGCTGCTGGTCGACCTCAACCCCATTCCCATCGCGATAGATTACCGCCCCGTGGCGGCGGCGCCCTATGTCGCGACCCGGATCAAGCTGGACCAGCGCACGCCGGTGCGCGGCGCGGTGCAGCTCAGGAGCGGCGCATGGCTGGTGTCGGGCGGCTGGGTGGATGCGGCGGGCGGCGGTTGCTCGACCCCGCCGGTCAGCCGGGTCAAGGGCGACTGGGCGCAGCATCTGGGGGAGATCAGGGGCGAGGCATGGCCGGTGGGCGAAACGCAAAGCCGCCTGCGCGTCAGCTTTCGTCATCCGATGGATACGGGGCTGGTCGACAATATCGCCACCTATCATCTCGAAACCCTGCGCGTGGCCAATGCGGCGGGCAGGACGCTGGGCGACATGGAGATCTGGGCTGCGGTGGCGGAGGACCCGGCGCTCACGCTGATGCTGGACGCGGCGGCGGGGGAGAGCCTGACGGTCGATGCGCGCGACACCAATGGGCGGGACTATCATGCCGTGATCGGCGTGGCGAAGCAGTCGCCCGGCCTGCTGGCGGCGCAGCGCTGATGCCGACGCGCCGCCCGCTGCCCACGCGACGGCCAGTGCCCACACGACGGACGCTGCTGGGCGGCGGCATCGCGGCGGCGTTCGCCGCCGTCGCCATGCCCGGCAGGGTGCTGGCCGCGCAGGAATACAGCATTGCCCCGGTCAAGGTCGCCGATGGCATCTGGATGGTCCATGGCGCGGATGAACCGATCCTGCCGGCCAATGGCGGCGCCATTGCGAACATCGCGATCATCGACACGCCCGCCGGCACGCTGCTGTGCGATTGCGGGCCGTCCGTCCGCTATGCCCGCGCGCTCAGAGGCGTGGCGGAAGCGTTGACGGGGAAGCCGGTGATCCGCGTCTATGTGACGCATCTCCACCCCGATCATGGGCTTGGCATTGCCGCGTTCGATCCGGCGATCGTCGCGGCGCTGCCCGGCACCATCGCGGATATCGGCCGCGACGGGCGCGGTTTTTCCGATGCCATGTACCGCATGCTGAACGACTGGATGCGCGGCACGGACCTGGTGCTGCCGGGCCGGCGGATCGAGAGCGACGGCGAGGATTTCGGCGGACGGCGGCTGAAGCTGCTGGCGCTTTCCGGCCACAGCGCGGCCGACCTGGCGTTGCTGGATGAGCGCACCGGCCTGCTGATCGGCGGCGACCTTTTGTTCCATGATCGCGCGCCCAGCACGCCGACCGCCAATCTGGAGGCATGGCGCACGAGCCTTGCCACGCTCAGGGCATTGCCGCATCGGGGCGCCATTCCGGGGCATGGGCCGTTCGATCCCGACGGCGGGCAGGCGATCGCGCAGACGCTGGACTGGATCGACTGGCTGGAAGCGACGCTGAGCGAAGCGGTCCGTTCCGGGCTCGACATGGTGGAGGCGGGGAACCTGCCGATCCCCGATCGCTTCGCGCATATGGCAGCGGCGCGTTATGAGCTGCAGCGCAGCGTTTCCCACCTTTATCCGGGGCTGGAAGACCGGCTGCTGCCGCGCGTCGATCGGCCCTGAATATTCTGGCCCTGAACATTTCAGCCCTGAACATTTTGCAAAAGGGCGGCGCGGCCGGGTCGCTGCCCCCGGCCGCGCCGCAAGAGGATCAGAAACGCGCCTTCACGCCTGCATACCAGCGTCGGGGGGCCGCCGGGCCATAAGCGCGCGGGTTCGATGCGTCCGGCGCCTCCGCCAGGTCGATCTCGCCCACGTCGGAGAAGGTGCCGAAGGTCGCGAATTTCCGGTTGAAGGCGTTGCGCAGCTCGCCGAACAGGGTGACGCCGGGCAGGATATCGAAGCCCCCGCGCACATTGACCAGCAGATAGCCGGGCAGGCGCGGCGTATCATTGCCTTCGTCGCCGACCAGATACTGGCCGGTGCGCGCGATCAGGTCGCCGCCGATCGACCAGCCCCTTTTGCCGCCCAGGCTGCCCGCATAGTCGATGGCCAGCGTGGCGCTGTGGCGGGGGATGCCGGGCAGGCGGTCGCCGCGCGCGACGGCCACCGTGCCGTCATCCGACGCCTCCGGGTTCGCCGGGCTGGAGAGGGTCAGCGGGCTGCGATAGGTCGCATCGGTAAAGGCATAGCTGAGCGTGCCCGTCAGCCCGCCCTTCGACGCTTTCAGGCTGGCTTCCACGCCTTGCCGCCGCGTGCTGCCGATATTCTGGAACCAGGCGCGGCCCCGGATGGCCGAGGCGACATATTGGATGTCGTTGCGGTTGGTGGTGCGATAGCCCGACAGCAGCCATTCCAGCCGGACGCCGCCGACAACGCCCTGGCCGCCCGCGCCCGCTTCCCAGCTTTTGGCGACGACCTGCTTCAGCGGCGGATCGGCGACGAAGAAATTGGTGAGGCTGCACGGCGCATTTTCGTCTGCGCAGGACAGTTCGGCCGGCGTGGGCGCGCGATTGGTCTCCGCATAGCCGATGCGCAGATTGAGGCTCTTGCTGACGGCATAGTCCAGTTCGGCGCCGGGGTTCCAGCGGGCGAAGCGGTGGCGGCCGTTAAGCGCGGTGCCGATCTGGTCGTCCAGCGCGATGCGGGCATGATTGTAGCGCAGGCCCAGTTCCGCCGAGAGCCCTGGTGCGATGGGCAGCCGATCCTGGATGAACGCCCCCCAATAGCGCGTCTGGGCGACCAGCCCGACCGGGGCGATGGCGCCGTCCGGCTGCACGATGATATCGCCGAGCCCCTCGACACTGCGATCGTCGGTGAGCGCGCCCAGCTCGGTCGAGGTGTCGAAGCGGGTGCGGCTCGCATCATAGCTGAGGCCGATCGCGAGGTGATTGTCGCCGCCCAGCAGGGGGCGCTCGTCGATCAGCTGGACCAGCGCGCCCAGCGCCTTCGTCCGGGTGCGGCCGCGGTTGAGCACGCCATAGCCTTCGCCGTCCAGCGTATCGGAAATGGGCTGGCCGGCGGCGTTGGTGAGCACGGCCTGCGTCTCGCCCCCGCTCCCGCCGTCGTCATCGTCCCCGCCCACGCCCACGCCCTCAAGGCAGAGCAGCCCGGCGTCGTCCTCTTCCTCGCAGCCCTCGATATCGGCGGCATCGCCGTTCACCGTCCGCAGCGTCAGCGTCTGCGCATAGAGCGTGCCCTCGATCCGGGTGCTGTCCGACAGCGCGACCCAGGGGTGCAGGCTCACCCGACCATAGCGGCTGCGGCTGTTGTCCGGCCAGGTGAAGACGGCGCGGCGATCGGCGGCCAGCAGCTCGACGGGGGCGACGCCATTGCCGGTCAGGTCGGTATCCGCCCCCACCAGCTTCATGTGCAGGCCGCCGCCTTCGGTGTCGAAGCCAAGGTCCAGATAGCCGTTATAAAGGGTGGAGGGCGAATGCGCGCGCCAGCCATCGTCATGGCTGTACTGGAAGGCGGCGAAAGCGCTCAGCCCATCCTTCGCCCAGCCGCCGGCGATGCTGCCTTCGACAGAGCCGAAGCGGCCGCCGGTGATGCTGGCCTCCAGCCCCGGATCGCTGACGCCGGTCCTGGTTTCCAGCACGACCGCGCCGCCGAGCGCGTTGAGGCCGTAGACCGGGCTCGCATCCAGCAGGGAGAGCTTGGCGATGGCGGCTTCCGGGATCAGGTCGAACTGCACCGTGTCGCCGAAGGGCTGGTTGAAGCGCGCGCCATCCAGATAGACGGCCAGCCCCTGCGACTGCCCCTGCAGCGGCGAGGCGATGAAGCCGCGATAGACGAGATTGGGTTGCCAGGGATTGCCCTGCGCGTCCTGCAGGGTGACGCCGGCGATATTGCGGCTGAGCGCCGCGAGCAGATCGGGCGTGCCGGCGCGGGTGATGTCATGGCCGGACAGGGTCAACGCATCGTCGATGTCGACCGCGCCGCCCGGCGCGGTCACGATGATCGTGCGGTCCGGCGTGTCCAGTTCCCTATCGGGCATTGGCATATGCGGCCCGTCCGCATCCGGCATTTCGGCATTCGCCGCCGCATTCGCTGCTGTCGCATTCGCCATTGCCGCATGTGGCTGCGCCAGCGCGCCACTGGCCGACAGGCCGGCCATGGCCACGCCGGCGAGCAGCCGGTTCACCCGGACCATATCTCTCTCCCCATCAATTCTGTATACATACAGGCTATGGCTTGGGCTGCCATGCCTCCATTGGACCTTGGGATAAGACGGGGGGGATAAGACGGAGGGATAAGACGGGCGCGGGCCCCGCTCAGCCGAGCATGCGGCGCAGCACGCCATCCTTCAGGATGAAATGATGGCGCAGCGCCGCCGCGATGTGCAGCACCGCCAGCACGCCGAAGGCGATGCCCAGGATCTCATGCCCTTCGCCCGAAAGGCCGACGATGGCATCGCCCTTCGTCACCGCGAATTTGGGGATCGGGAACAGGCCGAACCAGTCGAGCGGGCGGGTGCCGGCCGACACCATGATCCATCCGGTCAGCGGCACCAGCAGCAGCAGGATGTAGAAGATCGCATGGGTGGCATGCGCCGCGCCCTTTTCCCACAGCGGCATTTCGGCCGGCAGCGTCGGCGCGCGATGCGTGAAGCGCCAGCCGATGCGGACGAGCGTGAGGAACAGGACGGTGATGCCCGCCGCCTTGTGCAGCGGCATGATCGGGATCGGCAGGCCCTCCATCGCATCATGGCCAAGCCCGCCGACGATGTTGAGGATCACCAGGATGCCGATGATCCAGTGAAGCCAGCGTGCGACGGTGGAATAGCGATCTGTCATCATGTCACTCCAGACGATATGTCACCCCAGACGATTCACGGCGAGATTATCCGCCATGGCCAGTGCCGCAAGCGGAAGTTTGTCGCAGTCTGTATCGCCATGTCGTCACCGCGCGAACGACACGCCGATCCACAAGGTGCGCGGCGTGCCCAGGTCCATCGACCCGGCGGCATTGCGCGTGACCACCGTTTCATCGAACAGATTCTCGCCCCGCGCCGTCACCGCTATGCCATGGCCGATGGGCAGGCGGGCAAAGGCATCGACCGTCAGTGCATCGGGCAGCACGTCGGTCTGCAGATCGTCCTCATATTGCTTGGCGACATAGCGCAGCGTCGCCGACAGCATCGGCCCCTGCTGCGGTTCCCAGGCGAGCGTCGCGCTGCCGGCATGGCGGGGGCTCTGCGAGGGGGTGAGGCCGTCAAATGCCTGCCCCGGTGCCTTCACCTCGCTATGGCTGTAGGCATAGGAGCCCGACAGCACGAAATCGCCGGCCCGCGCGCTGGCGGTCAGCTCCACGCCCTTGGCGACGATGGCGTCGACATTCTGCCGCATCCGGACATTGGTGCCGGTGGTGACGTTCGCGATCGCATCGTCCAGCCGGTTGTAGAAGAGCGTCGCGCCGAATGTGACGCCGGGCAGGGGGGCAAGGTCGATGCCGGCCTCCGCGCCCTTCAGCTTTTCCGGGGTCAGCGCGGCATTGGCGTTGGTCCTGACCGGGAAGACCACGAAGGGCCGGTACAGTTCGTTGAGCGTCGGCAGGCGGAAGCCGGTATAGCCCGCCGCGCGCAGTGCCACGGCCTTGCTCACATGCAGCAACGCGCCCGCCCGGCCGGAAAATTCCCAATCGCTGCGGTCGGCATAGCGTGTGTCGCCGGTGATCGCGCCGGCGGCATTGCGGATGGTGAAGAAGCCCTGGGTGATCGTCCAGCGGTCGGCGCGGGCGCCGCCGGTCAGCACCAGCGACCCCAATGTCCAGTCGTCTTCCGCGAACAGGCCGAGCGTGCTCTGGTTGCCGCCGGCATGGGTCCGCGTCGTCACCGGATTGGCGGCGATGTTCGCATTATAGGCGTCTTCATACATGTCGCCCGACGACAGCCGCAGGTCGCTGCCCAGGCGCAGCACATGCGCGTCGCCCACGGGCGGGCGCAGCTCGATCTTGCCGCCGATGCCGGTGGAGGGCGTGTTGCGCTGGTCCAGCGACGTGCGGAAGGTCGAGGAGCTGATGACGATATTGCTGAAATTGCGCGCCTGCACATAGGCGAGCGCATCCAGCTTCCATGGCCCGCGTGAGATCAGGCGGACGCTGGCGTCCTGCCCCTGGCTGTTGCTGTTCGCGCCGGCGAAGCGCAGCGTGCGGTCGTCGTTGAAGACGAGGCCGCGCACCTGCACCTCCATGTCGGGGGAAAGCGGCGCGACCGCGCGCAGGCCGACCGACCAGCCATCATAGGCGGCGGGCACGGTGGCGGCGTTGCGTTGCGAGGCGGGCGTGGTCTGGAAGCCGTCGCCCCGGTCCCAGCGGCCCGAAAGCGAAACATAGCCGCTGCCCAGATCGGGCGAGAGGCTGGCGGACAGTTCGGTCGAATCGCGGCTGCCGTAAAGGGCGCTGCCGGCAAAGGTCGGCAACTGGTCGCGCGTGGCGCTCGCCAGCTCGATCGTGCCGGCCACCGCGCCCGCGCCAAAGGCGCCGCTGCCGCCGCCGCGCGTTACCCGGATCATGGAGAGCCGGTCGGGCACCAGTGCGCTGAAGGGGATGTAGCCGAAGAACGGGTCCGCCATCGGCACGCCGTCCAGCAGCACCAGCGTCCGGCTGGAGGCATTGCCGCCCAGCGCCCGCAAGGTCGCGCCCTGCGCGGAAGGGTTGGCGGAGCGGCTGTCGGACCGGCGGAACTGCTGGAAGCCCGCGACATCGCCCAGCACCGTTTCGATCCGGCCCGAAGAACTGCTCTGCAGGCGCGTCTGGTCGATGATGGTGGAGCCATAGGCCGGCGTTCCGGGCGGCAGGGGCAGCCCTTCGCCCAGCACGAGGATGTCGTCGCCCGGCTTGCCTGTGGATGCCCCGCCATCCTGCGCCATGGCGGCGGGCGCGAGCAGGACAGTGTATATTGTAAGCGCAACGCACGATGCACCGCGAAGATGATTGCGATTCATGGTCTTTTTTCCTCCCCACCCCAGCGTCATAACGCAAGAGGCGATGTCCTGGTTAGGACACCGCCGCTCCTCCCGACATTCGCCTAAGGGAGAATAAAGCGTTTCAAAGCAAGTGGAATCACGCACCGGCTTGGAAATCGTATTCAGGCAAAAAAAGAAAAGAGTGGAGCAGCCGTTCCGACGCATCGGCGCGGCTGCTCCGGATCACCGGATCAGAAGAACAGGATCGCGCCGGCGGCCAGCGCGTCGGACGATGCCTGATTGCCGTTATGCGCTTCCGACTTGCTGTGGACATATTCGCCCAGCAGCGTCACCCAGCCGTTCAGGCCATAGCGAAGCTGCCCCACCCAGCTGCTGTTCTTGTCGACCAGCGTCGGATTGGCGAGCGCGTCGGCCGTGTTGGCATAGTCCAGATTGCTCTCGCCATAGCTGCCGCCCGCGGAGAATTTGCCGAACGTCGCCAGCCCCTGAAGGTAGAAGCCGTGGCTGTCGCGCTTGTTGCCCGCGCCATCGGTGTCGAACAGGTTGAGCACCGTGGTGCCAAGGCCCGATGCCGCATAATAGGTGCCCACGAGCGTCAGCGGCCCATAGGTCAGCTTGGCGCCGGTGTCGAAGCCGCTGCCGGTATAGTCCGGCCCGGCGATGACATTATGCTTCTGCGTCGTGCCGGCCAGCCAGAGACGCGCGCCCAGATCGCCGAACTTGCTGTCATAGACGAGCTTCGCCTGGAAGCCGGGCTGCTTGTTGGCTTCGTCCGGCCCGGTGATCGACGACAGCGGCTCGAAGATGCCGACGCTGGCCTGGAAGCCGCTGACATTCGGCGTGGAGTAGGTGATCTGCGGCTGGAAATCGGTGTAGATGTAACCGACGCCGATGCGGCCCAGCGTGGTGTTGGACGGCGCCACATTGCCCGAGGGCGTGCCCGAAGAGAGCAGGGTGATGTCGTTCAATATCTGCTCGGAGCCAAAGAGGCCGATGTCGCGGCCGATCTTCACCTCGCCAAAGCCCTTGCGGCCGAAGGTCAGGTAGGTCTGGCGGAAATCGATGCCGGCGGTCTGCAGCGCGCGGGGATTGCCGCCGCTGTTGGCGCCGCCGCCCACATAGCTGGCCGAGTTGATGCCCGGATACATGCCGAAATGGGCGCCGACGTCCCAGCCGCCCTGGCTGGTCATCGCCTCGATCTTGAGGAAGCCGGGCAGCAGGCCGTTGCGCACGGCGGAACTGTCGCCGCCGACTGTCGCGACGCCGCCGGTCACGACCTTGTTCGGGCCGGGCGTGTCGCCATTGTCATGCACGTAGAAACCGTTGACCGAGCCGGAGACCTTCAGCGTCACGTCGCCGATCTGCATGCCGACCCCGCTGTCGGCCACGCGGACCATGCGCTTGTCGTCCAGCGCGGATGCCGCGGCCTCGGCCGGTGGCGGGGGAGGGGCTGCCTCCTCCTGCTTCATCAGCTCGGCATATTCCTCGTCGGAGAGGATTCCCTTTTCGTGAAGCCGCTTCAGCAGCTGGCTGGTCGTGCCCGCCGCCATGGCCGGCGTTGCCCCCACGGCGAACATAAGCGCCATCGCTGCGCTCGCAAGGAGCACCTTTCTTGCCATAACATCCTCCCGTTTATGTGCCGGTCATTGGCCGACTGCGGGAGTGTGCGTGCTGGCGCGCGGGCCCGAAATTGCACTTTGGTTCTCGTTCCTTGGGCGTAAGACCCTGTATGGGCGACGCCGTCAGGGAACCGCGACGATCCCCCACGGGCCGGCGCCCACCGGCGCGGTTCCCGTCACCTTCGCGCTCGCAAGGTCGATGATGGAGACATTGTCCGAAAGGCCATTGGCGGCATAGGCCCTCGTTCCGTCGGCGCTGATCGCAAGGTGCCAGACGCGCTTGCCGACGGGCACATAGGCCCGCACCTTGCGCGTCGCGACATCGACCAGCGCGACATGGTCCGCCCGGCCCAGCGCGATCACGGCCGTCCTGCCGTCGGGCGTGAAGCGGATGCCGCAGGGCAGGATGCGATGATCGCCAACGCCCGGAATCGCGAAGTTCAGCGTCTGGATGACGGCGCGGGTCGTCGTGTCGACGATCTGGACGACCCCGCCCACCTCGGCCGAGACCCACAGTTCCTTGCCGTCGGCGGTGAACTCGACATGGCGCGGGCGCAGGTCGGTCTGCGTCGCGGCGACCATGCTCCTGGTCGAAAGGTCGATCCAGTTGACGACATTGTCCTCTTCCGATGTGACGACCACCCATTTGCCGTCCGGGCTCTGCGCCACGCCCTCGGGCTCCTTGCCGACATCGACCTGGAAGGCGACGGTGCGGGTCGCAATGTCGATGGCGGTCAGCGCGGCATTGTCTTCATTGGCGACGAACAGCGTCGCGCCATCGCGGGAGAGGAAGAATTGTTCCGGGTCTTCGCCCGAGGGCAGTTCCGCCACGATCTTCCCTGTCGTCCGCTCGATCACCTGTACGCTATGGTCGGTGCTGGCGCACAGATAGATGTAGCGCCCGTCCTTCGACACGGTGATGCCGCGCGGACGCCCGCCCACCGGCCAGGTCGCGACCGGGGCCATGCTCGCGGCGTCGATGACGGTGATGGAGTTGCCGCGCTCGTTCGAGACATAGAGCGTTTCGGCATGGGCCACGGCGGATATGACCGGAACGCAGGAGAGGGCCAGCCCGGCCGCGATTGTCAATCTCATATCCTCATCCTGTCCTGGCGGCTTGCGTTCTTACGATTATGCCTTGGTCTAAAGCGGCTCGCGTAACTCAGGGATAGTACCAATGGCCAATGGGGCACGTCTTTGTCGTGGCTTAGGCTCGACCTCACAGGGGCAAGCATAGCCGGGTGAGGATGGATTTATGAATATCGGACGGATTGCGTTGATCGGGGCCGCGATAACGGCGGCGGCGACCGGCGCCGGCGCCCTGATGGCGCATGGCAATGTGACGCCCCAGGCGGTCGACACCAGCATGCTGCCTGACATTGGCGAAGCCTGGCTTCAGAAGAATCCCTATACGGGCAATGCCAAGGCGATCACGGTGGGCGAGTCGGCCTATGGCCAGAACTGTGCCCGCTGCCACGGGCTGGAAGCGGAGAGCGGCGGCATCGCGCCCGACCTGCGCTATCTGGAACTGGGCGAATCGGGCGACCAGTGGTTCATCGAGCGTTTCCAGCATGGCTCCGCGCATGACGGGAAAGTCTATATGCCCCCCTTCGGCGAGGTGCTGGGGCAGAAGGCCGGCTGGGCGATTCGCGCCTGGCTCGAAACCAAGCATCAGGAATAGGCCGGTGTTAAGCCGTCGGGCGATGCTCGCAGGCATGGGGGCGGTGGCGGCGTCGGGATTGTTCCCGGCGCTGGCCGATGCCGCGCCGCTGGCGAAGGTGAAGGCGCTGGGGGTGCTGCGGGTCGCGGTCTACAAGGACAACCGGCCATGGTCCTGGGACCGGGGCGGGACTTTGGGGGGGATCGATGTCGATCTCGCCCGCGCGCTCGCCGCGAAACTGGGCGTGAAGGCGGATGTCGCGCAGATCGTCGCCGATGAAAGCGTGGACGACGACCTGCGCAATGCGGTGTGGAAGGGCGGCCTGCTGGGCTTCATGCCCGCCGACATCATGCTGCATGTCCCCTTCGACCGGACCTTTGCCGCGCGCAACGATCAGGTGGCGATCGTCGCGCCCTATTATCGCGAGAGCTTCCAGTTCGCCTGCCGCAAGGGCACGGCCGATTGCGAGGCGCCGCCGACCCAGTGGCGCGGGCACAGGCTGGCGGCGGAGCTGGACAGCATTCCCGACATCTACCTGCTGGGGTCATTCGGCGGCATCCTGGCCAAGGACGTGACCCATTATCTGACCGGGGCCGAGGCGGTGGAGGCGGTGACCGGGGGCAAGGCCGATGCCGTGCTCGCCAGCCGCGCCCAGATCGAGGCGGTGCTGCACGATGGCGGCGCAGGTGCGCAGGTCGACCGGCGCAGGATGCCGCTGCCGGCCTTCACCTCGCCTGGCTGGGACATCGGCATGGCGGTGAAGGAGAACAGCCGTTCACTGGGCGATGCGGTGGAGGAGATCCTGGCCGGCATGACCGCTTCGGGAGAGATGAAGGCGCTCTTCGCGGCGCATGGCGTCACCTATGCGCCACCGCTTGCGGCGAACTGAAACAACCGGCGTGCTCCGGGCCTGATGGGGGCGACCCAAGGTCCAATTGTTCGCACGCCACGACATCATAGGCTGACGGCATCGGGCGCGCAGTCGCCTGCAACAAGGGAGGATGACAGATGAAAGGACGTATCATGCGTTCGCTCGCCGGCGCGGCGATGCTCACGCTGGCGGTCGCCGGGGCGCCACTGCTCGCGCAGGGCGGTGCCGCCGGCCCGAACGACGCGGACCTGATGAACGACGCGGCTTCGCCCGGCGACGTGCTCACCTATGGCATGGGCCCGCAGGCGCAGCGCTTCAGCACGCTCAATGCCATCAACGCCGATACGGTGTCGAAGCTGGTGCCGGCCTTCGCTGCATCGCTGGGTGGCGAAAAGCAGCGCGGCCAGGAAGCGCAGCCTATCGTCTATGACGGCACCATCTACGTCACCGGCAGCTATTCGCGCGTCTTCGCCTTCGATGCCCGCACGGGGGAGGAGAAATGGCAATATGACGCGCGCCTGCCCGAAGGCATCATGCCCTGCTGCGACGTCGTCAACCGCGGCGCCGCCATCTATGGCGACAAGATCATCTTCGCGACGCTGGACGCGCGCCTGGTGGCGCTCAACCGGCACACCGGCAAGGTCATCTGGAACAAGCAGATCGCCGATTATCAGGCGGGCTATTCGGCGACCGCCGCGCCCATGGTGGTCAAGGGCAAGGTGATCTACGGCAATTCGGGCGGCGAATTCGGCATCGTCGGCGCGGTCGAGGCGCGCGACGTGAACACCGGCGAGCTGATATGGCGCCGTCCCACGATCGAGGGGCATATGGGCACCCTCAACGGCAAGGACAACGGCACCACCGGCAAGACCAACGCCACCTGGACCGGCGACCTGTGGAAGACCGGCGGCGGCGCGACCTGGCTGGGCGGCACCTATGATCCGGAAACCAACCTGCTCTTCTTCGGCACCGGCAACCCGGCGCCCTGGAACAGCCATCTGCGCCCGGGCGACAATCTCTATACCAGCTCGACGCTCGCCATCGATCCCGACACCGGCGTCATCAAATGGCATTATCAGACGACCCCGCATGACGGCTGGGATTTCGACGGGGTCAACGAATTCATCCCCTTCGACGCCACGATCAACGGCAAGCCGATGAAGCTGGGCGCGAAGGCGGACCGCAACGGCTTTTTCTTCGTGCTCGACCGCACCAACGGCAAGTTCATCAGCGCCAACCGCTTCGTCATGCAGACGACCTGGGCGACGGGCTATGACAAGAACGGCAAGCCCAATGTGATTCCCGCCGGCCGGCCCGGCGCGCCGACCACGGAAAAGGGCACCAGCGTCTTCTCCTCGCCCAGCTTCCTGGGTGGCAAGAACTGGATGCCGATGGCCTACAGCAAGGATACGGGCTTCTTCTACATCCCGTCCAACGACTGGGGCATGGACATCTGGAACGAGCCCATCGCCTACAAGAAGGGCGCGGCCTATCTGGGCGCGGGCTTCACGATCAAGCCGATCGCGGAGGATCATATCGGCGCGCTGCGGGCGATGGACCCCAAGACCGGCAAGATCATGTGGGAATACAAGAACAAGGCGCCGCTGTGGGGCGGCGTGCTGACGACGGCCGGCAACCTGGTCTTCACCGGCACGCCCGAAGGCTTTTTGAAGGCCTTCGACGCGAAGACCGGCAAGGAGCTGTGGAAGTTCCAGACCGGCTCGGGCGTGGTCGGCTCGCCCGTCACCTGGGAGCAGGATGGCGAGCAATATGTCGCCGTCATGTCCGGCTGGGGCGGCGCGGTGCCGCTGTGGGGCGGCGAAGTTGCCAAGTCGTTCAAGGATATCAACCAGGGCGGCTCGCTCTGGGTGTTCAAGCTTCCCAAATAAGGGCCGCCGGACAAGGACGGCCAGACAAGAGCGGAGAAGGCAGATGATCGTCATGGGGCGCGGAAACTATCAGGTGCGGCTTGCCGCGCCCCCGATTATGGCCGATCATCCTCGCCGGGGGCAGGTTATGCAGGATATCATGGGCGCAGAGGCGGCGATCGAGCGGGTGCTCATCATCGACGACCATCCACTGGTCCGCGACGGGTTGCGCAGCGTCATCGCTGTCAGCTTCGACGGCTGCGAGGTGCTGGAGGCGGCGACGCTGGACGAGGCGCTGGGCACGCTGGAAAAGCAGAGCAATTTCGACCTCATCCTGCTCGACCTCAACATTCCCGACGTGAAGCGGCTGGATGGCCTGCGCCTGCTGCGCGCGCGCTATCCCATCCTGCCGGTGGTGATGGTGTCGGGTGCGCTCGACCGGCAGGTGGTGCAGGAAGCGCTGGCCGCCGGCGCCGCCGGCTTCATCCCCAAGTCGATGAAACGCAGCGCCATCGTGGAGGCGCTGCACCGGATCATATCGGGCGAGATCTATCTGCCCGAGGTGATCGGCGAAGCGCCTCCATCCTCGATGGAGGACAGCGACATTCTGATGCGGATCGACAGCCTGACGCCGCAGCAGAAGACGGTGCTGGGCCATCTGGTGAACGGCCGGCTCAACAAGCAGATCGCGCACGACCTCAATGTGTCGATGACCACCGTGAAGGCGCATGTCTCCGCCATTCTGCAGAAGATGGGCGTGTTCAGCCGCACCCAGGCGGTGATCAAGGCGAACCGCGTGCATTTCACCGGCGAGCGGCATTAGAGCATTCTGAAGTCGGCTGGAACAGCCGGCGGCTCGCAGAATACGGAAAACAAAAGACAATCGGGGCGGTGAACGATTTAATCCGATCGTTCACCGCTCTAGCAGCTACATCTTCACGGAATGAAAAAAGGAGGACGAAGCGCGCTGCCGCCTCGTCCCCCTTGCCGTGCCGGGGCACGGTTGTTCTGTCCGTCAGGCCATCAGGATCTTGTCGAGCGCGACGCAGAATGCCTTCATGTCGTCGGAGGAACCCACGGTGACGCGCGAGACATTGGGCCAGATCGGCCAGGACCGGCCGATCTGCACCTTCTGGGCCATGAATGCCTGCTGCACGGCCTTGGCGGGCTTGCCCCAGTCGATCATGAACATATTGGCCTGGCTACCGGGAAGATAGGCGACCTTGCGCTTCTTGAGATAGGCATAGGTTTCCTCGCGCACCGCGATCATCTCGGCGCGGCGGGCCTTGATGAGGGCGGCCTGGGTATAGGCGGCATTGCCGCAGGCCACCGCCGTCATCGGCAGCGTGCCCGTCACCTGCATGCCGTCATAGCGCATCATCCGCTTGTGCAGATCGGGGTGCGCCATGGTGAGGCCAAGGCGCATGCCGGCCATGCCGAACAGCTTGGAGAAGGTGCGCATGACGATCACGTCGTTGCGCTTGGCGGCGAGATAGGCGGCGGTCGGCGCTTCGGAGAAGTGGATATAGGCTTCGTCCACCAGCAGCACGGAGTCGGCGGGCTTGTTCGCCAGCAGCCATTCGATGTCGCTGAGCGGCGTCACCGTGCCGGTCGGGTTGTTGGGCGTGCAGATATAATAGAGGCCGGCATTGGGGTTCGCCGCCAGCATCGCCTTCACGTCCGCGCCCATGCCCGGCTTCATCGGCACCTTGGCAAGCGGCGCGCCCAGCCAGTCGGCAGCGCGCCAGGCCGATTCGAAGGTCGGATCGGCCGTGACCAGCCCCTTTTGCGGCGAACAGAAGGTGATGACGGAGCGCACCAGCGGATCGCCCGAACCGGGCCAGGGCAGGATATGGTCTTCCGGCACATTCTCGACCATGGCGACGGTCTTGAGCAGCTGGCCGCGATAGTCGTCCGCATCGTAGCGGTTGCCGATGGCCGCCATCTTCGCGGCAGCCTCGACGCCGACGGCAAAGGGGCCGGTCCAGCATTCATTGGCGCCGATCTGCACCGCGCCGGCAACCCCGCGCGCCGCCTGGGACTGGCCAAAGGCGGTGCCGATCGTGGAATGGATGGCCGCGCCGGCGCCCAGCAGGGCGGCGACCCGGCCCAGCTGCCGCCGGGAATAGCCACGGTCCATCAGGTCTTCGGCGGCGTCCTTTTCCATCATCAAGCTCATGGTGTCGTTCCCCCTGTGCGCGTGCCCCTGTGCGTGCGCGTGACATGCTCACCCGATAGAACGAACAAGCGCCTAATTTCCGCCGTGTCCCGCATCCCGCCAAAAGCAGAGCGCCCGGACGGCGGGTGCCGTCCGGGCGCGCATGCCCCGGATCATGGGTCCGGAAAGGCGATCAGGCCTTGTATGTCTTCGCCACGGCGACGCAGAATTTCTGCATGTCTTCGGCGGAACCGACGGTCACGCGGGAGACATTGGGCCAGATCGGCCAGTTACGGCCGATCTGCACCTTCTCGGCGAGCAGGGCGGCCTGCATCTCCTTGGCGGGCTTGCCCCAGTCGACCATGAACATATTGCCCTGGCTGCCGGGCAGCACCTTGATGCCCTGCTTCTTCAGCCAGGCGATGGTGTTTTCGCGGTTTGCGATCATTTCCGCCCGGCGCGTCTTGATGTCGCCCGCCTGGGCAACGGCGACGGCGCCGCAGGCGACGGACGTCATCGGCAGCATGCCGGACACCTGCCCGCCGTCATAGCGCATCATCTTCTTCATCAGCTCGGGGTTGGCGAAGCTGAGGCCAAGGCGCATGCCGGCCATGCCGAACAGCTTGGAGAAGGTGCGCAGCACGATCACATCGTCGCGCGTGGCGGCCAGCGAGGCTGCGTTCTTGGTCTCGCTCCAGTGGATATAGGCTTCGTCGACCAGCAGGATCGCGTCCTTCGGCTTGTTTTCGGCCAGCCAGACAATGTCCTCGATCGGCGTCAGCGTGCCGGTGGGGTTGTTGGGCGAGCAGATGTAATAGACGCCGGCATTGGGGTCCGCGGCCAGCATCGCCTTCACGTCATGGCGATAGTCGGCGGTCAGCGGCACCTTCGTCACCTTGGCACCGACCCAGGCGCCGGTGCGCCAGATGGCTTCATAGGTGGGATCGGCGGTCACGATGCCGCGCGCGGGCGACGCGAAGCTGACGGCGGTGCGGTTGAGCGGATCGCTCGACCCAGGCCATGCGGTGATGCGGTCGGCCGGGATGCCTTCGACGGCGGCGACGGCGTCGAACAGCTTCTGATGCTCATTGTCGGGCTCGTACCAATTGCCCCTGGCGACGATGTCGGTCGCGGCCTTCGCTGCGATCGGGAAGGGGCCGGTCCAGCATTCATTGGCGCCGATGCGCGCCGCGCCGGCCACGGCCTTTGCCGCCTGCTGCGCCGATGCCTCGGTGAAGCGGGCCGCCATCGCGCCGGCGCCCAGCAACGCCGCGACCCGGGCAAGCTGCCGGCGGGAATAGCCCCTGTCGAGCAGGTCTTCGCGTGCCTCGGCCGTCATTTCGATCGTCATGTGCCTTCCCCTTGAATGGTGCATGTCGGGCAAAGCCCCGACTCTCGGTGTCTATTCAGCAGCAATAACGGTCGAGGCGCAATATTCCGCCATCGCCGATATAAAGTTCGTGATTGGAATGGACGGCAGCTTTCTGTTAGCGGTGCGGATATGATCAGCCCTCCCGTCATCGCCGCACGCAAGATCCTGAGCCGCCTGCACGAGCTGATGGCTTCGCGCTTCGCCGCGCAGCAAAAGCTGAACAAGGTAGTGGAGATCATCGGCGAGGAACTGTCGAGCGAGGTGTGCTCCATCTATCTGTTGCGCGAAGGCGTGCTGGAGCTGTTCGCGACGCGCGGCCTGAAGCAGGAGGCGGTGCATGTCGCCCGCCTCGCCATGGGCCAGGGGCTGGTCGGCACGATCGCCGCCAATGTCGAGACGCTGAACCTGGATGAGGCGGCGGCCCATCCCGATTTCGCCTATCTGCCCGAAACCGGCGAGGAATTGTTCCACAGCTTTGCCGGCGTGCCCATCGTGCGGCGCGAGCATGCCGTGGGCGTGCTGTGCGTGCAGCATGTCGACCCGCGCCGCTATGAAGAGATCGAGATCGAGGCGCTGCAGACGGTGGCGATGGTCCTTTCCGAACTGATCGCCAATGCCGGCCTGGTCGACGAGGCGCCGGGCGAGGGGCGGGTGCAGGACACCGGCTCCAACATCCTGACCGGCCTTCAGCTGGTGATGGGCATGGCGCGCGGCCATGTCGTCTTCCACCAGCCGCGCATCACCGTCGAGCATACCGTGGCCGAGGATGTGGAGGCCGAGCGCCAGCGGGTCATCTCCGCCTTCACCAAGATGCGCGAGCAGATCGACCGGATGGCGGGCGCGGCCGACTTCGGCGGCGATGGCGAGCATCAGGAGGTGCTCGAAACCTACAAGATGTTCGCCTATGACGAAGGCTGGACCCGGCGGATCAACGAGGCCATCGACAGCGGCCTGACCGCGGAGGCGGCGATCGAGCGGGTGCAGCAACGCACCCGCATGCGCATGCGCCAGATTTCCGACCCGCTGCTGCAGGACCGGATGCACGATCTGGAGGATCTCTCCAACCGGCTGCTGCGCATCGTGTCCGGCCAGCTGGGCACGGCGGCGCAACTGGGCCTGCGGCAGGACGCCATATTGGTGGCGCGCAACCTGGGGCCGGCGGAGCTGCTGGAATATGACCGCCGCCGCCTGAAGGGCGTGATCCTGGAGGAAGGGTCGCTCACCGCGCATGTCACCATCGTCGCGCGGGCCATGGGCGTGCCGGTGCTGGGCCGTGTGCGCGACATCCGCCATCGGGTGAACGAGGGCGACCTTGTCCTCATGGACGTGAACGAGAACCGGCTGTTCGTCCGCCCGACGCTCGACATGGACGAGGCGTTCGAGAACAAGCTCAGCCTCACCGCCAAGCGCCGCGCCGCCTTTGCCGCCGCGCGCGACCTGCCGCCGGTGACGAAGGACGGCACGCGCATCGAGCTGATGGTGAATGCCGGCCTGCGCGACGATGCCGCTGCGCTCGACGTGACCGGCGCGGACGGCATCGGCCTGTTCCGCACCGAATTCCAGTTCCTCGTTTCCGCCACCCTGCCGCAGCGCGAGCGCCAGCAGCGCCTGTACAAGGATGTGCTGGATGCGGCCGGCGACCGCCCGGTCATCTTCCGCACCGTCGATATCGGCGGCGACAAGGCCCTGCCCTATATGCGCACGGGCGACGACGACGGCAGCGTGGAGGACAATCCGGCGATGGGCTGGCGCGCGTTGCGCCTGGCGCTGGAGCGGGACGCGCTGATGAAGGCGCAGGCCCGCGCCCTGCTGGAAGCGGCGGCGGGCCGGACGCTCTACGTCATGTTCCCGCTGATTTCCGAACCCTGGGAATATGAAGCGGCGAAGGCGCTGATCGAGCGCCAGCGGGAATGGCTGATGAAACAGCGCAAGAAGGTGCCCAACGCCGTGCGCTATGGGGCGATGCTGGAAGTGCCGGCGCTGGCCGAGGTGCTCGACATCCTGCTGCCCATGGTCGATTTCCTGTCGGTGGGCACGAACGACCTCACCCAGTTCCTGTTCGCGGCCGACCGCGCGCATCCCAAGCTGGCGGAGCGCTATGACTGGCTGAGCGTCGCCATCCTGCGCTTCCTCTCGCGTATTGCCCGTACCTGCGCCGAATATGATGTGCCGGTGGGCGTGTGCGGCGAAATGGGCGGGCGCACGCTGGAGGCGATGGCGCTATTGGGGCTGGGGTTCCGCCGCCTGTCCATCACCCCGGCGTCGATCGGCCCGGTGAAGGCGATGATCCGGTCGCTGGACCTGTCGGCGCTGAGTGCCGAGATACCGGCCGTGCTTTCCGGCGCGGCGGGGAACCCGCGTGCCTTCCTCACCCAATGGGCCGTAAAGCAAGGGGTGGAAACGAGCTAGGACCGGTCGACCGCAAATCCTCCATCCGGGCCAGCGCGGCGTTGACAGACCGGCGCGGCGGATGAGAGACAGCCATGTCAGAAACGGGCGCCAATACGCGCAGATCAAAAGAAGAATGGGTCGTCATGCAGGAATCCGACGGGGCCGGGATGGAACAGGGCATGCTGAACATCGATCAGCCCGGCGATATGCTGCGTCGCGCGCGCGAAGCGCAGGGGCTTTCGCTGCAGGAAGTGGCGACGCGGACCCGCGTGCCGGTGCGCCAGCTGGAGATGATCGAGCGCAATGATTTCGCCGGGCTTCCGGGCCTGCCCTATGCGGTCGGCTTCGCGCGGGCCTATGCGCGGGCCATCGGCAGTGACGAAGTGGCGATCGCCGCCGGCGTGCGGGAGGCGCTGGGCGGCACCGACATGCAGGCCGGCCGCTACCAGGCCTTCGAACCGGCGGACCCCGCGCGCGTGCCGCCGCGCTACATTGCCTGGACGGCCTTTGCCATCGCGCTGGTTCTGGCGGTCGCCTATGGCATATGGCGCACGCAGGTCTTCACGCCGCCGTCCGACGAGCAGATCGCAGCGGCCCGCCAGGCGTCCGTCGCCCCGGCGCATACCGCCAATGGCGCCGCGGCCCGGCCCGCGCCCACCGAAGGCCCGGTCGTCCTGACCGCGCTGGATGCCGTGTGGCTGCGCATCTACGACCAGACGGGCGAGCGCCTGCTGGAAAAGGAAATGGCCAAGGGGGAAAGCTTCACCGTGCCGGCCAATGCCGACAATCCGATGATCCTGACCGGGCGCCCGGATGCGCTGGCGGTGACGGTCGGCGGCCGGCCCGTGCCGCCGCTGGGCCCGCCGGAACGGACGATTGCGGACATGCCGATCAGCGCCGCCGCGCTGCTGGCCCGTGCCGCACCGGCCTCTGCGGGAACGGCAGTTCCCGCGACGGCTCCCGCCGCGTCCACGCCCACGCCGCGCCCGACCACCGGTGCCGCGCGCCCCGCCGCCGCGCCGCCGGCATCCTCGCCGCCCGCAACGGCCGGTGCGACCGGGCAGGGGCCGGCGGGCGACGCCGCGCCTGCCGATCCGCAGGGCTGATCTTTCCGGCCATGCCCTGTTCAGCTGTGTTCTGCACAGCGTCATGATGAACGCGCTGTAGCGATCATCAGCGATCATCAGCGATCATCCCCGGCTTTACGCCATGGCCTGATCGCTTATGGTGAATCCGACTTTGAGAAGAATGGGAAGAGTCCATGCGTAACGCGATCCTGTCCGCAATCGCCCCGTCCGCGCTGATGGCCTCCGCGCTGATGGCGCTGGCGCCGGCGGCCCATGCCCAGAACGCGCCGATCGAAACCCGTGTCGACCGCATCGAAAAGGAACTGCGCGCCGTGCAGCGCAAGGTCTTCCCCGCCGGCACCCCGGTGGAGGCGGAGATCACCCGCGCGCCGGTGACGAGCGTGCCGGGCGCGCCCTCCTCTTCGCCGGTGTCCGACCTGATCTCGCGCGTCGATGCGCTGGAGCAGCAGCTGGCGACGCTCACCGGCCAGACCGAGCAGAACAGCTACAAGCTGAAGCAGCTTGAGGATGCCTTTGCGAAATACAAGGCGGAGACGGACGCGAAGCTGACCCCCGACGTCGCGCCGCCTGCCGCCGTGCCGACCCTGTCGACGCCCGCCGCCGGCGCCACGCCCCGGCCTGCGGGCGGCAGGCCGGCGGCGGCTGTCACGCCCGCTGCAAGTCCCGCCGCCAGCGACGCGCGCAAGACTGCCGTGGCGGCGATCGAGCGGCCGTCCACCGGGGACGATGCGGCGGACGCCTATAGCTATGGCTATCGCCTGTGGGGCGCGAAATTCTACCCCGAGGCGCAGGTGCAGCTGAAGGCCGCGGTGGCCAAGTTCGGATCGACCTCCGTCGGCAGCCGCTCGCAGAACCTGCTCGGTCGCGCCTATCTGGACGATGGCAAGCCGGCGCTCGCCTCGGTCGAATTCTATGAAAATTATTCCAAGCGGCCCAAGGGCGATCGCGCAGCCGACAGCCTTGCCTGGCTGGGCGAGGCGCTGATCCAGCTCAAGAAGCCGGCCGATGCGTGCAAGGTCTATGCGGAGCTGGACCAGGTCTATGGCGCGGGCCTTGCGGCCAATCTGCGCACGATGATGGAAAAGGGCAGGGTTCGTGCCAAATGCGGCGCCTGACGCCGCCGATCGTTTCCTGAACGATGTCGCCCGGCTGATCGACAATGCCTCCACCGCGCGCTTCGGCATCGCGGTTTCCGGCGGGCCGGACAGCATGGCGCTGTTGCTGCTGGCCGCCGGCGCCTTTCCAGGCCGGGTGGCGGCGGCGACCGTCGACCATGGCCTGCGTCCCGACTCCGCCGACGAAGCGGCGATGGTGGCGCGCTGGTGCGCCACCCATGGCATTGCGCACGCGACCCTGCATCCGCCCGTGCCGATCACCGGCAATCTCCAGTCGGCCGCTCGCACTGCGCGCTATGCGTTGCTGCAGCAATGGCGCGACGCACAGGGGCTGGACTGGCTGATGACGGCGCATCATGCCGACGACCAGCTGGAAACCCTGCTGATGCGGCTCAACCGGGGATCGGGCGTGGGTGGCCTTGCCGGGGTGCGGGCGCGGTCGGGTCATGTGCTGCGGCCGCTGCTGGGCTGGCGCCGCGCAGAATTGCGCGCGGTGGCGGAGGCGGCGGACATGCCCTTCGTCCTCGACCCCAGCAATGCCGATCCGCGATTCGTTCGTGCCGCCTTGCGTGCGCGGCTGGCGGCGGCGGACTGGCTCGATCCGCTGGCCGCCGCGCGCAGTGCCGCCGCGCTGGCGGAGGCGGAGGCAGCGCTCGCCTGGATGGCGGCGGACATTGCCGGGCGCGCCATCGCGCAGGCGGGAGAAGAATGGACGCTTGCCGTGCCGGATATGGCTGCCCTGCCGCGCGAATTGCGCCGCCGCGTCCTGCTCCATCTACTCGCCGCCGCCGATCCCGTCGCGTTCCCGCCGCGTGGCGACGCGCTGGATCATGCGCTGGCGCAGGCCGAGGCGGGCGGTCAGGCGAGCCTGGGGGATTGGCTGCTTGCGGGCGGCCATCGCTGGCGCCTGCGCCGCGCGCCGCCGCGCCGGGCGTGAAAAGGCCATCATTCACCCCCCGGCAACCTCTTCCGGGCTAAATGGATGCAACAGGGCGGCCGGGTCGATATTGCCATTTGGCCGTCGCGCCCTATCTTGGGTGGCGAAAGTGAGCAGGCATGAACGACGATAAGGAACCGCAGGGCAACCCCTGGATGAAGAGCGCGATGATCTGGGCAGGCGTGATTATCGCGCTGCTGCTGTTCGTCTCCCTCTTTGACCGGCCATCCGCGTCGAGCGTGGGGGCGCCCATCGCCTATTCCGATTTCCGGCAGAAAGTGCAGGACGGGCAGGTCAAGGAAGTGACCGTCGCGCCAGACAGGATCAGCGGCACGCTCGCCAATGATTCGCGCTTCCAGACGGTGCCGGTCAGCGATCCGGGCCTCACGACCCTGCTGGACGACTATAATGTCAAATATAGCGGCAAGCCGGAGGACACGCCGGCCTTTTGGCAGATTCTGCTCTATCAATCGCTGCCCTTCCTGCTGATCCTGGGTATCGCCTTCTTCGTGCTGCGCCAGATGCAGAAGGGCGGCGGCTCGGGCGCCATGGGCTTTGGCAAGTCCAAGGCGAAGCTGCTGACCGAAAAGCATGGCCGCGTCACCTTTCAGGATGTCGCGGGCATCGACGAGGCGCGCGAGGAGCTGGAGGAGATCGTCGAGTTCCTGAAGGACCCCACCAAATTCGCGCGTCTGGGCGGCAAGATCCCTAAGGGCGCGTTGCTGGTCGGTTCGCCCGGCACCGGCAAGACGCTGCTCGCCCGCGCCATTGCGGGTGAGGCGGGCGTGCCCTTCTTCACCATTTCGGGGTCCGACTTTGTCGAGATGTTCGTCGGTGTCGGCGCGTCCCGTGTCCGCGACATGTTCGAGCAGGCGAAGAAGAACGCGCCCTGCATCGTCTTCATCGACGAGATCGACGCGGTCGGCCGCCATCGTGGTGCCGGCCTGGGCAATGGCAATGATGAGCGCGAGCAGACGCTGAACCAGCTGCTGGTCGAGATGGACGGTTTCGAGGCCAATGAAGGCATCATCATCGTCGCGGCGACCAACCGCCCCGACGTGCTCGATCCCGCGCTGCTGCGTCCGGGCCGCTTCGACCGTCAGGTCGTGGTGCCTCGCCCGGACATCGAGGGCCGAGAGAAGATTTTGGCCGTGCACATGAAGAAGGTGCCGCTGGCGCCGGACGTCAACCCACGCACCATCGCGCGCGGAACGCCGGGCTTCTCGGGCGCCGATCTCGCCAATCTCGTCAACGAGGCTGCGCTGACCGCTGCCCGCCGTGGCAAGCGCCTGGTCGCCATGGATGAGTTCGAGGCCGCGAAGGACAAGGTCATGATGGGCGCGGAACGCCGCTCCATGGTGATGACCGAGGACGAGAAGAAGATGACCGCCTATCATGAGGCCGGCCATGCCATCGTCGCGGTCCATGAGCCTGCGTCGGACCCGATCCACAAGGCCACCATCATCCCGCGCGGTCGCGCGCTGGGCATGGTGATGCGCCTGCCGGAGCGGGACAGCTACAGCTACCATCGCGACAAGATGCACGCGAACCTGGCCGTCTCCATGGGTGGCCGCGTCGCCGAGGAAATCATCTTCGGCTATGACAAGGTGTCGAGCGGCGCATCGGGGGATATCCAGTACGCGACCAAGCTCGCGCGCGACATGGTCACGCAATGGGGCATGTCGGACAAGCTGGGGCCGCTGCAATATGAAGAGCAGCAGGGCGAGACCTTCCTGGGCTATTCGCAGAGCCAGCGCACCCATATGTCGGATGAGACCGCGAAGCTGATCGACAAGGAAATCCGCGGCATCGTGGATCAGGGCTATGCCCGCGCCAACGCACTGCTGCGCGGCCATGAGGACCAGCTCCACCTGCTCGCCAACGCGCTGCTGGAATATGAGACGCTCTCGGGCGACGAGATCAAGACCCTGCTCGACAAGGGCGAGATCACCCGCGACGACGGCACGACCATCAAGCCGTCCAGCATGCCTGCCGCCGGCACCGCTATCCCCAAGACGCGCCGCCGCAAGGGGCCGTTCGGTGATCCCACGCCGCTGGGGGTGTGATCGCGGGCTTGCGGTTTTATTGACTGATATTTCCGCGGCCTGTCTTGAAAGAGGCGGGCCGCGATGCTTTTGGGATGTGCTGAGAGGAATGGCTTACAATTAATCGTAGTCATTCAATATAAAACTGGTATTCGAAGTAGTAAGGGTTTGTTCAAATCTATTTGTGATAAAGCTGAGGCTTGAAATATTCTGATTGGTATAGTTCCGAACTTGTTACGGTAAGTGATGGTTTCATCATAACGCCTAAATTATTTCTTTGCCTTCGAATGCGCGGCTCGCATTGATAACTACCATACCGAGTTGGTCCAGCCGCTTCCAGGCGCCCTCAAGCTCGTTGAGCGTAAGCGTACGCGCAGTGTCGCTACCTTTGCGTGGTTTGCGCTTCAAAATATATTCCTCGTCGGGCCCAATTGCCTCCCAGAAGCCATGCACTATATCGTTGCGGAGTTGATGAAGTAGGATGTGCGCACTGAGCACTTCATGAAGATATGGTGTAGCCGCATGGTCCGTGCCAAGAGCATTAAGCGTCTTGCGGATTTCGTCTGCATAGTCTGAAATCTGGCTATCCAGCAACTGATCACGCAGCTTGCTATAATCAACCTGCCGGATACGCGCGAGCATGTCGGCTAGCATTCGTTCATGCTTAGCCCACGTCATCACAAACTGTCCGACATAGTAGGGTATCGCTATTATTCGCACTTGCGCTTTGGACAGGCCGGGTATTAGTCCCATTAATAACCGCTCAGTGATAATATTCGTCTCCCAGTACGTGATTGCCCAGACATGGAAAAGGCCCGGCTATTCCTCTTGCGGGAACCGCCGGGCCTTGTCCTGCCCTCTCCTCTAACTTTTCTATGCGGCTTTTTTAGCCGTCATAGTCTCCGCCGATATTCTGGTTGCGCGGCGGCGCTGCGGCGGTGAGGCGCAGCGCCTCTGCCGACTGGGCAATGGAACCGATTTCGTCCGGCGTGTCGTCGTCGTCGATCTGCACCTTCTGCAGCGTTCCGATGACAGCATCATGAAGCTCGGCGGGCGTCACCGTTTCTTCGGCGATTTCGCGCAGCGCGACGACCGGGTTCTTGTCGCGGTCGCGATCGACGGTCAGTTCGGCGCCACCGGAAATCTCACGCGCACGCTGAGCGGCCAGCAGGACAAGATCGAAACGATTAGTGACCTTGTCGACGCAATCTTCGACGGTAACGCGGGCCATCTGGGCTCCTGAAACTGAATTTTGGCTTGGAAAGGCCGATTGCCTAGCAGCGCCATGCGCCAGAGTCAATGAAAACGCGCCTTTCATGGGGCGGCCGCGCCGGGCATCGCGCTCCCCTATGGCCAGCGACATCGAAACCCGGCATGGAAGGCTGATGAGCGACGCAGGCGCCGAGCGGAGAGAGCAGGCCGACGAGGAGATCGTCTGCACCATAGCGGGCAACCGGCTGCGCGTGATCGAGCAGGGGCCGGCATTGCTGGACGCGCTCGTTACGCTGATCGACGGCGCGCAGCACAGCCTCAAGATCTTCTACTATATCTTCGAAAGCGATCGCAGCGGCCGACGGGTGCTGGCGCGCATGATCCGGGCGCTGCGGCGCGGCGTCACCGTGACCTTGATGATCGACGCCTTTGGCAGCAGCGGGGCGGAGGAGGGGTTCTTCAACAGCTTCGTGGGCGCGGGCGGCCGTTTCGGGCTGTTCGGCGCGCGGCGGTCCACCCGTTACCTCATCCGCAATCACCAGAAGATCGCGCTGGCGGACGACATGCGGCTGATGATCGGCGGCTTCAACGTGGGCGACGCCTATTTCGGCCTGCCGGAGGAGGATTGCTGGGACGATCTGGGCCTGCTGATCGAAGGGCCGCAGGTGGCGCCGATGGTGCGCTGGTACGGGCAGCTGTGGCACTGGGTCTCCTCCCGCAAGCAGCGCTTCGGCACCTTGCGCGCGATGGTGCGGCACTGGCGCCGGGCGGGCGCGCGGCAGGTGGACGACGGCGTGTTCCGCTGGCTGATCGGCGGCCCGACGCGGCTGCTCAGCCCCTGGGCGCAGGTGGTGAAGCATGATCTGGAGCGCGCCCGCCGGCTGGATATGATCGAAGCCTATTTCTCGCCGGGGCAGGGGATGCTGAAGCGCATCGGCGCCATCGCTGCGCGGGCGCAGGAATCCGGCGTGCCGGGATCGGGCGGGGGCGTGCGGCTGATGATGCCCGCCAAGTCGGACAATGGCGCCACGGTGAGCGCCGCGCGGCTGCTCTACGGACCGCTGCTCAAGCGCGGCGTCGACATCTTCGAATATCAGCCGTGCAAGCTGCACATGAAACTGATCGTGGTCGACGATGCCGTCTATGTCGGATCGGCCAATTTCGACATGCGCAGCCTGTTCCTCAACCTGGAAGTGATGCTGCGGGTGGAGGATGCGGGCTTCGCGCGCCGCATGACCGCCTTTGTCGACCGGCATATCGCGCAAAGCCGGCAGATCACGCCGGAGGTGCAGCGGCGACGGCGCGGCCCGCTGACGCTGCTCAAATGGTGGATCAGCTATCTGCTGGTGGGCGTGCTGGACTATACCGTCACCCGCCGGCTGAACTTCCGCTACCGGCGCGAGGATTAGAGCGCGCTGCGTTACATTTGATGCGGGGCGCGCGCTCTCATTCTTTGTTGTCGCATCGGTTTTTGCGCAAAACCGGTTCCCACTTTTGCGCACGATGCTCTCAACATCTGGCGCCTTCACCGCGCGTCAGGCGGCCTGCGCCAGCGCATCCTCGCGATAGGCCCAGAACAGGCGGCAGGGGGGGATGTTGAGCCATTCGATGCCGCGCTCGACCCGGCCGAAATGCCGTTCCAGCAGGGTGCTGACCCGCCGTGAATATTGGTAGACGAGGAAGGAGCCGCCGGGCCGCAGGGCAAGGCGCGTTTCGGCCATGATCGCTTCGTCCACGCCCTCCGGCAGGGTGGAGAAGGGCAGGCCGGACAGGATATAGTCGGCCTCGCGGAAACCATGGTCGGCGATGATGCTGCGCACATCGGCGGCCGATCCATGGACGGCGCGGAACCGCCGGTCTGTAATCTCTCCGTTCAGATGCTTGATGAAGCCGGCATTGGTGTCGATCGCGATCAGCATCGCGTCCGGCCCCATCATCTCCAGGATCGGGCGGGTGAAGGTGCCCAGCCCCGGGCCATATTCCACGAACAGCCTGGTGCCCTGCCAGTGGACCGGCGCCAGCATCGCCTCGACCAGCGCGGGGGAGGACGGGATGATCGACCCGATCATCGCGGGGTGCCTGGCGAATTCCCGGAAGAATGTGGACCAGGTCTTTACCGGCTTCAGCATGCGGGCAATCGCCCCCGATGTGCGGGGCTTCGTCATCGAATGAGCAGCCATTCTGGTCCTGTCCGATCGTTGTCTTGGGGCCGTCGCAAAATTGCAGCAAAGTTGCAAGCGGCGTCATGATCAACGCGCCAGCAGCGTGCCGGTTCACTGTGCCGCGATCCGCCGCAGCGGGCGCACATGCAAAGCGGCGCCCGGCCATGCTGGCGGGCGCCGCTCCTGTCTTTCATCGCACCGTGATCCTGGAGCCGATCGGGCTTAGCCATCCTTCTCCTTGCGGCCGGGCAACATGCCCGGCGTGACGAAGCCGATCGGGTCGACCTGCATCGCCTTCTGCTTCAGCGTGTTCTGCATCGCCTCATATTCGCGCTCCATCTCCGGCGTCACGGAAGCGCGGGTGTCGGCCAGCGCCGCCTCGAAATGGCTGGCGTCGACCGTCTCGACCGAAAGCGACTGGCGCAGCGCGAACAGGCCCGCCCGGCGGACGAGGTCTTCCAGATCCGCGCCCGTGAACCGCTCCGTGCGTTCGGCAAGGCTGTCGAGGTCGACATCCCCGGCGATCGGCATCTTGGCCGTATGGATGCCAAGGATGCGTCGCCGCCCGGCCTCGTCGGGCACCGGCACATAGATCAGCTCGTCGAAGCGGCCGGGCCGCAGCAGCGCCGGATCGACCAGCGTCGGCCGGTTGGTCGCGCCGATCACCACCACGGACTGCAGCTCTTCCAGCCCGTCCATCTCGGCCAGGATGGTGTTCACCACCCGCTCCGTCACCTGCGGCTCGCCAAGGCCGTTGCCGCGCGCGGGCACCAGGCTGTCCAGCTCGTCGATGAAGATGACGGTGGGCGCCACCTGTCGCGCGCGGCTGAACAGCTTGGCGATCTGCTGCTCGCTTTCGCCATACCATTTGGAAAGCAGGTCGCTGGACTTGGTCGCGATGAAGTTCGCCTGTGCCTCCCGCGCGACGGCCTTTGCCAGCAGCGTCTTGCCGGTGCCGGGCGGGCCGTAGAGCAGGAAGCCTTTGGCCGGGCGGATGCCCAGCCGCCGGAAGGCGTCCGGGTTCTTCAGCGGCAATTCCACGCCCTCCTTCAGGCGCATCTGTGCGTCGTCCAGCCCGCCAATATCGTCCCAGCCGATATTGGGCGCCTGCACCATCACCTCGCGCATGGCCGAAGGCTGCACGCGCTTGATGGCGGAGAGGAAATCCTCCCGCGTCACGCTCAGTTCGTCCAGCACCTCCGGCGGGATCGTGCCTTCCTCCAGGTTGAGGCGCGGCATGAAGCGGCGCACCGCCTCGATCGCCGCCTCCCGCGCCAGCGCGGCCAGGTCCGCGCCCACGAAGCCATAGGTCGTGCGCGCCAGTTCGGAGAGGTCCACCTTGTCGCCCAGCGGCATGCCGCGGGTGTGGATGCCCAGGATTTCGCGCCGTCCGCGCTCGTCCGGCACGCCCACCACGATTTCCCGGTCGAACCGGCCGGGGCGACGCAGCGCCTCGTCGATCGCCTCGGGCCGGTTGGTCGCGGCGATGACGACAAGGTTGGTACGGGGCTCCAGCCCGTCCATCAGGGTCAGCAGCTGGGCGACCAGCCGCTTCTCCGTCTCGCCCGTCACCTGTCCGCGCTTCGGCGCGATCGAATCGATCTCGTCGATGAACAGGATGGAGGGCGCCGCCTTGGTTGCCGCCTCGAAAATCTCGCGCAGCTGCTTTTCGGACTCGCCATAGGCAGAGCCCATGATCTCCGGACCGTTGATCAGGAAGAATTCGGCATCGCTTTCATTGGCGACCGCGCGGGCAAGCCGCGTCTTGCCCGTGCCCGGCGGGCCATGCAGCAACACGCCGCGCGGCGGATCGACGCCCAGCCGCTGGAACAGCTCGGGATAGCGCAGCGGCAGCTCCACCATCTCGCGCAGCTGGTCGATCGTCTCGGCCATGCCGCCGACATCGTCATAGGTGACGTCGGCGCGCCGCGATTCGCGCGGTTCCTGATATTCGGGGCGCAGCTCGACCTCGGTCTCCGCGTCGATGGCCACGATGCCCTTGGGCACGGTGGCGACGACCACCAGCCGGATTTCCTGCAGCGCATAGGCGGGGGCGGCCAGCATCTGGCGCAGCTGCGGGGGCAGGTCGCCGCGATCCACCTGCTGCTGGCCGGCGGTCGCCACCACGTCCCCGGCGGTCAGCGGGCGCTGGAAGAAGCTGCGCTTCAGGGCTTCGGGATTGCCCTGAAGCCGCAGATTATGCTGGGCAGGGGCAAAGACGACGCGCTGGGCCGCGCGCGGCTCGATCTTGCGGATCTGCACGAAATCGCCGGAGCCGACGCCGGCATTGGCGCGCTGCAGACCGTCGAGGCGCAGCACTTCGAGCCCTTCGTCCTCCTTATAGGGACGAACGACACGCGCGGGCGTGCCGCGCTTGCCGACGATCTCGATGGCATCGCCTTCGGTCAGGCCAAGTTCGGCCATCGCGCTCAGCGACAGCCGGGCAAGGCCCTGTCCTGCATCCTCGGGCCGTGCGTTGGCCACTTGAATCCTGCGTCCGGTCGCTTCCTGATCGGCCATCGCCATTCCCGCTCCTTTGCTCGCGTCCATGCGTCGCTAAGCCACAGATAGGGAGCCGTCGGGCGCGCGGGAAGGGGGGTAAAATGGCCCGTTGGAGACATGATGAGTCACGCCACGGAAATATGTGCGCCTTCGCAGGCGCAAAAAAGGGGCCGATCAAATGACCGGCCCTTGAAAGTTTATAGGAGAGGATGCCTGAAAGGCGTATCCTATGTGCATTGCAGCGGTTTCTTTCGCAAGTGCGAAATGTTTCAAGCAGGTTGCAAAATTTGCATCTTGCGAAACGATTGGATTTCTGTCTTCCTCTGACCAAGGATGCGGAGGCATGGACGGTCACAGGCTGCCATTTCTTTTGGTGCAATGCGGCAGCAACTGGCCCGGATAAGAAGTAAATGAGACGGTTGCCACCCCTCACGGCCCTGGAGGCCTTTGTTCAAGTCGCACGACTCGGCTCGGTGAAGGCCGCTGCGGAGGAGCTGGCCCTGTCCACGCCCGCGCTCAGCCGCCGCGTCCAGGCGCTGGAACGCTTCATCGGCAAGGCGCTGTTCGATCGCAAGCACCAGGCGATGGAAATCAATTTCGACGGGCAACGCCTGCTGGACGATATCGCGCCGGCGCTCGATGCCATGTCCCGCGCGCTGGAGAATATCCGGGGCGATGCCAATCATATGCGGCTGCGGCTGGCCGTGCTGCCGCTGTTCGCCAGCCAGCGGCTGTTCCCGCGCCTGGGCGAATTGCGCAAGGCGCATCCCACGCTGCATCTGGATATCGACACGACGCCCTATGCCGTCGCGCGGCTGGGCGAGGGGCTGGACGCCGCCATCGTGCTGAGCAAGGATATCGACCCCAATCTCTACGCGCATGAACTGGATCGGGACGAAGTCTATCTGATCGCCAACCACCAGCTGGCCGAAGCGATCACCGAGCCGGCCAAGATCGCCAACCACACCATCCTTGTGCATCGGGAGATGTCGGCCAGCTTCGACGCGTGGAAGGACGCCGTCGGCCTGCCCGATCTGGAGCCCGCGGCGATCGACAATTATGATTCCGGGCCGTTGATGCTGGAGGCCGCCGCGCAGGGACTGGGTGTCGCCGTGATGCATGCCAGCCACCTGACCGAAGCGCGCGATCCGCGGCTGGTGCGGCTGTTCGACCAGCATGTCGAAAGCCCCTATCGCTACTATTTTGTGTGTCGTCCCAGGGCCTTGCAGAGCCGGCCGGTGCGCATCTTCCACGACTGGCTGATCCTGGCCGACATCTGACCGTTTCGGGCGTGATGATTATTTTCATCCTAACCTAAATCGGCCCCGGCCCAGGCCGTTTTCTGGGGCATGGACGCACAGAGACATATCGCGGAAACGCCCATGGGGCTGACCAACCGCATCGCACGCTGGGCCGGTCTGCGTAACAGCGCCGGTTCAGCCGAGGATACCGCTTCCGCCCGGACGCAGGATGCGCGTGGCGCCTTCAGCCGGGAGGTCGACCGGCGTCGCATGCGTTATGACGAAATCGGATCGTTCATGATGGCGCATGATCTGGACCTGACGCCGCTGAACTTCGGCTTTGCCCATGATTATATCACCGGCAACGATCACCGGATCGAGGCGGCGGTGCAGGCGGTGCTGCTGCAGCGTGGCAAGATCACCAATGGCTGGGTGGAAAAGATCGTCGCGGAACGGCATGCCGGTGAGGTGACGGCGGAATCGCTGGCCGAAATGCTCGACAAGGTCGAGGCGAATCTGGGCGAGTTCACCAGCCTGATCGACGAATCGCGCAGCCATGCCAAGGATTATGGCGCCGCCCTGCAGGAGCAGGTCCGCGACCTGGACGGCAATCATGCGGCCCAGCCGGTGCTGGCCAAGCTGGTCGCGCTGACCCGGTCCATGGTGGAGAAGACCCGGCAGGTGGAAGCGCAGATGCGCGACAACCAGAAGCAGACCAAGACGCTGCAGCAAAGCCTGGAAACGGCCCGCCGCGCGGCCGAGCATGATCATCTGACGGGCCTGCCCAACCGCCGCGCCTTCGAAGCGCGCATGGCCGAGGAGGTGGCGGCCGTGCAGGCGACCGGCGAGCCGCTGAGCGTCGCCTTTTGCGACATCGATCATTTCAAGCTGGTCAACGATACCCATGGCCATGACACCGGCGACCGGGTGCTCAAGTTCGTGGGCAGCCTACTGTCGAAGGTGTCGGGCGAAAAATGCCATGTCGCGCGCCATGGCGGCGAGGAGTTCGTCATGCTCTTTCGCGGCAAGACGGCGGCGCAGGCCAGCGAGATGGTGAATGCGGCGCGGGAGGATCTTTCGACGCGCAGCCTGGTCAACCGCGCCAATGGCGAGCGGATGGAGCGCGTCACCTTCTCCGGCGGGGTCGCCGATGTCCTGGCCTATGACGATCCGCGCGCGGCGCTGAAGGCTGCGGACAGGGCGCTCTATCTTGCCAAGGAACATGGCCGCAACCGCGTCTACATCGCGGCCGAAACCAACTGAGGGTGCCGGGCCGGGCCTTCCCGGCTCAGCGCGGGAACCGGTTTTCACTGAGCTGAACCGCATTGCGGGCCGGGGGTACAGCGCCCCGGTCCGCGGAGAAGGGGCTGGCCCGACGGCACCGGGTCGGCCCCTTCAAGAATCCGGCCTGCCTTGCGCAGCATTGCGTGCAGCATCGTCCGTCGGCGGCCCGCATGGCCCGCGGGTCTGCCCTCAGAAATCGGGCTTTTCATAATGGGTCGGCGGCACCACGATTTCCATCCGCTCCGACAGCAGCGGGCGGAAAGACGGGCGCGATTTGAAGCCGGCATACCAGCGTTTCACCGTCTCATGCCCGGTCCAGTCGACCCCGCCCAGATAATCGGCGACGGAAAGATGCGCCGCCGCCGTGATGTCGGCCAGGCTCAGCGTGCCGCCCGCCATCCAGCTGCGATGGTCGAGCAGATAGTCCATATAGTCCATATGGGTATTGGCGCGCTTCATCGCCTCGCGCAGGATGCCCGCGTCGGGCGCCATGCGGTGGACGATCCGTTTTTTCATCCGTTCGTTGAGCAACGGCCCCACGACGTCGCCATAGAAGATCTGGTCGAACCAGGCGATGAGGCGACGGACCTCGGCACGGCCGGCGGCCGTCCCCGCGATCAGCGGCACCCGCTCGGTCGTTTCCTCGAAATATTCGCAGATCGCCTGGCTGTCGATCAGGGTGATGCCCTTCTCTTCCTCCACCATCACCGGGGTCGTCCCGGCGGGGTTGAGGTCGAGGAATTCGTCCCGCATCAGCCAGGGCGATTCGCGCACCAGATCATAGCCCACCCCCTTTTCGCCCAGCAGCAGGCGGACTTTGCGGGAAAAGGGGCACAGCGGAAATTGATAAAGCTGCCACATGACTGTGCCTGTTAGGCCAGCCGGGCGTGCGGGGAAAGCGCGATGGTTGCCGGAAACGACATTTCGTCACCGCCGGCCATGGCAGAAGCAGAGCCGGGGCAGGGCCGGGCGCCGCATATGGCATGGCGCAACCGGGCCAATCCCTTGCGCCGCAATGGACGCAAAAAAAGGGGGCGACCCAGCGACCGTCCCCCTTTTTTGTCATGGTCTTGTCGTCATTGCCCTGACGGCACTCTTATTTCTCGGTGCGATGCTCGCCCTTGACCCAGCGGACCGTGCCGGAGCTGGCGCGCATCACGACGCTTTCGGTCGTCATCTTGCCGCCGGGCAGGCGCTTGACGCCGGCGAGCAGCGATCCGTCGGTCACGCCCGTCGCGGCGAAGATGCAGTCGCCGATCGCCAGTTCCTTGAGGTCATAGACCTTGTCCAGATCGGTGATGCCCCACTTTTTGGCGCGGGCCTTTTCATCGTCGTTGCGGAACAGCAGCCGGCCCTTGAACTGGCCGCCGACGCAGCGCAGCGCGGCGCAGGCCAGCACGCCTTCCGGCGCGCCGCCCGAACCCATGTAGATGTCGATGGTGGTTTCGGGATTGGTGGTCGCGATCACGCCGGCCACGTCGCCGTCCGGGATCAGCATGATGCCGCAGCCGATGGCGCGCAGCTCGCTGATCAGCTTTTCATGCCGCGGGCGATCCAGCACGCAGACGATGAGTTCGCCCGGCTCGACACCCTTGGCCTTGGCGACGGCTTCCACATTGTCCCGCACCGACTTGTTGAGATCGATGATGCCCTCGGGATAGCCGGGGCCGACGGCCAGCTTGTCCATATAGACGTCCGGCGCGTTCAGCAGGCCGCCTTCCTCGGAGATGGCGAGCACGGCCAGCGCATTCGGCCCGGCCTTGGCGGTGATGGTGGTGCCTTCCAGCGGATCGAGCGCGATGTCGATCTTGGGGCCCTTGCCGATCGCGTTGCCGACCTTCTCGCCGATATAGAGCATCGGCGCCTCGTCGCGCTCGCCTTCTCCGATCACGACGGTGCCGTCCATGTAGAGATCGTTGAAGGCGATGCGCATGGCTTCGACCGCCGCTGCGTCCGCCGCCTTTTCGTCCCCCCGGCCGATCAGCTTCGATGCGGCGATGGCCGCAGCCTCGGTCACACGGACCATTTCCAGCACCAGGACACGGTCAAGGATCGAACTCGGCTGCACCATAAGGGAATCCTCACTGACTAAAACTGCGTTTGCGATAAGCGGTCCCCCCCCGCTTGTCGAGGCGGGGCAGGCTCCGAAAGGGATTTTTCCGCTGCGACGCAATATGTTTGCGACGGCGACCGTTGCGGGGGCGGGGATCGAGGGGTGGAAACGACGACAAGGGTGGGAAGGCCGGCACCTTCATTGGCCCGTCGCGCAAGCCGTGCATGGCTTTTCGGCCTGGGCGCGGTGATGCTACAGGCTATCGCCACGGGCAAGGGACGCGACGGACCTCCGTCGCGTTGGCCTGTCGGTCGAGCCAGCCTGTCAGTCGAGGATGTGCATCACCATCGGCGTTTCCAGCAGGCTGTCGGAGCCGGCAAGGCGCGCCAGCGTCTCGACCACGCAGCGCTCTTCGCCGGCATGGGTGACGATCGCCACCAGCACGCCATCGGCCTGATTGGCCCCGCGCTGGATCATGCTCTCGATCGAAACGCCCGCATCGCGCGTGGCCGCGGCGATTTCCGCCAGCACGCCGGGGCGATCCTGCACGCGGAAGCGCAGATAGGTGCGGCCCGTCCGCCGCCCGGCATCGGCCGGGTTCTTGGGCGAAAGCGCTTCCACCGCCATGGCGAAGGCATCGCCATATTCGTCGCGCGCCACGTCGATCAGGTCGGCGACCACGGCCGAGGCCGTGGGGCCTGCGCCGGCGCCGCGCCCCTGGAAGAACAGGCGGCCGACATAATTGCCTTCCGCCACCACCGCGTTCAGCGAGCCGTCGACATGGGCAAGCGGGTGGTCGAGCGGCACCAGCATCGGATGCACGCGCTGGAACAGGCCGTCCGGCCCATTCTCCGCCATGCCGACCAGCCGCACGCGATAGCCCAGCGCCGCGGCCTCCGCGATGTCGGCGGCGATCACATGGCGAATGCCGGTCACGGCGACGGCGGGAAAATCGATCTGCGTGCCGAAGGACAGGCTGGAAAGGATCGACAGCTTGTGAGCGGCGTCGATGCCGTCGATGTCGAAGCTCGGATCGGCCTCGGCATAGCCCAGGTCTTGCGCCTCCTTCAGCACCTCCTCGAAGCCGCGCTTCTCCTTCTCCATGGTGGAGAGGATGTAGTTGCAGGTGCCGTTGAGGATGCCATAGACCCGGCTGATCTCGTTCGCGGCCGCGCCCTCGCGCAGCCCCTTGATTACCGGGATGCCGCCGGCGACCGCTGCTTCATATTTGAGCGCGACACCGGACCCCTGGGCGATCTGCGCCAGCGCCATGCCGTGATGCGCGAGCATCGCCTTGTTGGCCGTGACGAACGGCTTGCCCGCCGAAAGGCACTGGCGGGCGAGGGTCAGGGCCGGCCCGTCCGCGCCGCCGATCAGCTCGACAATGGCGTCCACATCGTCGCGCCCGGCAAGGCTGGCCATGTCGTCCACCCATTCATAGGGGGACAGGTCGACGCCACGGTCCTTCGTCCGGTCGCGCGCCGATATGGCGACCACCTGGATCGGGCGGCCGGCACGCCGGCTGATCAGTGCGCCGTTGGTTTCGAGCAGCCGGATCACGCCGCCGCCGACCGTTCCCAGCCCGACGATCGCAATTCTCAGCGGCCCTGCACCATTGGCCCGCACATCAGTCATGTCAGCTCCTGCGCCCTTTTATGTCGCTGCGGCTGATAGACGCCCCCCCCGGCTTTTCCAAGGGGGCGATTGAACAGGCCGGATCGCAGACGTCCGGCGCCAGGAGATGAGGCGCGGGCTCAGGCCGGCCCCGTTCGCGTGCGCCCGCACGGGCCAAGGCCTTTGAGGACCAGCTGATAGTCCGCGCGGGCCTGCTCGGCATCGGCAACGGCCAATGTCCGCACCGACCGGGCGGGCAGGGCCGCGGGCAGGCCGCAGGCCAGCCGATACCACAGCAGACTGTTGGGTTTTGGCGTAGCCGCCGCCTCATCCACGATTTCGCCAAGCGCCACGGCCCATTGCGCTTCGGCGCCGGGGCGGCGGACGATGGAGAGCGACACGGGCTGGCCATTGTCGGTCTTGAGGAAGATCTGCGTCTCGCCCTCGCCCGCGATCGTGCCCGCGACATGGAAGGCATCGCCGATGTCGGTGATCCGCGGGGGAGGGGATGCGCCAAGCGCCTCCGCGGCGATCGCCTTCACCTGCGCCTCCGTCCCCGGCGTCCAGCCGATCTGTGCATCGGGTGCGGTCAGCTGAACCTCGCCGGGGCGGCCGGTCGTGCGCGCGAACAGCAAAATCTGCTGCCGCTTGAGCTTGGGCGTCTTGCCCCGCGAATCCAGGGGGACGTCGTACAGGTAGGAAATTTCGGGGGTGATTCCCCCCTCGCCGCGAATCAGATTCGTCACCTGCGCCTTCAAATATGCCCTTCGATGGCCCGGTTTGACCCCCTGGGACTGCTCCGGCTTGAGGAAAATGACGTCCGTCACAATCGCTTTTGCAACCAACGGAGCATCCGTCGCAAAGTCGGCCAGATCGGCATAGGACAGGGGTGTTGTTACCGGTCTCATGCTGCTCGCCGCGATGGCGGAAACGCCGGAAAACGGGGCGTTCGCGGCAAAAATGAGGCAGGTCGAACACAGGGTTTTGAAAAAAGTGATGGCGGAAGTCTGCATCATGTTCGTTCTGTCCATAACGATCGTGGCGATCATGCCACAGGCAAGAAAATAAGGGTTGTTTTATGCACGTCGGGTTTACCAGCGATAAAGCGTTTGCGTCCCGCGATTGCCCGCGATAGGAATTGCCCCGATAGCAAACAAGCGGACCTGGGCCAAAAGATGAACGGGGAACTCCCCCCGCTCACCTGTTGGCTTCTGTTTGCTAGTGGTCGTACCAAATTATGAAGCCGAGTTAAGGAGTGTCGTTGCTGAATGGCCTATGCTGACCACTCACAATCGTCGAGTCGCACAGTCTCGATCATTATCGTCGCCCTGATTCACGCGGTTCTCGGCTATGCTTTCGTCACCGGCCTTGGCATGAAATATGTCAAAAAGGCGGCGGAACAGCTGAACGTTGTCGACGTGAAGGAAGAGCCACCGCCACCGGACGAGGAGCCACCGCCGCCGCCGCCCGAAAAGCAGATTGAGCCGCCACCGGTTGTTGCTCCTCCGCCGATCGTGCAGACGCCGTCGCCGGCTCCGCCGATCCAGACCGTGCGTACGCCGCCTCCGGTGTATGTGCCCACACCGGTCGCCGCACCCCCGCCGCCACCGCCGCCTGCTGCTCCTGTGATCAGCAAGGCCGCAGGGCCCAGGGGCGACGCTTCCCGCTGGTTCTCGTCTGACGACTATCCTGCATCGGCGCTCCGTGCCGAAGCGCAGGGCACCACCGGCATGGCATTCGATATTGATGCCGGCGGGCGCGTGACAAATTGTCGTGTCACCCAGTCGAGCGGTAACGCCGACCTTGATGATACGGCATGTCGTCTGATGATGCGTCGCGGTCGGTTCTCGCCCGCGCTCGACCAGGGCGGCAGCCCCATCGCCTCCACCGGCACCCGCCGCGTGACCTGGCGCCTGCCGCAGTAATCATAGAGCTTATCGGGGGCGGACGGCCTGGCTACCGCCCCCCTCTTCATTGAATCCATTGAGAGGGAAGTCACAAAAATGTTGATTGAGATCGCAGCCGCCGCTGCCCCCAAGGCGGCAAACCCCTATGGCCTGCTTGAGGCGCTCCAGCAGGGCGGCGTCATCGCCTGGACCGTGTTCATCATCCTCTGCACGATGTCGGTCGGCACCTTCTTCATCCTGTTCACCAAGCTGATCGAACAGCAGAAGGTGATCAACCAGTCGAAGAAGATCCGTGCGACCTTCTGGCGCGCGCCTTCGTTGAAGGAAGGTTCGGCCAAGCTGGAGAAGAACTCGGCCTACAAGCAGCTGGTCGACGACGGCATCTCCGCGCAGGAACAGCATGGCAAGCTGACCGATCCGGTCGAAGCGCATGACTGGCTGCACGGCTCGCTCGCACGCTCGGAAGCGGCGATCAACTCGAAGCTGGGCGGTGGTCTGGCCTTCCTCGCGACCGTTGGTGCGACCTCGCCGTTCATCGGTCTGTTCGGTACGGTTATCGGTATCTACCGCGCGCTCATCAAGATCGGCGCTGCCGGTCAGGCCTCGATCGACGCGGTCGCCGGCCCTGTCGGTGAAGCGCTGATCATGACCGCGCTGGGTCTGGCCGTGGCCGTTCCCGCCGTGCTTGCCTACAACTTCCTGCAGCGTCGCAACAAGTCGATCGCCGAGGGCCTTGCCGCCTTCTCGACCGACCTGCTGGGCTATCTGGTGTCGAACGGCGCCGTGAAGCCGACGATCGTGGCTGCTGCTCCCGCTCCGGCGGCAAAGCCTGCCACCCCGGCGGCGACCAAGGCCTGATCCAACCGGGTTCATCCGGCCGGCGTCCAATGGAGCGCCGGCCGGACATTCCGGGGCCGGCCCAAGAGAAGCCGGTCGTGACAGACAAGTTAGGATACTGATTTATGGCAATGAGCGTTGGCTCCGACGGCGGTGACGAAAAGCCGATGTCCGACATCAACACGACGCCGCTCGTCGACGTCATGCTGGTGCTGCTCATCATCTTTCTCATCGCGATCCCGGTGGTCGTCCAGACGATCGACCTTCAACTTCCCAAGGTGGCGTTCGAGCCGACCACGACCAAGCCCGAAAACGTCTCCCTCTCGGTGACTTCCTCTCCGGATGGCGGCTGCGCGGTTTACTGGAACCTGACCAAGGTCAATTCCGAAGACCTGCTCAACCGCGCCGTCGCCAAGCTTGAGGCCGATGTGAAGAAAGCGGGCGGCGTTGAGAATATGACGGTTGAAGATCTGCCTGAAGTGCATATCCGGGGTGATATCAACACGCCCTGGCGTTGCATCGGCGGCACGATCTACACCATGCAGCGTGCGGGTTTCCCGAAGGTCGGCTTCATTTCCGAGCCTGAGCCGGGCTCGACCACCCAGCGCCTGTAAAGGCAACGGGAACAATATTGGAGGCGGCGGGTACGACCCTCGTTGGAACTGCCGCCCCGATTGCCTTGAACACAATATGACCGGGCAGCCCGGTCCATAATCAGGAGTGCCAAAGTCATGGCCATGAGTGCCGGCAGCGACGATGGTGAGCCGATGATGGACATGAACACGACGCCGTTGATCGACGTCATGCTTGTGCTCCTCATCATGTTCATCATTACCATCCCGATCCAGACCCACGCGGTGAAGATCGACCTTCCGCAGAACCAACAGACCGACTCGCCAATGGTCGATACCGTGAAGAACAAGGTGACGATCGATCCGTCGGGCACCATTGCCTGGAACGGAGCGTCGATCGATCTGCTGACCTTGCGTCAATATCTGGCCCAGTCGCTGCGCTTGCCGGTGGAGCCGGAACTGCAGTTCCAGCCCGATGCGCAGGCCCGCTATGTGGTGGTCGATCAGGTGCTGGCGGAGATCAAGCGTTCGGGCGCCACGAAGCTGGGCTTCGTCGGTAACGAACAGTACGGCACCTTCTAGGTTTGATTTTCGAAAGGGCCGGCCGCATGGTGCCATTGGGCGCCATGCGGCCGGCTTTATTTATATATGATGGGTTATATGGAGTGCTGAAATCATGGCCATGAGTGCCGGCAGCGACGATGGCGAGCCGATGATGGACATGAACACGACGCCGTTGATCGACGTCATGCTCGTGCTCCTCATCATGTTCATCATCACCATTCCCATTCAGACCCATGCGGTGAAGATCGACCTGCCGCAAAATGCGCCTTCGACCCCCGATGTGGTCGATCCGGTGAAGAACAAGGTGACGATCGATCCGTCGGGCACCATCGCCTGGAACGGTGCGCCGATCGACCTGCTGACCCTGCGCCAATATCTGGCCCAGTCGCTGCAGCTGGCGGTCGAACCGGAACTGCAGTTCCAGCCCGATGCGCAGGCCCGCTATGTGGTGGTCGATCAGGTGCTGGCGGAGATCAAGCGCTCGGGCGCCACGAAGCTGGGCTTCGTCGGTAACGAACAGTACGGCACCTTCTAGGGCGCCGGCACTGCGCCTATGCGCGCCTGTGAAATGGTGCAGCGGCGCGCGTGACTCGTTTCTATCCCCGTGCTCCCGCTATTGTTGAGTAGCCAGTGTTCCGGTGCGCGAGCATCTCGACCTGAACGAAAATGGCGAGAATGCATCGCGCTTGATCGGGCGCTCGCCCTGCGTCCCTGCGCCTTGTTCGTTTGCCCGGAAAACCGGAACTCATGTTTCTGCGCGGTGGCTTGGTTCATCGTCCCGCCAGATGCGTCCCATCCCCGGATGCGCCCACCAAACGACTCGGGATCACATTTCAGGTCGCGGCATCCCATGTGAGGAAGTACGCGCCATCGCAGTTTGAGTGCGTAGAACGGCGGGATCTGCATCCGTTGGGACAGGCTCGTGCGGCAAGGGCTTCAATGGAGCGGTTTGCGATCCGATGGCATTGGAGCAACTGCTCCAAGCTTCTGATGTGTCACATTTTTCGAGCCGTCAGATGAGTACGTCTGGCTGGAAAATGCTCCGGCGGCGCTTTTCCCATGCGGCCGTTCGTCCTGTGCTCATTCACCCTCTGACTGGCCGCGCGCCAGCGGCCATGCCGATTTGATTAAGCAGTTCGTTAGCATTTATCATTAGATTTGGCCGTTGAACGAGCGGTGCAGCGAAACATGGGCGCGGAAAGACTGATCTGTAAAAGCGGCAAGGGGCGGGAGTTGGACCGTCACGATGTGCTGATCGGCGTGAAGTTGCGCCGTGCCGGGGAAACCTGGTTCTCCAGTCGTATCGCCGATCTTTCCCTCAGCGGCTTCCGCCTGCAGAGCTTCGTGAAGCTGGAGCAGGACATGGAATTATGGATCATGCTGCCCGGCTTTGAAGGGCGCAGGGCGACGGTGCTGTGGGCCCGAAATCATGAAGCAGGCTGCGTCTTCGAGCGGCCCCTGCACCCGGCAATCTTCGATCATATCATCCGGACGGCCCGCAACAGCGCCCATAGCATCAACTAGAGGCGATCCACATCCGGTTCAGGTGGAGCGGAGAAGGCTGATTTTCGGGCATCGGAGCGCAGCGCATTTCCAATATGTGAGCACCGCAGCGGAGAGTGTGAAACAAGGCATATGACTCGTTTCAACGCTTTGCAGGCTCGCATGGGTTGAATGGCGATCGATCTTGGAGCGGCTTCCGGCCCGACAGTGTCGGATCAACCGCTCCATGGCTAGGTCGACCGCTTTGTCTTGATCAACGGTCGATCCCGATCGTCCGGGAATCGCTCCAGATCATGATCTCCTCCAATCGCATCGAACCGTCTATTCCAGTCCATGTGATGTGCCGCGATTACCGGGGCATCGGATACCGGTTTTGCCGGGCGCCGTTTCCATCCGGTTGGCCATCGCTCCAGAGCCGGCCACCATCGTGCCCAAGCGGGCCTGCCATTGGCCCTTCCATGCGCCGCTGCTCAACAACATGACGACGGTGCTCGCCGGTGCGTGAGCATCATGGCGTCGATCGACTGTCGCCTGCCACTCCCTTTCCACCTGAACGGCATGGCGACCGGTGCCGGGTCGTCATGAAGGGCTGGCATTCCCATGGATCGCCTACCCGGCGGCGATAGCGATGCCTCGTGTCAGTCCTGCACAATGGCCATAAGCATCCGGATAGCGCGGCATCTGACGGGCCACGAGTGTCCTCGCCGCAAGACAAGGCGCCGCAGGGCTGCACCCCAAGGATGATCGAGAGGTGCGATCCCGTCGCCGCCGATCAGCCCGCTGCGGCGGCGCTGACCGGATAATCCTGGAACTGCAGCTGCGAGAGTCGGGCATAGAGGCCGCCTGCCGCGCTCAGGGAAGCATGGTCGCCCTGTTCCACGATGCGGCCCTCGTCCATCACGATAATCCGATCGGCCTTGCGGATCGTCGCCAGCCTGTGCGCGATGACGATGGTCGTGCGCCCGGCCATCAGCCGTTCCAGTGCATCCTGCACCAGCCGTTCCGATTCGGCGTCCAGCGCTGAGGTCGCCTCGTCCAGCAGCAGGATCGGCGCATCGCGCAGCAAGGCGCGGGCGATGGCCATGCGCTGGCGCTGGCCGCCGGAGAGGCGCGCGCCGCCTTCGCCCATGAACGTGTCGAGTCCATCAGGCAATGCACGCAGGAAGCTCTCGGCATTGGCCGCCCGCGCCGCCGCCCACAGCGCCTCGTCGGGGGCATCCCATTTGCCATAGCGCAGATTGTCGCGCGCCGATGCGGCGAAGATCACGCTGTCCTGCGGCACCATCGCCATCATCGCGCGAACGTCGGCGGGGTCCGCGTCGGTCAGGGCGACGCCGTTCAGCCGCACCGCACCGCCCTGCGGATCGTAGAAGCGTTCCGCCAGCTGGATGAGCGTCGACTTGCCCGCGCCCGAGGGGCCGACAATGGCCACGGTTTCGCCGGGGGCGATGGTTAGTGAAAAATCGTCCAGCGCCAGCGTATCCGGTCGGGTGGGGTAGCTGAAGCGGACATGGTCGAAGGCCAGCTCCGCCTTGCCGTCATGCGGAATGGGCACGGCATGGGCGGGCGGCGCGATGTCGCCCTTCGCGGTCATCAGCTCGCCCAGCCGCGCGGCCGCGCCCGATCCGCGGAGCAGGTCGCCCCAGGTTTCCGACAGGGCGCCAAAGGCCCCGGCGACGAGCCCGCCGGTCAGGGTGAAGGCCGCGATCGTGCCGCCGGTCAGGCGCCCGGTGGCCACGTCCAGCGCGCCCTGCCACATGACCAGCGTGATCGACCCGAAAATCAGGGTGATGACCACCGCCGTCATGATGGCGCGGGTGAGGATGCGGCGGCGCGCAGCGGCAAAGCCATTCTCCACCGCCCCGCCGAAACGCTCCGATTCGCGCGCTTCCTGCCCGAAACCCTGCACGATCTTCATCGCGCCCAGCACTTCGGCGGCCATGCTGCCGATGTCGGCCAGCCGATCCTGACTGGTGCGGGAGAGGGCCCGTACCCGCCGGCCGATGATCAGCATGGGCAGCAGCACCAGCGGGATGCCGAGCAGCAGCAGCGCGGCTAGCCCCGGCGCCAGCATGAACAGATAGACGATGCCGCCGATCCCGGTCGCCATGTTGCGCAGCGCCACCGACACGCTGGTGCCCACCACCTGTTCGACGATGGCGGTATCGGCGGTCAGCCGCGACGCGATTTCGGAGGGCCGGTTTTCCTCGAAGAAGCGGGGCGGCATGCGCATCAGGTTGCGGTGGACCGCGGTGCGGATGTCCGCCACCACGCGCTCCCCCAGCCATGAAACGAAATAATAGCGCAGCGACGATGCCATCGCGAGCACGACCACGATCAGCATCAGATATTCGAACCAGCGGCTGATGTCGGCGCTGTTGCCACTGGCAAAGCCGCGGTCGATCACCAGCTTGAAACCGCTGGGAATGGCCAGCGTCGCCGCCGAAGCCACGATCAGCGCCAGCAGCGCGCCGGCCACGCGCCCGCGATAGCGCAGGGCATGGCGCCAGAGCAGTTTCAGGCTGCCCATCTGCCGCCTGTCCCCGCGCTGCTGCGCCCTGCCGCCCCGGCGCCCGTCCGGCGCCGCCTCATCCTGCCTTGCGGCGCCCGTTTCTGCCATCTGCGGCGCTTAGCAGCGCGGCTGCGCAACCTCAATCAGGATCATCCACATGATATGTTGGAATTGGGACGGCGAAGGGCTATATCCTATGACAATATTCAGTGCTTTCACGTGTTGAAGATCGATGCGCTGTTATGACGTAACCATGGTCGCATAACGCGCACAGGACGATTGAAAATGTTGTACCACGCCTATGAATTTCAGCGGAATCTCCTTGCGGGCGTGAGCGCCATGGCAGATATCGGCGTGGAACTGCTCAGCAATCCGACCAATCCATTCGCCTATTTCGGTGGCGGGCCGATCTTGGCCTCGGCCCTGGATGTGTTTGCCCATGCGTCCGCGCCGCGCGGCAAGCCCGCCTTCGACCTTCCCGTGACCATGATCGATGGCCAGGAAGCCAAGGTCACCGAAGTGATCGAAGCGCGGCGGCCCTTCGGGCAGCTCGTGCATTTCACCCGGGAAGGGCGCAAGACCGGGGACGACCCCAGGCTGCTGATCTGCGCGCCGATGTCCGGCCATTTCGCCACGCTGCTGCGCGGCACCGTGGAGCGGCTGCTGCCGGGCCACGACATCTGGATCACGGACTGGCGCGACGCGCGCAACGTGCCGTTGGAAGACGGCCGCTTCGACCTGGACGACTATATCGACTATCTGGTCGGCTGGCTGGAGCATATCGGCCCCGGCGCGCATATGCTGGCGGTGTGCCAGCCTTCCGTGCCCGCTTATGCGGCGGCTGCGTTGATGGCCGCGGACGGCAATCCGGCGCGCCCGCGCACGCTGACCATGATGGGCGGGCCGATCGACACGCGGCAGGGGCCGACCGTCGTCAACGACCTCGCCACCCAGCGTCCGCTCTCCTGGTTCGAGCAGAATGTCGTCGCCGCCGTGCCCTTTCCCTATGCCGGTGCCGGCCGAAAGGTCTATCCCGGCTTCATGCAGCTGGCCGGGTTCATGACCATGAACCTTGGCAACCACATGCTCAGCCATTGGGAGATGTTCAAGCATCTGGTCGAGGGCGATGAGGAAAGCGCCGAGGCGACCAAGGATTTCTACGAGGAATATCGCTCGGTCTGCGACATGTCGGCGGAATTCTACCTGCAGACCGTGGCGGAAGTGTTCCAGAAGCACAGCCTGCCCAAGGGCGAATTCAGCCATCGCGGTCGGCTGGTCGATCCCTCGGCGATCACCGATATCGGCCTGCTGGCGGTGGAAGGCGAGCGGGACGATATTTCTGGCATCGGCCAGACCATGGCGGCGCTGATCATCGCGGACAAGCTGCCGGCGGCGCATAAGAAATATTATCTCGCCAAGGGCGTGGGCCATTATGGCATCTTCAACGGCAGCAAATGGCGCGGCAATATCGCGCCCGTGCTGGAAGAGTGGATTCGCGCGCATAACGGGTAAGAGGGCGGCGGGGCGCCGGATACATATCGCCCGCGCCTTCAGGGCCGATCGACATTCAGCTTCGCGCGGTACCGTAACCCATTGGAAAACGTCATGCTGAACCTGTTTCAGCATCCATTCCTCCTCCCGCGCCGTAAGGCGAGGAAGGCACCATGGATACTGCAACAGGTTCGGGATGACGGATGGGATGTTGTGCCCAGCGGCGCTGCGCCGGCCGCTGCGGTTTGATCTGACCCGCTCGGGCAGAGCCTTCAACGCCTGTCCTGTGCTTGGTGAGCGCGCGCCGGCACCGTTCTTTTCGAAAAGAAGAGCCATGGACCGCCGCGCCCGGAGCCGAACCTCGCCCCGGTTCGGGCGCGAATAGCGGCAGGTGATCAACATCTGTCGCACGGGGCTGTGGAGCGGTTTGCGCCGACACGGCGCCGCCGCCGATTCTTCGATGCCGCCATGTCCGAACCGTCTGGCGATTCCGCCCGACGCAACGTTGTCCTAAACGTCCGGGCGGCTCGCGATCTGCGCGGCGAGTTCCAGCGCGCGCGCCGGGGGGACGGCGCCGGTCAGCGCCAGCGCCAGGTCGCCTTCTTCCCAATAGGCGACATTGTCCTGGCTGCGCCGTTCGACCAGCGGCTCGCCTTCCGCCGGGGTTTCCGCCTTGCCCACCAGCAGCGACACAGGCTCTGCCTGCGCCGTGGTGAGGGACAGGGCGACCGCCGGGCTGCCCTCGGTCGGATAGAGCTGAACGTCGCGCACGCGCCATCCGGCGGGCAGGCGGGGCACGTCGATGCCCGTCGAGCGGCGGATTTCCACGCTGTCGAGATGCGGGCTTTCCAGCTGCGATGCCATCGCCTCGCGCAACAGGCCGGTGCGGTGGGATGCCACCGCTTCATCGACAAAGCTGGAGGCGCTGGCCGGCGCAGGAAATTCGCCCAGGGCGCCACGGGCGATCCAGCCGGTCGCCACCAGCGCCGCGATGCCGGCGGCGCGTAGCGCGAACCGCGCGGATCGCTTGTTGTCGTTGGCGGCGATGGCATGGGCCGGGCGCGTACCGCCGGCCAGCCGCTTGATGCCGACCAGCGTTCCCTTGGTGCCGTCCTGCACCAGGGTGAAGTCGATATCCGGCCAGCGCTTGCGCCATGCGCGGGCGACCAGCCGCTCGCCGGGGCGCGCCGCATCGTCCAGCAGGATCACGCCACCGGGCGTCAGGCGCGAAAACAGGCTGTCGGCCGCGCCCCGCACCAGCGGATGCACCGACCAGGGCGGGCCGTCGATGACGATCATGTCGATCCGCTCGGGCAGCGCGCCGATGTCGTACCAGCGGCCGGGCCAGCCATCGATCTTTGCCTCCAGCGGCGCGTGGCGCAGGTCGACCGACAGGTCGTTGTCGGCCAGCCACAAGCGGGTCGCCTCGACAAAACCGCCATGCTGGTCGAAGCTGGTCAGCTGCCCGCCGCCATGCAGCGCCAGCGCCCGCGCCGCGACCAGCGTGGAGGCGCCAGCGCCCAGTTCCACCACGGCGGACGGGCGCAGCTGCTCGATCCGGTCGACGATATGCTTGAGGAAGCCGGTATCGGCCTTCCAGCTGCCCAGATGGGGCAGGGCGTCATGCGCCAGCCCCAGCCGGTCCAGCAGCGCCCGCTTCTGCGCCCTGGTGCCGCCCGACAGGCTGCGCAGCAGCCATGGCCAGCCGATCGCGCCGAAGGCCATGCGCCATGCCGTGTCGCTGATCCGCTGGCCCAGCGGCTCGTCCGTCCGCGCTTCGGAAAGCGAAAACAGGCCGGTCAGTTCGCGCGAGGTCACGTGCTTGGGTTCCTTCGTCTGTCGGCCATGGGCGAGGGTCTATGGATTTCAGCGCGCCGTGGAAAGGGGCGGAATGCGGATCATTCCCCCGTGGCCTTCGATTCGGCGCGTTTCGGCGTGGCGGAGGTGGTGGAATAGGGCATGACCATCCTGCCGTCCGGCGCGGCGGTAAAGGTGGTCTGCGTGGGATAGGCAAAGGCGATGCCTGCCTCGCTGAAGGCCCTCAACACCGCGAGCGCGACCTTGTGCCGGGTCATGAAATAATCCTGCCGGTCGGGGTCGGGCACGTCGAAGGCCAGCTCATAATCGAGCGAGCTTTGGCCAAAGGCGGTCATGCCGGCATGGACGAAGGTCACGCCCTGCGCCTCCACCACTTCCTGCAACAGGGCGGGGATGCGTTCGGCGACGTCCGCCGGCGTCTGGTAGATGACGCCCAGCGCAAAGGTGACGCGCCGCTGCACCAGCGTCTGCAGGCTGGTGATCTCCTTCTGCAGCAGATTGGCGTTGGAGATGATCTTGCGCTCGCCCGTCAGCGCGCGCAGCCGCGTGCTTTTGAGGCCGATGCGCTCCACCCGCGCGGTGGTGGCGTCATAGCTGATGATCTCGCCCCGGCGGAACGGCTTGTCGAAGATGATGGAGAGGGCAGCGAACAGGTCGGAGAAAATGCCCTGCGCGGCAAGGCCGATGGCGATGCCCCCGATGCCCAGGCCCGCGACCAGGCCGGTCACGTTCACGCCCAGATTGTCCAGCACCACGATCAGCGCGATGGCGAACACCGCGAACGTCACCAGCACCCGGATGATGCCCATGGCGTTGGCCAGCGTCTCGCCCTGGCCATCCTCGCCTGTGCGGCGCTCGATCAGCCCCAGGATGATCTCCCGCGCCCAGATCGCCGCCTGGAACGCCGCCGCGATGACGAACAGGAAGCTGACGGTGCCAAGCAGCGGTGTGGGCGGATTGGCATAGCCGGCGACCAGCCGCGCGGATGCCATCACCATGAAGAAATGCGTGGTGCGGGCGACGGCCCCGCCGATGACGGCGGTCAGGCCGAGCGGTTCGCCGGGCTTCCCCTTCAGCCGCATGCCGAGCTGGCGCGCCGCCGCCAGCAGCAGATAGATGAAGACGCCCGCGGCGGCCGCCAGCAGGATCTGCGTGGAATGGACGGTGAGCCAGTTCACCGTCGTCTCGATCATGTCGCGAAACGAAATGGGCTTCACCCTGACGTCCAGCCCGCTCAGCACGTCTTTCTTGTCGGCAGCCATTGTGATCCTTCTTGCAGTGTCAGGCGGCGGCAGGCGGGGTCTCCCCCCGGCCGCTGATGGAGAAGGGCGATCGGCCCGCACCCATGGTTGAGACAGGTAGCGGGTTACGCGCGGCAGGCGAAGCCCCCCGCACCATAATCTCTGCCTGTCCCCGGCATGGGCGCGATCCCCGTCGCCATGTGCCGGAAGAACCCCCTTCCGCGCCGGGTGTTCCGCCGATGCCTGCCTTTACGCGGCGGACGCGCGCTGCGCCATGAAGGGCGCGATCCCTTCGGCTCGGCGCTTGCGGGTGAGATAGGTGTCGAGCCCGATTTGCAGCGCCATCAGCATGAAGACGAAGGGCTGATAGGCGATGCCGACGAACAGCGCGCCGACCAGATAGACCAGGTGCCCCTGCTGTAACGCCGTCGCCAGCGGCGCTATCCATGCATGGTCGGGTCGCGCATCCTTGCGGTAATGGCGCCTGATCCATTCGGTGCGGGCCAGCGAAATGCCATGGATCAGCGCCCAGAGCAGGAAGCCGGGATAGCCCTGTTCCCCCAGCATCTCGAAATAGGCGCTGTGGAAGGCGCGGCCCTTGTCGACGATGGTTTCGGTTTCCATCCGCGTGCCGCCGCCGTCGGTGACGGACTTCACCGCCTCATAGCGGAAGCTGTTGCCGAGATAAGCGTCGAAACCGCCGCCCGTGGGCTTGGCCTTCACATAGTCCAGCGTCCAGTTCCACACGGCGATGCGGGTGGAGGCGCTTTCGTCCGACTGGTGGTTCTGGATGGTCTCCATCCGCTGGGTGAAGCTCGTGGGCAGGAAGGGGATGGCCGCCAGCCCCGCCAGCACGATCAGCGACCCATAGAGGATGCGCCGCTTCATGTGCAGGATGGACAGCCCTGCGAGCAGCAGGATACAGATGAGCCCGGTGCGCGCCTGCGTGCCGATGGGGATCAGCAGGCAGGCAAAGCACAGCGCCCAGGCGAACAGCGTTACCCGCCGCTCGGGCGGAAAGATCGTGCCATGGTTCGCCAGCCACAGGATCAGCGGGATGATCGCGACCGACACCATGGAGATGGTCGACCCTTCATAGAGGCCGGTATTGTCGTCGATCATCAGGTTGAGCACGCCATAGCCGCCGCCCGACAGGATCGTCTTGATCCCGCCGGTGACGATGATGGAGCTGGCGCACAGGATCATCACCAGCGCCAGCGCCTCGATCCGCAACCTGGTGCGCAGGGTGAGCGGCAGGAAGACCGCGAAGATCATCGCCCGCCAGACCCAGTTCCACTTCGACGCCGCGTTGACGGGGAAATCCGCATGGGCCGTGGTCCATGCGCACCAGGCCATCAGGATCAGCATCAGCAGCTGTCGCACGGAAAAGCGGCTGTTGCTCTTGTCGTCCAGCAACAGCCATCCGCCTGCCGCCGCGGCAAAGGCGATGGCCGAAATCGGGATGCTGTTCAGCAGAATATAGGACAGGCGCTGGGGCGATACGATGTCGATATAGGCATAGACCAGCACGAACAGGAAAGACCGCCGCAACCCCATGGCGAAGAAGGCGCCCAGAAAGGCCATGAAGAACAGGTCACGCATCGCCGTCCTCCCGGTCGAGGTCCGGGCGGGAGAGCAGCCGCCAGAAGACGATCAGCACGAGCACATGGCTCAGCAGCAGGGAAAAGCCGTCGATCATCCGTCCTGCTGGCCTCCTTTCCCGCCCACGCCCGTCCGCACGCCGGATAGGGCCTGCCCATGCCCATTCGCGCAGCGGATAGAATCTACCCAAGGACGCGGCTTAACCGATCGGGGTTGACGCGGCGTTAATCCTTTTGCGGCAGAGATAGGCCCGTCATGACGCGGGTTCTGCACATCCTCGATCACAGCCTGCCGCTCCACAGCGGCTATACCTTCCGCACGCGTGCGATCCTTCGGGCGCAGTTGGCGCAGGGATGGGAGGTGCGCGGGCTCACCGGCCGGCGGCATCTGGCGAAGGGACCGGCGGTCGAGACGATCGACGGCCTCACCTTCCACCGCACGCCGGGCGCATTGAGCGCCGGCAGCGGCGTGCTGCGCGAGTGGAAGGAAATCGGCGCCATGGCCGACGCCATCGAAGCGCTGGTGCGCGACTGGCGGCCCGACATCATCCATGCCCATTCGCCGGTGCTCAACGCCGTTGCCGCGCAGCGTGTCGCGCGCCGCCATGGCATCCCGGTGATATACGAGATTCGCGCCTTCTGGGAAGATGCCGCCGTCGGCAACGGCACCGGCACGGAAGGCAGCGCCCGCTATTGGCTGACCCGCCAGCTGGAAAGCCATGCCGTGCGCGCGGCCAATGCAGTGGCGGTGATCTGCGAAGGGCTGAAGGGCGATCTGGTCGCGCGCGGCATCGACGCGGACAAGATCGTCGTGTCGCCCAATGGCGTCGACATGGAGATGTTCGGCACACCGCTGCCGCCCGACACCGCGCTCGCCCGCTTCCTGGGGCTGGGCGACGCGGAGATCATCGGCTTCATCGGCAGCTTCTACGATTATGAGGGGCTGGACGACCTGATCGCCGCCATGCCCGCGCTGGTGGCGATGCGCCCCACGGCCAAATTGCTGCTGGTCGGCGGCGGCCCGTGCGATTCGGCGCTGCGGGCGCAGGCGGCGGCGTCTCCAGTCGCCGATCATATCGTCTTCGCCGGACGCGTGCCGCATGGCGAGGTGGAGAAATATTACAGCCTGATCGACATCCTCGCCTATCCGCGCAAGGCGATGCGCCTCACCGATCTGGTGACGCCGCTGAAGCCGCTGGAGGCGATGGCGCAGGGCCGGCTGGTCGCGGCATCCTCCGTCGGCGGCCATCGCGAACTGATCGCGCATGGGGTGACGGGCACGCTGTTCCCGCCGGACGATCCGCAGGCCATTGCCGATGCGCTTGCCGGGCTGCTCGCCGATCGCGGCGGCTGGGATGCGCGCCGCGCCATCGCCCGCGCCTTTGTCGAGGCGGAACGCAACTGGGCGTCGAACATCCTGCGCTATGCCCCCGTCTATGCGCGCCTGCTGCAGGGCGATCGCCGGGCGCGCGCGGCATGAGGACGCGGCGGATGCACAAGCGGCTGAGCGCCACGCATCTGATGGCCGGGCTTGCCGGCATCGGCGGCGCGATAGCCGCCGCGACCGTGCCGGTCGGCATCATCGAACATGGCATGGCGTTGACCGGCCTTGCGGACATGCTGCCGGCCGCCGCGCCGCCCTATGGGCTGACCGCGCGGCTGCTTCTTGCCGGCGTGGCCGGCGGCGTGGCGATGGGGGTGGCGCTGGTCACGGTGCAGCCCGGCCATGCGAACGGATCGAACAAGGGGAGTGGAACCATGGGATTTGCTTTTTCGAAGCTCACCGGCCTTGGTCGCCGGCGGCATGTGGACGATGGCGTGCCCAGCCTGCGCCGGCAGGATGCGCACCCCGATGCGCCTGCGCGTCAGCCGATCTTCGCGGTGCGCGATCTTGGCCTGGTCGATCTGGTCGGCAAGGCGCCATCGCCTGTGACCCAGGATCGGCCGGACGACGTGACGGAACCCGTCGCGCCCACCCCGCAGGCCGATCTGCCCGACATGGCGACACAGGATTATCGGATGCCGCAGGCGCCCGAGCCTTTGGACGACGCCGCCCTGGTCCGGGAAGCGGCCGTCGCGGCGGCTGCCGTGATCCGGCGGCCCGCGCCGCAACTGGTCTCCAGCCCGCGCCCGATGGGGCGCCCCTCGCTTGAGGGGCTGTCCGTTACCGAACTGGCCGACCGATTCGAACGCGGCCTCAGCCTGCGGGCCGCCAGCACGCCCGTCCCCATGCCCGCGCCCCGTGCCGATCCCGTGCCGGTCGCACCCGCCCGCCCGGTGGTGCTTGCCCATATCCCGCCCGCGCCGCCGGTGCCGGTCAAGGACAGCGTCGACGCCGATGTGGATGAAGCGTTGCGGGCGGCGCTCGGCACGCTGCAGAAGATGACGGCGCGCGCCCGCTAGGACGGATCGCCCGCACCCGTCCACCGCCGCCCTACCAGTCTTCGATCGTCAGGGCCGATAATTCCAGCATCGCCCAGGGCGTGCCGTCCTCCTCATAGCCCAGCGATCGCTCGTCCACCGCGATGTCGGCGACGATATGCCCCGGGATGCGGAACTCCGCCTCCGGCAGCGCCTCGGCCATGTCCGCCGCGCGCCGGTGTGCGTCCGTGCCGCACAGGCGCAGGGACAGCAGGTGCCGTGCGCCCTGGAAGGTGATGCTGGCCCATGGTTCGCTGCGCGCCTGCGCGATACTGGCGTCCGCGCCCGCCATGGCGAGCAGGGCGTGCAGCAACCGGCTGTGGGGGTTGCGCCTGATCGCCATCATCATCGGCCCGCCCCCTCGCGCTGTGTGGCGATATAATGCCGGACCCGGCGGATCATCCGCTCGCCCGGCTCCCGCCCGTTGCGCATGTCGAGCACGAGTCGCGGGTCGCGCACCGCGTTCCGCCCGAAGCGCGTGGCGGGCATGCCGGTTTCCTTCAGAAAGCCCTCGATGTGCCGCGCTATTAATTATACAGTTCGAATATGCGGGATATGCGGGGCTGCTGCCGGGACGTATCGGGATAGAACTCCCCAAAAATGGGCGTTTTCGCGGGTTTCGACGGGCGGCGTCGTGGCGGATGAGTTATTTTCGCAAATCGCGTTGAAAGTGGGCTGAAGAGGCCATTCACCAGCCAAAAAATGGCGGTTTTCCGTGGCCACTTTACACTTCTTTTCACTACCACTTTACACTTCCCGAAAAATGGCGGTTTTCTGCGGCTTTCGCCCCCCGCGCCGAAGCGCAAAAGGGGCGAAATCTGGAAACCGAACTGTAAACTCAACCGTCAACTGATCGGGCACTCGAAATGATCAGTTCTTGGACCCGTTGGGCGGCGTGATTTCCGGGCAACGAATAGGTCGTCGGGACGCTCTCAATAGCGAAGTCGCCGAAGATGTCGCGGACCTCAGAACGGTCATTCAGGCTCAGCAGAAAGCGGCCCTTCAGGGAGGCCAGTTGGGTCGCCATCTGAGCGAATTCATCGCGCGAGAAGAGCGCCTTCCCATAGTCTCCTTCGCTGCCAAAATATGGGGGGTCGAGGTAGAACAGCGTGCCGGGACGATCATAGCGACTAAGGAAGTCGGACCAGTGAAGTCGCTCGATCGTCACTGGCGCTATGCGTTCGTGGATCGCTTCCAGCATCGGTCCGAGTCGCGTCACGTCGAAGCGAGCCCTGTTGGTGGGGGAGACGCCAAATGAACGACCGGCGACCTTGCCGCCGAAAGCGAGACGCTGGAGATACAGGAACCGGGCCGACCTCTGCAGGTCGGTGAGCGTGCTGGGGTCTTGCGCCAGCAGCTTCTCGAAGCCGGCCCGTGACGACACCTGAAACCGTATCATCTCCAGGAAGGCGATATAGTGATGCTGAAGCACGCGGAAGAAGGTTGAAACGTCCTCCGACCAGTCATTGATTACCTCCGTTTGGGGGCGGGCATCCCGGCGGAAGAAGACGCCGCCCATGCCCACGAACACTTCAGCATAAGTACGATGGGGTATCGTCGCGATCCGGGAAATGATGCGCTTTGCCAGGTTGCGCTTGCCGCCAATATAAGGGGCGACGGGATGCACCGGATCGACGGGCTGTAAGAAGATTTCAGGGGTGTTGCAGGGCGCATTCAGCGTCCGTGTACGAGGGCTCGACTCTGTCACATTGTTCTCTATACGTTCCAACTGTCCGGGACCGGACGGCGGGATGGGTCTGGCTATGGCCGGCCAGGACGTGACGGGTCGAGACCGTCGGCTTGGGGCGTTGGCGCGCCCCATCCCCCGCCTTTCGGCGGGAAATTGAATAATGACGCCCGAAGCGCTATGAAGGTGAAGCGATGCGCGCGACACGGTGAACCTTGCGGCCGTAGCACGCTGCCCAACGGGGCAACGGAGCGCCATGCGGGGGATGCAAGTCCCCGCCGCGCATCGCATTTCCCTACCGCCGATCAACGATGATCTCCGTATCCTTCAGCAGGCGGCGGAGGGAGCGCTCATTCTGCTGTCGGACGCTTTGCACGAAGAGGCCGTTGCCGCTGGCGGTGCGCTTCAACACCGCTACCGTCCAGAGGCCATCACCCGACCGCGCGAAGATCAGCACGTTGTCACCGTCCCGCGCAATGATGTCGGCGCGCTGGGGAAGGTCGGGAAGCTCGCGATAGATCGCCGTGGGCAGGTCGGCGCGCTTGATGATCTGCTTGGCCAGCGTCTCGTCCGAGATGACTGCGACGCGGGCCGTCGCGCCGATCGCCCCACGCATATCGTCGCCCAGCACCATGACTGGGAAGGATGGTTGAGGAACAGATAGGAACTGCTCGAATGCAGGGCTGTCGATCAACTCCCGCAAGGTGGCCTGGGCGGCGTCGATCAGCCCTGCATCGGCTGCCTGGGTGATGGAGTTGCTGACCTTGTCCGCAAGCGCGTGAAGATGTGCCGTGCCGGGATTGTATCCGAAGCCGGGATCGATACCGGCGGGCACAGTGATCGGATCGGTGGCGCCGGCCGGGTAGAAAATGCGCGGCGGTCCGTCCGGTATCTGATCGTCGGGTGTGACAGTCCAGCCCATGCGCCGCATGCGGCGCTCGCTGACCTGTTCGAAGCCACATTTGCACTGCCAGCCATTGGGCGGAAAATGCGTCTGCCACCATGGATGGTCGACCGGCAGGATGACGCCATACCACTCCTTATGGAGCCGACGCTTATGTTCCGACGTTGACGGCACATAGCGGAGATAGGGAAATTCGTTCTTCTGGCGCTGGATGCGTGCCCAGTGTCCGGCCGCAAGGCTCATGCGGACGTTGGTATTGTAGATGTTGCGCAGGCGGCGGTCGCCCACCAGCACGGTAGCGTCAGTACCGGTCAACTCGCGATTGCGGACAGCGCCCCACCATCCGGCCTTCTGAAGGTCGGGCAGGATACCCGATTTCCATTCCTCATAGGTGCCGCCATTGGCCAGCATGTCGCCGATCGACGTCTGGAGGGTGCGGAGCAGATCGAGGCGAGCGACCTTGGCGGCGGTGAAGGCGACGGCATGATTATCATGCATCATCTCCGACCAACGGACGGTCGGCCGCAGTTCGCCACGCTGCTGGAAGGCGCGGACGACGTCAGTCGGTTCAAGGAAGATGGAATAGCCGAGGTTGTCAGCCATCCTCAGACCCGTTGGGGCTATGAGGCACGCCTAGCAGGGTCAGGCACATTGAAGAATGACCCGTTTGCCCCGCTTGCTTCATGATGTGCATGATCAAGCTGTCGACATTGTTTCCAGCACGCAGCGCCACATAGGCGCGGTCAAGCTGCCCGCCGTGTTCAGGAACGAAATGGACCGTGGTTCCACTCTCTCCAGGTGCCCATTCGACCCCGGCCAGAAAGGATAAACCAGCCTCGTTGCACCGCTTGGACAATGCGAGAAGTGCTGGCGCGATTTCATCGTCGTAGAACTTCTCGCGCTCCTCCTGCGTCATAAGCATCAGCGCAGCTCCTCATTGCCGGCATCCTGAGATGCGGATTTCAGCTGGATGGCGAAGCCGGCGCGCTCCAAGGCCTGCTTGAGTGGGGTCTCGTCCATGGTGCCCAGGGCATCAGCAAGGATGGCGCGCGCGGAGATCTCGCTGTCCGCAGACATCAGGCGGTCTAAGATCGTGCCGGTCATGGCATCGGCGACGCGATAGCCGTCCTCGGCGATCATGCGATCGACGATGCTATCGGCATCGTCATGGCCATCACCTTCCGCGAAGCTCGCGGGCTTCGCCTCGGCGATCGTCTCGTGCCAGCCATCCTGGATGGCTTCGAAGGTCTCCGGCCCGAAGACAAGGCGGCCCTGATAGGGCTGGATCGCGGCAAGATCGAGGTCGGCCCCCTCATAGGTGAGGGTGATATGGGGTATGTAGCTGCGATAGTCCCAGCTTGCGCCGGCCTCCACCATTTCTCGGTGACGCCATTGCAGATCGGGGGACTGGAAGAGCAGCGCGATCGCGCCCTCGCTGCCGAGTTGCTCGACAAGACGCGGACCGCCCGGTCCTACGATCAACTCGCCATAGTTGGAGCCGAACTGGCCCATGGCAAACCAGTTCACCGGCCGCTTCGAATAGGTGACGGTGGTGTGCAGTTCCTCGGCGGGCATGGTGGACGTAAAGCCCTGCTCCCGCGCCCAATCCAGTACCTCGCTGGCATTCAGCAGCGGACGGAAGACATAGAGCGGCCGGGGATCGTCGGCGGCGAAGCTGACAGCCCGCCTTGTGGGTGCCGTCCCTTCCTCTGTCGCCTTGGCCGGATCGACGGCTGGGGCAGGATCGTTGGCGGGATCGGGCGGGGATTTGGAGTTGGCTGGGGTTGGCGCGGTGGGCATCGATCCCGAAGGCGCGTCCTTGTCATCTCGGCGCACATAGCCCTCGCCATATGTCTCCTTGAAGCTATCAACCGTGCGGACCCATCCCGCTCGCTCGTGGATGGCGTCGGTCTCCGCCTGCGCCTTCAGGTCGGCCTCTTCCTCGACAACGCGGCGCACGATCGGCGCGGCAACATCGGTGCCGAAATTCCAGTCCGTCCACCAGCGCGCGGGGCCTTGGGTGAAGCTGTCGGTCAGCAGATCCGCGTCGGACTTGATAACCTCCAGCTTCACATCGGCATGGACCTCGCCCTGAGACCGGCTGGAGCCATTGTCCGTGGTCATCGTCTGCGACAGGATGACCTTGGCGATCGCGGCGTCCATATAGGCGCACAGTTCACGGTAATCGCCGACGCCGGAGCGGGCAGCGCTGAGCAGTTCCACCGCCATGCCCTCGGGCACGACGAAGCCGCTATCGGTGGCGATCGCCTGCAGCGCGCCAAGAAGGCTGCGAATGTCGTTATCCGTTGCGCCGCGCGGATATGTGCCCTTCGCCGTCGGCATGCCGAACTTGTCCAGGAAGATATTCCAGAACCGCATGCCATTGCGCTTGAACAGCACCGGCCAGTAGAGCCAGTGGGCCAGCCCCATGCCATAGGGTTCGTCGTCATCCGGCCCGCCCACGGAATGGACCCAGAATTTCTGGGGCGGCAGGATTTCGCCCCGCATGTTCGACGGGGTGAGCATCCGCAACTGGTCTTCGTCGTCGAAACGGAAGCGACGGGCGTTGCGCACCTTGGCGTTGGCGAAATCGAATAGCGCCGGGCCGCTCTCCCAGAACATTTCCGCCACGGCGTAGCCGTAGAAGCTGCCGTAGAGCATCTTGCGCGTGATCCGGTCCCACCCGATGCGCTTGATTGTCGCGTTCATGCCCTCAGCAGCGGCCTCGGCGCGCGGATCATCGTCGTCACCGGGGATGACCTCCCAGTCACGAGAGACCACGGCGCCGATGCGCTGTTGCATGCAGCTGAAGACCTGATCGTCGCGCAGCACCTCATTATAGGCGCCCCAATCGACCGAGGTACGGAGCAGCGGGTCGCGGGCTTCGCGCAGTCCGCGCACCCATGGCTGGGTAATGTCGCGCCCGTCGCGCGTGGACGCGATTTCCGTCGTCAGGATGGCGGGCGGGGAGGCCGTCGATCGGCGTGTGCCGGCGCTATAGGGTTTGGGCAGGCGAGCCATGTCAGATCACCAGATCCAGATCGGATGCGGCTTCCATGCCATAAGCCTGCCGCTGACGGGCTTCCCAACTGGCTTCGCCAGTGGCGGTGTATTCGACACCCATGATCTCGCAGATCCGGCGATAGAGCCCGCCTGTCACCGCATCCGATAATGTCACCATCTGGGCAACACCGGCTTTTCGTCCGGCCTGGACGTCAGCGAGCAGCGCCATGAATGCATTTCCCGGTTTTTTGGGCAGGGCGGAGATGACGACGACGCGGGCGCCGTAGGCGGTGGCAGCCAGAGCTGGCGCGATCAGGTGAGACAGGTTGGGCACCCATGCCGCATCGTCGATCACGATCGGGCCGTTGGCCGTGCGCAGCAAGGATGGCATCGGCGGGACCGCGTAAATGATGCCGCCACCCGGAAACTGCACCATCCAGCATTGGACCGAAGGTTCGTCGCCCTCTCCGATGGATACAGGTTCAACAGCGAGCCGGGCGCCATGGTTCATCTCGGCGAGCACACAGCATTCCATTAGGAATACCCGTCCCCTCGCAAGAGTGTTCACATAAAAATATGTGTTCGCCAGCGTCGAGACGACGGTGTCGACCGCATCGCAGGCGAAGGGATAGGTGGCGCCGATGCGACGCGCATGGGCAAGCACCAGAAGATTGCTGGCGCGGCTCTGCAGGACCGCGTCGAGTTGATAGGGCAGCAGTCGATAGTCGTTCATCAGAAACCAATCCCTTGATGTGCCCGGCCGACCGTGCCGAAGCCGATGTTTCGGATGGTCATTTCCGGGGCTGTGATGCGGGTGATGCCGGTGGTGTGGACTTCCATCGGCCCGAAATCCTCGTCTGCGGCCGAGACCAGGTGCATGAGGGCGATCGCGTTATCGCCGTGGCGCTGGCCCTTGGCGCCGTCCGCCTTGGACATGACGGAGCGGTCGGGGATCTTGGGAACGCCCTTGACCAGCTTGACCATCCGCAGATCTTCCAGCGTCCCTTCGTCGGCCGGGATGATGAGCGTGCGGTCCTCGATGCCGGCCTTGAGCTTGGGCATGAAGGCAAGATAGGTCTTGTCGCTGGCCTGGACGGCTTCGATGCGGTCGAAGCCCCAGCGCTGCTGGGCGAACTCGGCCAGCGACGAGCCGTTGCCGCGTGCGTCCATCTTTCCTGCACAGAAATTGGGCATCCGTGCGATCAGCCAGTTGAGGACGAACTCCTGCTCGCGGAACGGCACATTCCGCATTTCCAGGATGAAGCGGCAGATCAGCCGGGTGTTGTCGTCATGCTGGCCGACCGCGATCGGCGAGACGTCGCCCGTGCGCGCGAAGTCCTGGCCGAAGAAGCTGCGGCGGTTCGGCGCGAATTCCCTGATCCAGGGCCGCACCTCTTCTTCCAGAAACTCCCGCACGAAATCCTGACGGAACTCGTCGCTCTTCAGTTCGAAGCCGGCCGGGCATGTCAGGCGGATCACAGGCAGATCGGCCGACATGGCTTGTTTGATCACTGCGCGGGAGAGATAGGTGCCAGAACCCATGGACGGCACCACGTCCAGCTCTTCCTCGGCGGCGGTGCCGTAGCGCTTGCGCAGGGAGGCTTCCCAGGCCCTCTCACCCTCTGGTGTCCATTCGACGCCCGTTCGCAGGCAGATACGCTTGTAGAGGCCGTCCGCCAGGGCATCGACGAGGGTAAGGCGCATGACATGCCCTTCCTTCTTGCCGGCCCGGATATCCTCGACCAGTTCGTTGAAGGGGTTGTCCGCGCCGTCATGCGTCGAGATGACCACCACGTGGCTGCCCCACATGGTCAAGGCCATTGCGGCCTTCAGAAGTTCGTCCAGGGCGTCATGGAAGGCCGCTTCGTCGATAAGCACCTTGCCCTGCATACCGCGCAGGCTGCGGGGCTTGGACGACAGGGCGATGATGGCCTTGCCCGAGGGGAAGTCGATGCGGAGCGCCTTGACGCCCTTTTCGGACCCGTCGTCGAACAGGAATTCGGAGGCGTCGCTGGCAACCTCGTCGAACGCCTTGGCAAAATCGGCGCAATAGCCGATGAACTCCCGCGTCATGTCGAGATTATAGGCGATGTAATAGACGTTTTCGGGCCGGACGGCGGGCGCGGCGGTCAGCACCGCATCGGCGGCAAAGCCATAAGTGATGCCGGTGCGCCGCGACTTCTCGATAACGAGCAGCATGTGCTCGGCCGACAGCGCGATCGCGGACGCCTGATATTTCAGCAGAACCTTCAGGTCATCAATGGCACTGGTCGTCATGGGCGGCCTCGCCGCGCTTCGCGCCGTTCCTTGCGGCGGGCTTCGTGATTGACCGGATCGGTCCACAGCGCATCGCCGGCTGCGATGGTATCCAACCAGGCACAAAGTTCCGGCATCCCTGAAACGCCGTCGAGCGTCACCAGCTCGATATTGGGCATGTCCTTGTGCGGGGCTGGTGGCCTGCGATGGTTGGACACGCGCACGAGCCAGCGCCGGCCGGACTTGTCGGCCATCCAGACATAACGGGATGAAGAGCCCCGGCTGTGGCTGGACCGGATCGACAGGACGCCGATACCGCGCCGCTTCGCTTCGCGCGCAACGTCGATCGCGGTCATCAGGATTTGACAGGGGGTGGCGTGTCCGGCTCCGGCGACGATGCGCAGCATCATCAGTCGAGCCCCAGAATTCGGCGCTTGACGATGTCGATCGTGGCTTCGCTGGCGCCGGCCGAGCGCGCGGCGTTCTCCGCAATCGACGCCGCCTTGCGCATGGCTTCCTTCGCGGCTTCCTCGCGGATTTTTGCGTCGCGATCGGCATCGGTCTTAGCGGCCAACACGATGTCCTTCACGGACCGGGCGAGATAGGACAGTTCCTGCGCGCCGATCTCGTCATCGTCACTGCGGGACATGGCGGCGCGGGCAGCGATGCTGGTGATCAGCTGGATCAGCAGCTTGCCCTGGCTGTTGTCGCTGGCGCCAAATTCGCGTCCGAACGCTTCGGCCACGGACATCATGTCACGCTGCCGTGCCGCGAACTGTGCATAGTGCTTGGAGTATCGGCCGACGGCGGAACGGCTGACATCCTCGCCCAGCGAATGCAACATATCGACAATCTTATCGATGGTCACACCGCGCTTGATCGCAGCGTCTACTTCAAGGCGAATGGCGGGGTCGAGCTGGTCGATGGAGGAGCGGCGGGCCAAGGGTCAGTCCCCCGTCTTGTGGCGCCAGACACCATCGATAACGAGCCGCCCTTCGGCAGCATCGCGCCCATCCTTCAGGATACGGCCGACCTTGTAGGGGCCGAGGCCGGAAACCTCTATCAACCCTTGCTCGGCGAGCCAGTCCATCTGATCGGCGACGTCCCGGCGGGCGACGCGGTGATCCAATTCGTTGAGCAGGATGGAGATATAGTCGTCATTCTGCTCGCCACCGACGTCATTCAGCAGGTCGAGGATGGCGCGACGAATGAGAGGAACGATGGCGGGATGGATCATTTCGCCAGCCCGCGATCAATAATGATCTGCAGCAGATCATTTGCGGTGTTGAGGCGATCGCGCAGGCCGCTGCATTGCTGCTCGACGCCGCTCATCCGCCCCGAGATTTTGGCCATCTGCTCCAGCAGGTCGACGCGCGTCGGCGGGTCGTCCAGATCGGCGGCGATATTATCCAGCCTGGTGGTGCATTTGATCTGCTCTTCGTCGATCGCGTCGACCTTCGTGACGAGGCGGTCGAAATCTTCCTTCGTGGGGAATTTCGTGCGCAGCCAGAGAAAGCCTGCGGTCAGGATGAGGGGGGTGATGGTCGTGGCGATAGGCCACAAATCGTTGATGATGCCGAACCAAGCGGGCATGGATTACCCCCGCTTCCGGCTATGCTGATGGACGGACAAGATGCACCCCGATGGCAGTTCAATAGGGGTGCAAATTGATTGTGCTGGCGCCCGCTATCAGGAGTGTTTCAGTGGACTCCCTCAGCTTCGCAGCTGTCGTCGGCGAACATATCGAGCTGGCGAGGATCGTGTTTTGCCCTGGGCAGGGACACGGGACGCGTATCCACTCCCTCGTCCGTCTGATTGACGAGCTTCGACATGAGGCTGCGGTTACATCGCACGATCGCAGCGCCTTCGCTTACCGTTATTTTTCGTTGTCGCACAAGAGCGACGATGCCGGCGCGTCGCGCGCGATAGAGTGCTGCGTTTCCGGTAGGCATCGGGAATTTTTCCCGGCCGTAAACATGGCTGATGATCGCGGCCTTCTCCGGGCCGATCAGTTCGCGAAGGACATTTCTGGTCGGATCGACCGAAATATAAATCGTCTGGCCACCGAACTCCTCGCATATCTGCAATACCGCATAGGCGCCGATATGATCCGCCATTTCCCACATGGCTGGCGACCAGCCCTTGCCGGGCTTCACATCAGCGGGGATCGGCAAATCCTCCAATCTGTAGGAGGGGCGGCGTTTCATCAGCTTTCGCCTTTGCCCATAGCACGGCGATGCTTCCGGCCGAGCAGGCGGATGCCGGCGTCCAGCTCGGCCGTCGTCCAGTAATGATGGTTGGGCACGAGGCGCAGCGCGCTGCGCAGATAGTCGACATAGCTGCCGAACATCATGCCTTTCGCCTTCAGCTTGCGCTCTAGGGCTTCCAGCACGGCGAAGCGATCATAATGCGTCGGGTCCAGGTCGGGTGCATGCGCTGCATAGTCGGCCTCCTGCTCCGGCGTGTGCCAGGACACGCCTTCGCGCGCGGCCCAGCTTTTAAGCGCCTCGATCACCGATGCTGCCTTGCGATGGTCCAGGAAGTTGAGGGCGCTGATGCCGGTCTGGCGCTGGACGAAGCTGCTGATCGGCCGCTCGCCCGGATCGTCTATGGCGCCGAGCCAGTAAAGGCTCCACCACAGCGCCTTGATCTTGCCGAGATGGGCGCGGTGGCCCATCGGCCCCTTCCAGTCCCGGTTGAGATGGTCGAGCAGCTTGCCCAGCTCGCCGATCGACATGTCGCTCATGCTGGCCTTCTTGATCTGCTCGGCCTGGATATCCTTGCGGGCATCGTCGTCGATCCCAAGACGCCTGCACGCCGCGCGCACCGCGCGCATCAGCTTCATCCGGCTGATGTCAGCGTTGGTCGCCTTGCGGGCGCGCTCGGCATGGGTGGGTGCCGTCTTAGCCACGGATGGTCTCCCGGCGCTGGAGTTCGGCCTTCAGGTCGCCGAGCGGCACGGCGGACAGGTCCAGGGCGCGCGCAGGGGCATAGGCGCGGTCCCGGCCGGGCAGGCGCACGAGGTGGCCGCGATCGACCAGCTTGCACAGGTGCTGATAGACGCTGCCCTTCGATCGGGGGCTGTAGCCGAGGAGCGTGCATAGCTCGGCAAAGGTCGGTGCGATGTTATGCGCGCTATGGTAGGCCAGGAATGCGTCCAGCGTCTTCTTCATGGCGGGCGTCATTTGTCGTCTCCGTAGAAAGGGAGGCCGAGAGGAGGCGCTGGCAGGGCACGGCATGTTCCGTCCGTGAGCGCCAATAGAGTGGCCTTGGGTTCAGGCTTGGGCTTGGGCGGATGCTTCGCCTCATGGAGCTGGCCAAGAATGCGCTCCAGGGCGAAGCGATCCGTCACCTCGATCTCGACGCGGATGACGGTGCCCTTAGCGCTGGAGGCGGTAGCGTAGGATTTGACCTTCGCCTCCCCGCGATCCCAGTAGAGCATGACAAAGTCGCTCACTGGAGGGTCGGTCCGACATTGGCGGCGATGTCGTCGGCATTGGCCACAAAGACCATATCGGCGAACATGCCCGCGACATGGTCGATCATGTCGCCTTGCAGGCAGACCGTGAGGCCATCGCCGCCGTCGGTGATACTGATGTAGATGCTGCCATCTTTGGCGGCGAAGCTGATCCCGCTGGCATCCACGCTTCCCAAAGCGCCGCCGACCGGCAGAGTCACCCCCTTCGCGCGAACGAAATGACCTTTGGCTTCACTCATAGTGAATTCTCCTGGATAGAGACGTGTGCTGCCCAGCCTTTGGAGACCAGCTCCGAGAGGAAGGTTGAGAGCGGGACATGGAGGCGCCGCGCCTCGACCTCGATCGCGTTGGCGATTGGGCCGTGGTCAGCATGCAGGGTACGAATGGGAAGGAACGGTGCCGGGCCGACCTGATCCACCGTTGGCCGGCCTTCCCGCAGGCGATCCGGGCGCCGGATGGCCATAGGCGCTTCGCCCGACCCCGGTCGGGCATTGAAGCCTTTTCCCTCCATGAAAGCACGCACACGTGCCGCGCGATGGTTGCCCACCCGGATTTTCTCCGAACGGTATGCACGGACGAAGCTGTAATCGTTGACCGCAGCCTTCCCGAATTCGGTGGAACTCATCCCGGTCTCACGCAGGAAAGCGTCGATCTCGGCAAGCAGTGTCATTCCGCTGCCTCCTCGACATCGACCACCTCGGGGCTGGCGTCCTTCTTCGGCGCGGTATCGATGAAGAATTCCTCCTTCTGCTCGCGCCGCGCGCCGAGCCACAGGAGCAGCTGGCCCAGCTCATCACCGGCGCCGATCGCGCGGATGCAGGCTTGCTTGTCGAGTTTGAGCTTGATGCTGAGCAGGCCATCGGCGCCGATATCGCCCAGATCTTCGATCAGCTGCTCGGCCGTGATGCCGTCGTGCTTCAGGGCCGGTGTCGTCTTGCGTTCGCCGATGATGCAGCCGCACAGTTCGATCGACTTGCGCTTGCCTTCCGTCAGCTCGGGCGCGGCGACGCCCCACCATGCCCGGAGCTGGCGGAACCATGCCTTCAGGTCGACGTCGAGCGGCGTGATCGTCTCGTCCCGCGCCGTCTCGATCTTCGCGATAGCCGTGGCGGCGTCTGATCTGACCATGTCGATGACATCGGCGAAGTCGCGATATTTGGCGATCAGGGCCGTGGCCTCTTCGATCGTCTGCGGTGCCTGCTGCTTGGGTGCCTTACGGCGTGAAACGGCCATGAAACTATCCTTCCGTGGTGGTGATGGTGGGGAGCTGGGGTGAAATGAGCGGGATCGCCGTCGCGCAGCTGGCGCACTCGGCGGTCAGCCGGCCGACGTGCCACGCGCTGCCGCCGCAGCCGGGGCAGTGGTTGCTTTCCTGCTGGCGGTAGAGGACGACATATCCACGCTCGGCCTGGATCGCCCGGTAGTCGGTGCGGGGCGCCGTCATGGGAGCAATCCCAGGACAAGGGTGGCGAGCAGGATCAGCGCGGGCAGCGCGATCGCCGCCTGCCGAAGGGCAAGGCCGATTTCCGGTTCGCCGGGGACGAGATGATCGGGCTCGGCAAACCAGCGGCGTGCAAACTGCATCGTCGCGGTGATGGTGGCGCGGATCATGGCCGCCCTCCATCGCTATTGTTCGGGCATGCCGGGCAGGCCCGGTCATGCTCATGATGGGCAGGATTGCGGGGCGGCGTCTTGCGACGGCGGGCACGGATGCAGCTGGAGAGCGGGATCGCGCCGTAGATCGGGCAATGGACATCCTCGCCGCCAAAGACGCGCCGGACCTTCATCTCCGCCTCGCGCATGTCGCCGGGGTAACGGTTGTTGATCAGGCGCGAGACATAGGCCGATGAGGCGTCGAGCCGCTCGCCGGCGATACGCTGATTGGTGGCGTCGCAGGCGGTGGCGAGCAACCGGACCCATGCCGGCATGTCGGTGCCCCATCCTGCGACGGCGCGTTCAAGGTTCGTGGCAAGACTGGCCGAAACAGGGTTAAGCGTCATGGTTAACGCTCCCGGTCAAAAAAATGTCGGCCCGAGGCATGACCGAAAACGGCCGCTTCCAATTCTGGTCGTAGAGCGCCGTCGTCGTGCGGGCGTTCGACCGCCGCATCATTTGCGGATAGAGCGGGCCACTGTTGCGGCAGAGCCGCCAGCTCGGCACGTCCGCCCAGACCGGCGCAAGATAGCCCGCAGTCACCAGCAGCCGCACATAGCGGGCCGCAAAGTCGCGCTTCACTTCGGCCGCCATCACGAGCTGCGCCAAATCGAAGGTGCGCAGCACGCGCATCGCCGTCCAGAGACGCTTGTGACCCGCCGACTGGCGCTTGATCGTCGTGACGTAGTAATGCACCCGCCTGGTCCTCATGATTTCGGGTTCGGGTCTGGGCTGGATCGCTGCCCGCTTCGGCCTGGGCGCGGCCGCCGCCCGTTTCGGTCTGGGCGGGCGCGGCGCCCTGGGTTCGGTAAGCCGCGCGTTGACGACGGTCCTGCCGAGAGTCGTCGGCGCATAATGTTCGTGCCCGGCCCGATGTCCGGCCTTGACCACCGTTCGTTCGAGCAGACCACGCCGCTCCCAGCTGCGCAGAAGCATGTACGCAGTGGACAAACGGATATTCAGGTCGAGCACGAGCCGTCCGAATGCCACGGGGCGCTCGGCGAGGCGCAGCATGTCCCAAAGCCGGGACGCCTCGTTTCCGACGCTGTCGGCAAGGTCGACGGACATCATGCCGCGTCCTTCATGCGCCGGACGGGAAGGTCGCCGGTGGCGATCGGCCGTGTGGCCCACCAGTTGGCATCGATGCCGTCCATGCCGTCGACCAGGGCGGCCTGTTCGGCGATGGTCAGGTTGGTGACGATCCGGCGCGTCACGCCCCGGCAGCGATCCTGGAACAGCTTGACCAGATCGTCGGCGATCTGGACCCGTGTGCAATAATGGTCGGCGAGGCGGCGGGCATCCTGCAGGCTGGCGGGCTGCGCGGCCGTGGCCGAGCGGATACGGTTGTCGAACCGCTCCCATTCCTTCAGCTTGGACGGCATCCCCTCTTCGCCGATCATCATGATGCCGACCGACGTGTGATCATGAATATCGCGGATGATCTCGACCGACTGCTTTTTGACCAGGTGATCCATCTCGTCGATGATCAGTGGCCGGGGCGCATAGTTGAGATGGTCGATGATCTGGCGAAGGATGCGGGGCGATGTGCGCTCCAGCCTGGTGACGCCCAGCTCTTCCGCGATCGCTTCGAGGATCGACCGCTGCGTCCAGATCGATTGCGCGGAGATGTAGACCGCATCGGTGCGGGCGGCGGTGAAGGCCGCCGCGACCGTTTTGCCATAGCCGGAAAAGCCATAGAACAGGGCAAGCCGGGGCTGATGCTGGGGCACGTCCTGCACATCCATCAGCGTGCGCAGCGCCAGTGACATATTGGTGAGTTGCGCCTGACCTGTCCGGGTGCGGTCGCCGAGCGGCAGTCGGGGTTCGGTGTTAAGGTCGCTCATATGTCCTCCTGATCCTGAAGACGGGTTGCAAAGGGTGTTCAGCGGGCCGTCACGCGGCCCCTGATCGACGGTGATGGGTGGGTGCCGCGGGTGCGCCGAAGTGGCCGGCGATCATCTTCTCCGCCTTGTATTCCGAGGATTGGGCGTAGAGCCGGGCACGGCGCAGGGCGTCGGCCTCGACCCGTTCGCCACGCGTGGCGGCGGCGATCACGGCATCGGCTTCCGCCACCTTCTGTTCGATCGTCCGTTCGGTGCGGGGCACAGGCGCGCTGCGCACCATCGCATCGTCCAGCTGTGCCTGCGTTGGCATCTGCGGCTGCGGCGCATTCCTGATGCTCTCGATCGTCGGCGTGCTGGCGGCACGGGTCGGCATCGGCAGGTGCGCGATCTTGCCCGCCCGTTCCGCCTCTTCGCGGAGCAGCGCGTCCCGCGCCTTGTCGATCGAGAATTTGCGTTGCTTGTCGCGCAGTTCCGCCTTGGCATTGGCCATGTGCGCATTCATCTGGCGCCGCGCGGCGAGGGCGAATTGCTGCTCGCTCATGCCCGAGCGCTCGAAGTTGACCGCCGTATCGACATAGCGGCCGTCCGCATCGAATATGAACAGGGCGCCCAGATCGTCCTCGTCGCGGCGGACCATCACTTCCTTGCCCATGTGGGCGACCAGCGCGGGCGACCAGTAGCGGCCATTCTTCCAGCGGATGCCGCGCTTGGTGACGGACTTCGGCCCGACATAGGCGGAGAGCGCGATCTTCAGCGCATCCTCGGAAGGCGCCCTGCGCGCCGGCTGCGGCGAACTCTGCCACTTCTCCATGGGGGAGCATTGCAGCGTGCTGTGGGTGCGCTGGTGATATTCGCCGTCGATCCAGGCATCGACGATCGCCTGCAGTTCGATGCTCGTGATATGCGGCACCACGATGGCGCGGCCTGTTTCCTTCTTCGCCTTCGCGCGCAGCTTCTGCGCATCCGCGACATTGTGGCCGATGAAGCCCTTGAGCAGGGAGGCGCGCTCCCGGTTGAAGGTGCCGAACAGGCGCTCGACGAAGGGCTTGTCTTCCGGGTGGCCCGGTAGGCACGGGTCCAGCTCGATATCAAGCAGGTCCAGCGCGGAGCCGACCGAGGCGTTGATAAAGCCCGAGCCGTTGTCGACCTTCAGCCGGGCAGGCATCACGCCCCACGCCCGGATCGTATCGATCAGGATGCGGCGCACCGACTGCGCGCTCTCGCTCTCGACCACCTGATAGCGAGCGCGGCGGCTCCAGCGGTCGATAATGCCCAGGATCGCCTTACGGCCATCCTTGCACATCACGTCCGCCTTGGTGGTGTCGATCTCCCAGACCTCATGGGCATAGGAAACGGTCGCATCCATCCGGCCGAGCGCCATGCGATAGCTGCTCTTGAAGCGATCGGGATCGCGGGTGGCGGTGTAGAGCACCTCCCGATCGCGTTCGAGCTTGGCGATGAAGACCTCAAGCGTCCGCCGGGAAGCTGGCACCGGCAGGCCGAGCCCTTTCAACAGCTTTTCAACGTTGCGAGCGCTCGTGCGTTGGCTTGCCAGAATAGCGTCAACAGCATCCACTACGTCCGGGTTGAGGCTGAAGAAGTCGAAGCCGGCCGGTCGGCCGCGCGGACGCTTTGCGGCGTCCAGGGCATTGCCGGTCCGTGCAAGGAAGTCAGAGCGCGCTTCGGCCGGCAGTCTGAGGACTGAATAGGCTCGCCCGCCGCCGCGCGCCTCACGGGCGACAAACGGCCAATTTTCTTGTGCGGCGCGCTTGATCACACCCGCCTTGCTCGTCGGCAGGCCGGCGAGGCGCAGATCGGCGATCTCCTGCGCACTCAGATATGATGTTGCGCCTCCCTGATCGGTCATCGCGAGGCACCCCGCGACTGTCCCATTTTGACTCGATTGACCAGAGCCGCATTAGGAACGTATAGGAAACAGGACAGGGCGAGTCCTGCATGGTAGATGACACTCATGCGGCCGCTCTCCCACGGGAGAAGCCCATTCTTTCGCCGTCCGCCTTGTAGCGGGTCGGCCATATCTTGCTGGGGTGGACGTTGAGGAAATCAGCAATGATCAGCTCGCAACGCGCCGACACACGGGCCTGCAGCGCCAGTGACAATGCTTGGGTTGAGATGCCTTCCCGCCGTGCCAGTTCGGCAAGGGAACTGCCCTTCTTGCGGATGGCCGCCTTAATGTCTTCCGGATGCCAATCCATCGATCTTCCCAACATCAGTTTGATGTTGAAATGTCTATTTGAACATCATGTGAGTTGTCAACATCAAAATGATGTTTGGATGTGCTGTGCCTGAAAGCATGTCTCTGGACCTTGTGCGTCGCATCGTTGCGGCGCTCGGAACCCACAAGGAGGCGGCAGAAAAGACCGGCATTCCTTACGCGACCCTGCAGCGCGTGCTGAGCGGCAGCAGCCCGCTTACGCATGAGAGGTTATCCAAGATCGCCTTGGCCACTGGACTGAGCATGGAGCAGATGGCGACCCTTCAAGGGGCGGTCGCCGGAACTATGAGCCCGGAGCAATTGGCAGTGGCGCGGGGCGCTATCGGCCATCTCGATAAGATGAGACCAAAGCAGGCGGCTGAATTGCAGTTGGTGCCGCTCTACGACATTGCCGTTTCGGCAGGGCATGGGGTGGCGGCCATAGAGGCAGGGCAATCCGTCGAGTCGCTGGGTTTTCCGGAAGGGTGGCTTCGACGGCAGTTCCGTAACACGCGCCAGCTGCGGATTTTCAATGTGCGTGGCGACAGCATGATCCCTGCCATGGCGGACGGCGATCTGGTCATGGTCGATACGAGCAACAAGGATCGCGTCGATGGTGTGTTCGTCCTCCGCCTGGACGATCAGTTGTTGGTCAAACGGCTGTTCTTCCCGAGTGAACGACGGGTGCTCATGACGAGCGACAACAAGGATTATGAGCGGCAGGATCGCGTGATAGACTTGGCCGATGAAGCGAAGCAATCAGCCTTTGGATTGATCGGCCGCGTCGTGTGGGTCGGTAAAGCGCTATAGATGCCTATTCCGGCCATGTTTGATCTTTGGGCGGTGTCGCCTCTGACCCGTGAACGCATTGAGATAGCGTCGGCGCTCTGGCCGCGAATACAACGGCAAAAGCGTGAATTCCCGTACCTGAGATATGAACGGATTGTTTGCCTGCATCAGTCGTGCGAAGCGAGGCAAGGAGTGATCCTTGCGGTAGATGATGCATGGTGGCTTAGACATTACCCGCCCAATGCTGCAAAATGCGGGTGCGGTACGAGGCAGGTTAGTGATCGTGCAATGCGTCGTAATGGCTGGGAATTGATGCCGCCGCCTAACATGGAAGAGCGCGCGCTATTTGACCCAGGATACGACATCCATTGGGGTATCGTTTTTCCGATGCCAGATCCCGGCCTAGCCTTCTAGAGAATGTTCTCTATTTGTTCTATACGTCCTCCACCACCCGAGTCGTGATGGAGGATGAGCAATGCGTCATTTCGACCCCAATCAATGCACCGAAACCAAGCCGCCTTTCGGCCTTTGGCTGCTGGCCCAGATCAAGCGTGATGATGAGATCGGCATGCTGGCGCGGTGCATGCGGCTGGATGCAGAGTTTCCGTTCCACGGCGGTGTCCAGGACGTGTCGAAACGTCTGCAGGCGCTGGCGGCCGACCCGGAAATGCACCTCGCCCTGGAAGAGGCTGAGTTAGACTGGGCAGCGATCTGATGCGCAAGGTTTCTCGCGACGATCTGCGCATGGAGCTGAACATCGTCCTGATGACGATGCCCGGCTATCTCAAAACCCATATCCGCAAGATTGCCGGGCGCGATCTTTCCACCGAAAGGATCGTCGATATGCTTGTCGATCGGTTGGACAATGAAGGCAGCATGGTCGTCAGGACGGATATAATCGGCTTCAGCCACGATCAGCGCCCCGGCAAATGGGGCGTGGATGAGCCTGCGCCCGCGACATGAAGCGGGAGGACGTAATTCTCTACGTAGAGGCTGTGCTCCTGGGCGGTGTCATCCTGATCGGCCTGGGGCAGAGCATCTGGTCATGGTTCAGCTGACCAGATAGATCGTTACGGCTATCCAACATATTGCCAGCGGCTTATAGCGACCGGCGCGGGTGCATTGCGATGCCTGCGAATCTACAGGGGGTAGAATGAAAATCCATATTGCTTCCGTCATGGCCATGGTGGCCATGTCGTTGTCTGCGCCTGCCTATGCTGGCACGCTTCCCGCCAACACTCTGGTCGTCGTGACGCCCACGGCCGAAATCACGTCCAAGGTCGTGCGTGAGGGGGATGCCGTGGCATTCCAGGTCGTGAATGACGTCGTGGAAAACGGGGCTGTGATCGTCCCGCGCGGCACGCCGGTGAAGGGCACGGTCACATGGCGGACCGGCAAGGGCATCGTGGGGAAATCGGCGAAGTTCGAAGTGACGTTCAACTCAGTGAGCCTTAAGGGGCGTGACTGGCCGTTGAAGGGAACGATACGCCAGGAAGGACGCGGGAACACGGCCGGTGCCCTCCTGGGGTCAATGATCATCACGGGTCGGTCGGCCATCATGACACCAGGGCAATTGGTCAATTGCTTTACGGCGCAGGATATCGTCGTCGAATAAGAATAGCCTTACCGGCCCGACATCATCGTGGGGCCGGTAAGCTAGGCATAAGATTCTGAATTGACATAATTATTGCACTTGCGAAATGATAGTTAATGGCCATCATGTTAACGCGACCACGGCGGGATCGCGGGATTAGCCATAGGTGATCACGGTCATCGCCCAATGGGGATAAGGCGCTGGCTGCTATCTGTTTCCACTTCTGGGCGCAGTGGACTCCCCGACCTCAGTTGCCGGCCGTGGTCGCACCCTCGACTTGAGATGAATATGCGCTAGGTGGTCAGCACCGGCCTTGAAGCCGCCGCGCCCATGGGCTTGTTCAACTCTGCGCCACGTCCGCTTGCAACGCCGCTGAAATAGTCGTTCCCGGCGGTGCGGCTATCCACGCGCCCGGCATCGCGTGTCTCCACCGGCACGGTCCTGAAGCGCCCGGTGACATAATCCTGCAGCGCCTGGTCGTGATGCTCATGCGGATTGAGGGCGCTGATCTTGCGGCGGACGGTGCTTGCCCAGCCTTCGCAGAAGAGATCGGCCCGCGCCGTCTTCCTGCCCGGCCGGACACGCTTGAGCCGGGTGCGGGTATATTCCGTCCTGGCGCGCTTCAACTGGCGATGCAGTACCGCGAAGGCATAGGCGGCCAGTTCGGCCGATGGCGCCCGGCCGATGAACAGGAATTTCCCGGAGTGCAGGATCACTTCGCAGGGGATGGCCCTGGTTACGGCATCGAGCAGGATGCCTTCCCAGTTTGGCGGCCTGTGCGCGCCATTACCACGTGCGGTCGCTTTATCGAAAGCCACGTCGCCCTGGTCGATGCCATATTCGCGCATCAGCGCCTGCGCCTTGGCGAGCGCGGCGGCAGCCTCATGCTCATTGGCGCTTTTCGCCAGGGCGAGGCATTTCCTGATCTTGTTCAGGATCGCCTTGCGATCGGTCATGTCGTCGCTCCCAGGGGAAGGCCGAACTGCGCGGGCTGTGCCGGCGCGGGGGCCATCCCCCGCCGCGCGCGCTCGTCGTTGAAGTAGAAGAGCGCCCAATCCGGGCGCACGCGGTAGCGCCGGCCTTCCGCGATATGATCGAACCCGGCCAGATCGATATCAGGCCGGGCGATCAGTGCGGCGATGTAGCCGGTGAGGCCGCAAAGCCCCCGCCGGTCAGCCATGGCCGTGGTCCAGGAAGGCGCTGGTCAACAGGATGGCGCAGTAGCGTGGCCCGTTCTGGGGCTTCAGCACCTCGACCGGCCCGCGCTCGAATTCGGGGAAATGGGTGGCGAAGCGGCCGGCCGCCGATCGCGGGCCGATGGCGATGCGATACTGCCCGCCCGGTTTGCCCCTGGCGATGAACGTGCCGCCCTTGTCGACCTGCAGGGCCATCTTGCCGGCATCGTTCTCACTGCCCAGCAACAGGCGGATGGGGTGTTCCGGTTCGACCATGCCCAGCTGCTGCGCCAGCGTGGCACCGATCGCGATCAGGATATAGCCGCCGTCATTATGACCCTTCTTGGTGACGGGGCGCCAGCTGACGCGCATGCCATCATCACGCACCTTGGCCTTGCCAGCGGGGCCGACCCGCTCAATGTTGTTCCAAGCCATTTTCGTTTGCCTCTTGCTCTGATCGGGCAAGGTGGCCACCATGGCCTCCGCCCGTGCAAAAGGCGTACCGGACCCCGCAAATGGGGGGGGGTGTGCGCCAGTGGACAGTGTGTCCGCTGATCGTCATCGGCCATGCTGGCGCCGCACAGTGGTGAGGCGATTTTAAGGCCCATAGAGCGTGTTCAGGGTTTGCCCGCGCCCTTGGGTCATAAAACGCCATCGACCCACACGGGCAAGATGCCCCGCGCAAATTTCGGGCGGATCAAGGCCGGACGTTCGCCACCTTGTGCCGCCCTCGCTATATTTCGCGCAACAGTCCGGTGTTTGGCTCACGCCACAGCAGAACAGCATAGTCCCGGCCCAACTGCGTTGCCGCGGCCTTGAACCGGAATTTCCCGCCGGTGGCCAGCGACTGGTCTACCAGCTTGCTCGCTCCGTTGTCCTGGATGCGAACAAATGCACGGCCATTGGCAGGGATGGAGGTAATGTCGGTCACGTTCGTGCTGACGGTGTTGTTGAACACATAATGGACGCCGTTGTAATAAGCAGGCGCCGTGGCGGCCAGATTGTCAGAGATTGTGATCTCTTCGGCATCTTCGCTGTTGTAGACGCCCCATGTCCCGTCGGCAGCCTCGCTGACTATGCGATAATGGTTTTGTCCATTGGTGGGCACGCGGACCTGAGACTTGAAGCCGGCCGCCTGATAGGCTGTTGCCGCCGCCGTCGCCGTTACTGCGCCGCCAGTCCAGGTAACGGCTGCAGAGCCATTGGTTAGAGTGCCGGGCCGTGAAGAGCCGTCGCTGAACCGGAGCGTGTAGGTGGCGGTCGCTCCTGACCAATTTGCGGTCAGGGTGCCCGCCGTCGCCGCCACAAGCGCGGCAGTGAACGTGATGGGAGTGCCATAGCCGCGCGAGGATGTGCCATTGACCGAGCAACCCTTGCAGCCGTCGTTCATATAGACTGCATGGCGCTTGCTTGTGCTGGTATCTGCCAGGGTCACATGAACGCCGGTGCAGTCTGTCAGCGTCACGGCATCATACGTGCCTACCGGTAATGCGCCTGAGCCTAGAAGTTGGGTGTTGGCCCGCAACGACGTGACGATCGCTACGCCCGTCGTGCATCCCGTGGCAGTGAAGCTCTGCTGTGATGTATCGAGCGCCGTCACCTGGACATTGAAGCCGTCGACGTCGATGAGACGAACGGCCGTGCCACCCTTGTTTATCTGCGCAGGATTTCCTGCCGTCGTATCTGCAAGACGAGCAGTCTGAAAGGCAAGCCCCGCGGCGATATTGACTCCCGTATTTCGACCGCCGAAACCCCGACCGCAGACGATGATTCCATCGGCGGTGACGTTGCTGTTTTCCGTTAACGCGACACGCGCCTCAAATGAGTGGAAGCCAATTGCAGTAAGGGCATTGCCGCTCAAACGAAGCTGACCGCTGGCAAAAATGACTGTCCCCACAGTCATAAAGCCATCGCAGTCTTCCGCCCACATGCCGTAGCGACAGGATCCCGTCGTCTCGGTATTCATCAACTGGATGTCGCCATATGGAAAGCGGGACATGTCCGTCGCGGGATCGAACTTTCCGAGCCAATTGGTGTTGCCATGGTCCATGTCGGACATGATGACACGCTTGGTCCATTGCACCTTACCTGCAGGGCCTTCGCCAGCATAAACGATGGCGTTGATATTATAGCCCTTGCACTTTTCAATGCGGCAATCGAACACTCCGGTAACATCAATGCCATTGCGCGTCGAAGTCGTGCCACGCCCAGACGATGCTCCCGCCTTGTCCCGGAACATGATTTTCGAAAATTTTGTGCGAAGCACCGGGTCGTTATCACCAACTCTAGCCCGGGGGACAAACGCGCTGACGCCGGTGAACGCTGCGCGGATCCACACAACGGATCCATCCTTGCTGCGCCCTTCAAACTCCTGATTGTCATAATAGGTGATCGGCTGGGAGAGCAGGATTTCATCTGGCAGGAAGAAGGTGACACCGGCCGGATGAAGTGCCGGCGTGTAGGCATCGACGATAGCCTGGAGTCTCGCGGAGCTATCAACGGTGCTGCTGTTCACAACGCCCAGAATCGCCGGATAAACGATGCTGGGCCTGCGCGCGTCGAGCTTGGAGCTGAACAGGTCTTCCGAAAGCGCGAGTGCGCGCGCGGCATTGTCACGGGCCATTATTGCGACATCCGATAATTGATGGTGCCTGAGGTGAACGCGGTGCATTCAAGGCGGTAGATAACGCCGGCTTCTGGTTCGTCGTCAGAGAAGGTTCGGGGGGTGGTGGCCTGATAGATCTCCACCGGCCATTTGGTCAGCCACGTTGTTCCGCCATCAAAGCTGCGCTTGAGCGCCACGGTGCCGACGAAGGTTCCCCAGATTGAAATATTGAAATCCCGTTGGGTGGCGGGGTCGAAGATCGCGCTCTGCCCAATGGCGTTGAACGTGCCAGCAACTGTTTCTGTGGGCATGAAGCCTCCGGGGTTGAAATGCGTTTGAATGCCTGCCACCCATGGCCAGCGCCGCGTCATCGACTGACCGTCCACCCGCGCACCCCCAAAGGCCCATACGCCGCCGATTACTCCGGCCGGCATGGATCAGACGCCGCCCACCATCCGCATTTTCCGGCCCGGCACGTTCACCTCGAACGAAGGCACGGTCGTGTCGCTCAGCGATGCCGATCTGGCCGCGACTGCCGCCGCCTATGACCCGTCGGCCGATCCGGCGCCGCTCGTCATCGGTCATCCCGCCCTGGACGATCCCGCCTATGGCTGGGTGAAGGGCCTGACGGTCGATGGCGGTGAACTGGTGGCCGTGCCCGACCGCGTCGAGCCGGCATTCGCCGAAGCCGTGCGCGAAGGGCGCTACGCCAAGGTTTCCGCCCGTTTCTATCCCCCGGCCCACCCCGGCAATCCCAAGCCCGGCACATGGTATCTCAAGCATGTCGGCTTCCTGGGCGCCCACGCTCCCGGCGTGAAGGGTCTGGGCACCGTGTCGTTTGCCGAGGGCGGCGACGCGGGAACCATCACCATCGATTTCACCAAACCCGAGGAAAAATCAGTGAAAGAACAGACCGATCTGGCCAGCTTCGCCGCGCGCGAGGTTGAACTGGCGCGCCGTGAAGAGGTGCTCAAGGCTGGGGAGAAGGCCATCGCCGACAAGGCAAAGGCCGATGCCCATGCCTCCAATGTCAGCTTTGCCGAGGGCCTCGTGAAGGCCGTGACGCTGGCGCCCAAGGGCAAGGCGCTTGTCGTCGGCCTGCTCGACCATCTGGATGCGACCGCCGTCGTTTCCTTCGGTGAGGCCGGCGACCTTACGCCCAACACCGCGCTGCGCCAGCTGCTGGAAGGGGGCGAGCCGCTGGTGTCCCTCGGCGAATTCGGCGCCAAGCCGAAGGAGGATGCGAAGGTGTTCGCCAGCTTCGCCGCGCCGGCCGGGTACGAGGTCAGCGAGGCCCAGGCCGATCTCTACGCCCGCGCCAAGGCGATCCAGGCCGAAAACCCCGACCTTGAATGGATGGCGGCGGTCCGCCGCGCCCAGGGCTGATCCCGCTTTCTCCTCGCCACAGACAGGACCATTTCCATGCAATCTTCCCCCGCTTTCAAGATGACGGCCGTTGCTTCGGCCGCAGTTCTCGCCGCCCGCTTCGTGGGCATGTTCACCGGCGCGCATTGTGCAGCCGGCGCCAAGGCGCAGGGCATCGCCAACTATCCCGCCGCTGTGGATGAAGCGTTCGCCGTCACGGTGCTCGGCACCGAGGTGGTCGAGAGCGGCGGCGCCTATGCCGCTGGTGTTGCCCTCAAATCCGATGCCACAGGCCGGGCGATCGCGCAGGCCGGGGCGGGTGAAATCGTGGCCTGGTCCAGGACCGCCGTCGCGGCGGCCGGTGTGATGAACGAGGTGCTGCTGGCGCTCTGACGCGCCGGTGCCCTGCCCAGGGAGGCGGCCTGACTGCAACAGGCGGCGCAACGGCCTCCCCCAGCCTTTCCGACTTTTGACCCAAGGAACATCCTATGACCGGAACCCAGCCCAGCCTTGCGCAGGTGCGCATCGTTGACCCCATCCTTTCCGACCATGCACGCGGTTACAGCAATGCCGACATGGTCGGCGGCGTCCTGTTTCCCACCGTCGACATGCCGACCCGTGGCGCGAAGCGGATCGAATTCGGCCGCGACGCCTTTCGCCGCCGCCAGACCCGCCGCGCGCCCGGCACGCCGATCGCGCGCATGACCGTGGGCAACGAGGGCAAGCCCGTGATGCTCCACCAGGAAGCGCTGCAGGCCGTCACCCCGACGGAATATCAGGAAGATGCTCGGATCACGCCCGGCCTCGATCTCCAGCGGGAGAGCGTCGACGTGGTGCTGGCTGTCATTGCCCTGGAAAGGGAAATTCAGCAGGCCAACGTCGCGCGGAATGCGGCGGCCTATTCGGCAAGCAACAAGGAAGCGCTCACCGTCGATGACAAGTGGAATGACCCGGACAGCGATCCGCTGACCCAGGTCAATGATGCGAGCGAGGTGATCCGCAAGCGGACAGGCCGCAAGCCCAACACCTTGCTTTTGCCCGGCGGGGTGGGGGCTGCCTTGAAAGTTCATCCGAAGATCCTGGATCATTTCAAGTACACCACCAGCGCCAGCGTCACCATGGAGATGCTGCGCGCCTATTTCGATCTGCCCACGGTCGTCTCGGGCGACGCGATCTACGATGTCGACGATGCGACCAGCGTCGACGTCTGGGGCAATGACGTGATCCTGGCCTATGTCCCGCCCGCCGGTCAGCGCAACATGCGCTTGCCCAGCTATGGCTACACCTACCAGCTGCGCGGCCACCCGGCTGTCGGTCAGGTCGAGTGGGACAAGGACGTCCTGTCCCATACCAACAACGTCATCGACGAATTCTCGGCTGAACTGGTCGGCGCCGACGCCGGCTTCCTGTTCCAGGGCGCAATCTGATCCTGCGCCTGGACGGCGGGAGGCGCTGCCCTGTGCCTCCCGCCGCACTTCCCCTCTTCCACTGAAAGGCCAGCGCATGCCGAACTACAAAGTCCTGACGTCGATCCGTGGCCTGTTGCCACGCAAGCGGCGCCTCCCGGTTGGCGTGATTATCGCCGTCGACGAATATCGCGTGCTCGATCTGATCGATATCGCCGCGCTCGAACTGACGACGGCGCCGGCCGACATCGTGATCGACGGCGAAGGCGCGGGTGTGAGCCCGATGGCCAGCATCGTGGCGATGGTCGATGACGGCGTGGTCTCTGCCGAAGATCGCGCCGCTGTGCGCGAGGCGCTGGCTGATTACGGCGCGATCGTTTTCTTTCCCGATGAAATGGTGCTTGCAGAAGAGGGTGCGCCTCCCGAAGGCTGTGTCCTCGCTACCGACCGGGAAGCATTGGTCGCCGCCCTTCAGGCGCTGCCCGTGCTGGCCCTCGCTGACTCCGCCGCGCCTGTCGCCCATTTTGCGCAGTCGGATGGTCAGGTCATAGAGGCGCTGCAGGCCAATGCGGAGGCCACAATCACGCTTCCTGCAGAACCGACACCCACCGCGAAGAAGCGGCCGGCGAAGGTGTCGGCGTGATGATGGCAGTGCTCTGGATCGCAGCGGGCGTGATGCCGCTCGCGCTTATGCTCATGGTCGGCGGACTGCTGTTCGCTGCCGGAGTGCTCGTCGCCGTCGACCCGGCATCGCCGCGCTTATGTTGGGCAGGCTGGGCCTTCAAGCTCGGCTTCGGGTTGTTCTGCCTGTCGCTGGTGCTGATCGAGGTGGCGGCCGTCGCTTCCTTCATCGACATTTCCAGGGGTGTTGCATGAGCCTTTCAACGCTCCTGAAACAGCCCGCCGAAGTGCTGCATCAGGCGATGGAATTCAGCGGCCTGTTGACGATCACGGCGCTGCTGTCGATCGACGTGCAGGCGCGCGGGCTGGTGCCGGCCGCGCCCGCCCTGGTCGTGGAGGGCAGCATCTTTGCGGATGCCCTTACGCTTGTCCTTTCGGGGGGCGGCGATGGTGAGAGCTATCTGGTGACAGTGCGGGTCGAGGACGCCGCTGGCCAGGAAGTGGAGAGCGAGCTGGAGGTGGCCGTCATCGATGCGGCCTGGACCATGCCGGACGGGGGCGCTCCCTATCTCACCATCGTCGAATTCGTGAAGCATTTCGGCCTGCCCGAGACGATCCGCATGACCGATCCGAGCGGCACCGGCCGCATCGATCGCGATTACCTGGTCTCCGCCCTGGTGGCGGCGCAGGCGACGGTAGAGCTGCACCTGTCCGGCCGTTATGCCTTGCCGCTGCCTCAGCCCGTGCCCCAGTCCATCAAGACGTTCATCGCCGATCTGGCCCGCCCCAGGCTCTACCCCAATGGTGCGCCGGATGGTGTGGGCGACCAGGCCAAGGCAGCGCAGCGGATGCTGGAGCGCATCCAGTCCGGTGCGATGAAGCTGCCGGCCGAGGAAGTGCCGGTCAGCGTCGTCAGCGATACGCCGGTGCTGATCTCCCCCGGCGTGCGTGCCTATCCCGATAATCTGCGGGGCTATTGCTGATGGCCGGCGGGCTCGACATCACGATCAGCCTTGGCGACGAGCTGGAGCGCGCGCTGGGGCGAGCGATCGAAAAGGGCGACGATCTTACGCGGCCCATGGCGGCGATCGCCGAAGCGCTGGAAGTTGGCGCGCATCAGCATTTTGAGACCGAGAGCGATCCCATGGGCGTGCCGTGGAAGCCGCGCCGCGACAATAGTGATCCTGGCCGCAAGATTCTGTCGCTATCGAGGGCGCTAGAGCAGGCGATTGTGCGGGAATTTGGCCGTGACTTTGCTCAGGTCGGCGTCCTGCGCACGGCCGGTCCGGCCCGCTATGCCCGCATCCATAATGAGGGCGGCACCATCCGGCCGAAGCACAAAAAGGCATTGTCCTTTGCTGGCCGCCTCGTCGCGAAGGTGGTGATGCCCAAGCGCCAGTATCTGGGCTGGGGCAATTTCGAGCGCGAAGAGACGATCGACATCCTGACCGACCATCTGCGTCATCTGTTCGACGAAGGCGCGGCGGCATGATCGCGATCGGACCCATTGTCGAGCGCCTGCAGGCGGCCGGCTGCAAGTCGGTCGAAGGCGTGGTGGAGTTTGCCGACCGCACGATCGAGCCCCGCGCTCTGCCCGCCCATTTCGTCGTGCCGACCAATGAGAGCGCGGCGCCGAACCGGATGACGGGCGTGGTCGATCAGAAGATCACCGTCGGTTTCACGATCATGCTGGCGATCGCGGCCGGCCGTAGCACCGGCGCCATCAGCGAGGCTCTGAAGACCGAGGGCGACAGGATCAAGGCGGCGATCGTGGGGTGGAAGCATCCCGGCGCCACCGGGCCGACCGAATATGCAGGCGGGCAGTTGGTGTCCACCGACGCACGGGTAATCGCATGGGCCTTCCGGTTCACCTGTTCCTACCACCTCAGAAAGGAAACGCAATGAGCGGCGACGCTCCCGAGAAAAGTCAGGCTCAGCCGACCGCGCCGCGCCCCGTCGACGCCATGGGCCGCGAGCTGGACCAATGGGGCCTGCCGCTCAACGGCCCGGCCCGCGCCCGCGCGCTCGCCGCGCTGCAGAAGCCCGATCCGAACATCGTGCCCGAAGCCTGGGCGGAAAAGGCATCGTCGGGCGTGAAGCCAGGCGTGGTGAAGGCGGCCCGCGCTGTGGTGCTGGGTATCGAAACGGAGAAGAATGATGGTTGATGCCGTCAAGGTCGTCCTGGCCAAGAAGGAAGCCACCTATGGCACGGACAGCGCACCGGGCGCCGCCAATGCGGTGCTGACCCGCAACTATTCGGGCAAGCCGGTCGATGTGGACCGGCTCGATCGCAATCTCGACCAGCGCATCTATGGCGCGCTCGCCAGTGTGCCGAGCAACGAACGCCGGCCCATATCCTATGAGGTCGAGATGGCGGGTTCCGGCGATGCCGGCACGGCGCCCGCCTGGATGGAGCTGCTGGAAGCCTGCGGTCTGGCAGCGGCGACGCTGACGGCCGACACGGATGCCGTCCAGCAGTTCGCACTGCCCAGCGCCACGCCCAGCTCGCTGACCCAGCATGATTATGTCGGCGACCAGCGGCGCAAGGGCGTGGGCTATGTCGGCAGTTTCACGGTCGATTTCACGGCCGGCGCCTACCCCTTTTTCAGCTTCAGCTGGCTTGGCCTGGTCCCGGCGGCCACGCCGTTCGACAAGAGCGCTCCGCCGGTGACGGACCTGTCCCGCTGGATCGAGCCGGTCGAGGTCAACGACGTCAACACCGAGTTTCTGTTGGACGGCTTCGTGCCCCGCGTGCGCAGTTGGCGCGGCGATGCCGGCGTCACCACCGCCGTTCGCAGCCTGATCGGCTCCCGCTATGTCCGGCGCGGCAACCATGCCTTCACATCGACCGCCGTGATCGAAGCGCCCGACATCGCGACCAAGGATTATATCCAGCGGCTGCGCGTCGGGTCGGTGGTGGAATGGGAAATGACCCATGGCCTGGTTGCCGGCAACATCATCGAACTGGCCACGCCGAAGGTCCAGATCACGGACATCACGGAGAGCGAAGAGGATGACATCCTCATGTGGACGATCGCCATGACCCACACGGTCGAGGGCGGATCGCCCGACCTCATCATCACCGCGAGATAAAGGGCCGAGAGCCGCTGATCGGGGTCCGACCCATCAGCGGCGAGCCTGCATCAGGGGCGGCCGGTCGCGACGCGGTCGCCCCACCTTTCACGAAGGATCAGAGCATGTTCAAGGTAGTGGCCCAGCAGCGCGCATGGTGGCCCATCACATTCGCCGGCGTTACCGAGGAAGGGGTGGTTGTCGAAAACAGGTTCGACGTGCGTTTCACCATCCTGGACGAAGACGAAAATGACGCCTTCATGGCCGACGCCGCTTCGCTGCTCGGCAACAACGTCCCGGAGAAATGGAAGGGCAAGCCCTCGACCCATGTGATGGCCGAGTTCGTCCAGCGGATCGCCTGCGATTGGCGCGGTGTGGCGGAAGAGAATGACGATCCCATCAAGTTCACCGAGGAAAACCTGCGCCGGGTGATGCGCGTGCCCAACGCCTTCAAGGGCGTGATGGCGGGCTATGTCGCTTGCCGTTCCGGCCGCGCCGAGGCCCGCGCGGGAAACTGAGGGCCGCTGCCCGTGCCTGGGCGACAGGGCGCGGCGGCGGAACCGTAAGGGCAGATGACAATATGACGCAGGCAGCGAACATGCCGGCATGGTTGGAGCGCCGGCTTGCCGGGGAAGACACCAGCGCCCAGGTCGAACTGCCTGCCTCCGATGCGCCATCGGTCGCCCTGTTCCTTGCCTTGGGCACGCAATGGCGCCGCCATGGCATGACCGGCATGCGCCTCGGCATCGACTATACGGCGATCGAGCCCACGGCCCGCCTGCACGATATCGCCACTTCCCCGGCGATCATGGCCGACATCCGCCTGATGGAAGGTGCGGCGCTTGACGCCTTCGCTGAGCGGGAGCGCCGCCGGTGAGTGATCTTGTTGTTGGCGTCCGGCTCAATGCCGATGGTTCCGGCCTCGTTGGACAGCTTCGCCTCACCAAGGTGGAAATGGACCAGCTGCGTGCATCCGAGAAGGGCACAGCTGATGCAGCGCGGGATCTTGGCGCTGCAACCAAAGCGGCGGGTGATGCCCAGGCCCGCGCTGCCGGGCAAGCCCGGCAGGCCGCGCAGGCGTCGGATGGCGTCACGCGCAACCTCGGTTTGCAGCGCGCCGGTTGGCAGTCGGTCGGCTTCCAGATGCAGGATGTCTTTGCATCCTATGCCAGTGGCACGCGCGCCACCGTCATCTTCGCGCAGCAGTCGGGCCAGCTGGTGTCAGCTCTAGCGATGGTGGCTCAGTCGTCCGAGGGCAGCAAAGGCAAGTTCGCCGCGTTTGCGGGCTTCATGGGCGGGCCATGGGGCATCGCGATCGGCGTGGCCGTCTCGCTGATTGGTGCCTTGTCTTCGTCATTGCTGAAATCGGGCGACGATGCGGAGACGGCGGCAGGCAAGGTGGACCGCTTTACGCGATCACTCAACAATCTTGCCGCTGCCCAGGGCAAGGTCACGGCAATCGACCTCGGGAACGCAGAGGTGCGACTGCGGCAGCTTCAGGGGCGCCGCAATGTGCTTTCGGAAGAGATCTCCGGGAGCACGGGCACGCGGGCCACTCAACAGCGTCGTATCGCGCTGGAGGCCGAGCGTGACAAGGTCGATAGCCAGATCGTCGATGCGACCGGGCTTGTCGAAGCGGGACGCATGCGTTTGCGTAACCAGCAACGGCTTGACCGGGATAAACCCCAGAAAGACAATAGTGCTGCCAAGGCCGCGAAGGAAACCGAGCGTCTCGCTGTCTTCGGAGAGCGCGCGGAAGATGCCATCGCGCGGCTGAACGATCAGTTCAACATTGCCCCTCGCGATATCGACAAGGCTCGGCAGGCCACCGGCCAGCTTGATGACATCATTCGCGACATCAACAAGAAGCTGACCGAAGGCAAGGGCCTGACCGCCGAACAGCGCAAGCAGTTCGAAGCGCTGAAGGTTTCCGCTGCGGCCGTGAAGCCGCTGATCCAGGACAGCCTCGTCCGCCCCATCCGCGATATGCTGGACGATCAGCAGCGCCAGATCGACCTGGGCAAGCTGCAGCTGCAGGGGCGGCAGGCCGAGGCACAGGCGCTGCAGCTTACCTGGTCGCTCATGGACAAGATGGGCGTCGAGAGCGAGGCGCAGCTGGCTACGGAGCTGGCGAAGCGCGGCGTCACCGGTGATCAGGTCCGTCAGCTCTATGACAATCTGGGCGTCATGCGGCAGCAGACCCGCGAGATGCAGCGCCAGCAGGCCGTGCAGGACGCTTATCTGCATGGCCTTGGCGACATGCGCGAGAATATCCGCCTGACCCTTGCGGATCTGCGCCGCGATGGTCCGAAGGCCGTGGGCGATTTCTTCAAGCGGTCGATGGACGTGGCGGATAACCTGTTCGCCGACATCGTCACCGAAAAGCTGTTCGGCGGGCTCTTCCGTGATCTGCAGGATCAGGTGACGGGTGCCAACAAGGTGTCGAAGGCCGGCGACAAGATTGCCAGCGCCGTCGATGACGCCGCCAGCCATGTCGAAAAGTTCGGCGATGCCGTTGCGCAGGCCGTGACGGCGATCACCGGCAAGGCGGGTGTCGGGACGGCGGCGCCGGCCGGAAGCCTCGCTACTGGCCTGAGTGATGGCATAGGTGCCATGGACGCCAACGCGATTATCGCGAAGCTCGGGAAATTCGATCCCGTCAGCGACAGCCCGGCCAATGGCGGGATCAGCGGGACGCTCGGCAATGCCGACGGCCCCGACATCGTCGTCACCGGTCGGAAGAAGGGTGCGTTCCAGACCGGCTTTGAAGGGATGATCGACGAACTGAAGGGCGGGCTCAAGAAAGTCTTCACCGATATCTTCGGTGAAAAGGGCTTGTTTGACGCCAGCCTGGGCAAGACGCTGGGCCGCGCCTTTGCCGGTGCGCAGATCGGCTCTGCTGTGGGCAAGGGCGTGACGGATGCGATCGGCGTCAAGGGCAGCTCGACCGGCGGCGCGATCGGCGGGGCCATCGGCTCGATGATCCCCCAACTCGGGCCGTTTGGCCCTCTGCTGGGCGGCATAGCAGGATCGCTCGTGGGCGGCCTGTTCAAGACGACGAAGACCGGCGCCGCGAACATCACCAGCGTGGACGGCGCCGCGACGGTGAGCGGCAATAGCTCCGGCTTCAAGGCCAATGCTTCGGGCGCCGCGTCCTCGATCCAGGACGGACTTTCCGCCATCGCGGAACAGCTGGGCGGATCGGTCGGCGGGTTCAACGTCACCATCGGCCAGCGCCACGGGGACTGGCGCGTGCGTACCGGTGCCGGCTCGCTCAAGGTGGCCAAGGGCGCGAAGGAATTCGACGACGATCAGGCTGGCGCCATCGCTTACGGCATGCAGCTTGCCATCACACAGGGGGCCGTCACCGGCCTTTCAGACGCCCTTCAACAGGCGATCAGGTCCAACAGCGATATCAACAAGGCGCTGGCCGAAGCCCTGAAGGTGCAGGAAGTGGAAACGCTCCTGGGCGGCGTCGGCGCCGAGCTGCAGCAGCAGATGAAGGCGTTCGAAACGCAGGCCAAGGAACGGCTGCGCATCGCGACGACCTATGGCTTCGACATTGTCGAGATTGAAAAACGCAACGCGGAAGATCGGGCCAAGCTGCTCGATGATATCCTCGCGTCGCGGGTCGGTTCGCTCCAGCAGCTGCTCGACGATGTGAAATATGGTGACTTGTTCGAAGGTTCGACCGCCGATCAGCGCGCGGCACTGACCACGGAAATCGCCAAGGCACGGGCCGATGCCGAGGCGGGCGTGGACGGCGCGGCCGATACGCTCGCGGAACTGCTGCGCAGACGCCTTGACGTCACGCTGCAGGGCTATGGCACGGCGGGCGGTGAATATGCCGCCGATCGCGCCGATGCGGTCAGCGCGGCCGAGTCTGTGATCGCCGCCGAGAATGCGCGCATCAAGTCTGCCCAGGATGCAGTGACGGCAACCAACACGAAGCTCGATACCGCGAACCAGATCGCCAATGAGCAGACGAACCTGCTGGTCGAGATGAATGCCAAGCTGGCAGCCCTGCTGGGCTCGGGCGTCGATCTGTCGGCGATCGCGCAACTCGACCTCTCGCTTGTCGGTCGCTCGGCATGAGCCGGATCGTCACCGTCCTGGCGCATCCGCGCAATCCCGTGACCGGCGCGATCGTGCCGGTCCGGCTTGCCGGTGGCGCTGGGGGCATTCCCTATTATTTCGATGACGAGCACTGGCAGGCAGGCATCCTGCAGGAGCCGCGCTTCAGTGCCCAGCTGGGTTTTGACCAGTCGGGCTGGACACGCGGCGTCATTCCCACCGCCACCGCCATTTCCTTCATGCCCGGCCGGACATCGGTGCTCGACCAGCTTGCTGGGCTGTTCTGGCCGGGTGCTGCGCTGGTGGTCGAGCGCCGCGTTCCCAGTGCCGCGCCCGTGCGCCGGCTGACGGGGGCGGTTGCCGATGCGACGATCAGCGACGGCGTGCTGGTCATGCAAGTCGCCGATCTGTCGGCCAAGCTCTCCACGCCGTTCATCACCGGCTATTTCACCGGCGAGGGCGGCATCGAGGGCGCGTCCACCGCTGCCGGGCGGATCAAGCGTCGCAGCTTCGGCCGGGTGTTCGACATTGAGGGGCGCATTCTCGATCCGGCGACCAATGTCTATGAATTCGGTGATCCGGCTTTTCCGCTACAGGGCTGCGTTGCGCTTCGCGACAAGGGCCGGGGCGGTGCACTTGGTATCCTGGGATGGCAGGGCAGCATCGCCGCGACGCTGGCCGCGCTGAAGGCATCGGTCCCGGTCGCAGGCGGCGGCGTCTTCGCCCCGTCGATCGCCTGCGCGAAATGGTGGACCAAGCCCGCTGGCCCGCTCTGCGCGGACCTGCTCGGAGAAATCGGCACGGGCTATGTCGATACGGCACCTGCGATCGCCGCCGCCGTCCTTGCCGCTAAGACCGGGCCAGTCATCACCAATCTCGCGGCGGCGAGCACCGACCAGCCAGCGCCGGCCGGTCTGCATTTCGGGACCGACAGTGAGACGACGGCCGGTGCACTGGACAGGCTGCTCGGCGGCGTATCCCTGCTCTGGCGGCTGTTGCCCGATGGTACGGTCGATCTTTTGCCCTGGTCGTTCACGGGCGATGCAGAGGCGTTGAACCTCCTCTTTCTCAGCCGTGACCGCACGTTGGCGCCCACGGGCACGCGCCGTGTGATCTATCGGCGCAACGAGCGCGAGCATGGCGATGGCGATATCGCTGCGGATCTGTCGGCCAGTGATGTGGTCTATGAGGATGGAACGACAGCCGAGGCGCTGAAGCCCGCCGAGCCGGCGGCGACCAGTGGAGCGCCCGAGAACACATATGTCGCTGGACGGCTCGCGCAGTTGGTCAATTCGCTCACCGACATCAATGCCGTCAACATCATCGAGCAGGCGTTGCGACAGGATGACGCGCAGAGAGTGCTCGACGCGCGGACATTCGTCGACGGGCAGCCGGTGAACACCGTGTTCGTCACCTTCCGCAACGAACAGGTGGCGGCGAACAGCGCGCTCGCCAGCACGTTGGCATTGCTCGGCGCCAAGACGCCGGACGGCACCGGGTGGGTGCTGGACCTGGCGACTGTGCAGATCGGCGGCGGACAGACGATCGCGCAGAAGTTCACGGAGATCGGGGCGGCCGATGCTTCAAACTCCGCCAGCGTAAGCGCCCTGCAGGAAGTCGTGCTGGGCCCCACCGGGCAGGAGGCCCGCGCCCTCGTCAAGGCACGTGTCAATGACAATGTCGCCACGCTGGTTGTCGGCGCGACGGGCAGCGAATCAGTTATCGGGTTTCAGGCCGACAACACGGTCATCATGTCGGCCGATGGCGAGACCGTGCTGGCCACGTTCGGCGAGGACGCGGACGGGGCCTATATCCCAAATCTGCGCGTGGACCGGATCTCCATCGGCGCGATGGACCCTGAATTCACAAGCCTTCAGGGATCGTCGGCGAGCCAAGGCTCGCAAGAGTTGCCCGGCGGAATCATAATGAAATGGGGTGAGTTCCGCGCCATCATCAATAATGAAACGCAGCTGTCCATCGTCTTTGACGAACCGTTCCCGAACGCGTGTCAATCCTTCGTGCCAACGGGGTTCATCGACGTATTTTCGGCCTATCGCGATCTGTGGCCCCAAAATGTCGGCCCGAAAACCCGTTTCGGTGTGACAGTCGGCACCCAGTCTTCAACCAGCAACGACCACCGACTTGATGGGTTTGACTGGATCGCATTCGGGAAATGAGCAATGCCAACGATATCTGAACTTCTCGATCAGGTTTCCGCGCTTCTGGGGCGGCGCGACCTGTCCCTGCAGGAGTTGCAGGCGTGGATGACCGGCACCGCCGACGGCGGGCCGGACAGCGATGGCCGATATCCCATGTCGCTGAGCGACGGCACGCCGCTGCTCTTCCGCTGCCCCGCGTCCATGGAAGACATCGTTGACGAGTTCGCCGAACTGGTGGTTGCTGCTGTGCCCTTTACCTATTCGCCTACTCACCGGCAGAAGCGGGTGCGGGCTGACTTTTCCGGCACCGTCACCCTGCCGGCCGACGCCGATGTCGGCAACTGGTTCATCCTGGTGCAGGGCACGGCAGCGCCCGTGTCCTTCGCGCCGGCCGCCGGTGCCAGCCTGCACAGCGCGGACGAGTCGACGTCGACGGGCGGCGCATGGAGCGTGGTCATGCTGATGGTGGCGCGCAACGCGGACGGTGCAAGCGCGGAGTGGGTGCTGAGCGGCAAGACCGGCCCCGTCTGGCCCGAACGGCTGGAGTGGGACGGGGTGACGCGCTTCACCCATGGACCCGGCGCCAACTGGTCGGAGATCGGCTTCGACCGCTACCGGCCCTGGGTCAATCCCGCCACCGCAATTGCGCTGTGGGACAATTTCGTCACCTGGACCGACGCGACCGGCAAGAACCGCTGGCAGCGTGCCGCGGAGGCGGAGATGGACGTCATTCGGGTCATGATCGACCCGCAGAAGTTCCTCGAAACTGACGGGTCCGACGCGGCGCTGGCACCGTGGCTTACCGTCATCGGCCATGTGGTCGACAGCGTGCTGGCCCACAACATGAAGATCATCATCTGCATGACGCCCGCCACTGGCGGCGACCAGGGTAGCCTGGGCGAGAATACGCTGCGCTGGGCCTATGCCAATCAAGACCCTCTTTGGGACAAGGCGGTCAAGGTCTGGACCGCCGTCGACAAATTGCTCAACGCCTATGAGTCCGGGGAGGCGGCCCTTGAACTCTGGAACGAGAGCGAGGAATATCCGAGCGGCACGCCCGCCAATGACGTCTATATTCATCTGATCTCGGCGCTTCATAAAGCCATGCGCAAGATCGTCGGCCCCCGCATCAAGCACATCATCGGCTCGCCCTTCTACGCGAGCCATGTCGGCTTCACCGGGTCCTACTCGCAGTCCGGGCTGCCGGACGCGGGGTTCAAGGCCAACCTCTTCGGCAAGCATGTCGGCTATGCCTGCCACGCCGCCTATTATCCTAACATCTTCACGCATCAGGGCCTTTACGGGAACGACTATCAGTTCATCCACCGCATGGCGTTCCCGGCCGACCCGGCCGTCAAGGATGCGACGATCGCAGCCTATCAGGCGGATGCGGCGGCGGCGGGGGTGAGCAGCGGCAAGATCGCCCAGGTGACGAACGACCTCAACCTGTATTTCACGCAGAACAATGCCAGCTCCGGATATGATGGCACCAAGCCGTTCACGACGACGTCGACCATGAACTATGTCTGGGGCAACCCGGACCCGAATGCCGCCTATGTGCCGGCGTACCGCAACTATGGCGAGCACATCCACCTGTGGATGTACATGGAGGGCGTGTCCGGCGAGGACATGCACTGCACCGAGATCGGCTGGCACCGGGACTATGATGACATAGGCGACAACATCGGCGCAGACACGGACTCCGCAGCCCGCCATGGGTCTCTGGTCCGCAAATATGCCGAGGCGCGGCGCATGAACGGGCTCGTGCTCTGGGCGGACGAGACCAAGCACTTCTCGGTCAACGAGAACATCGCGGCGCCCGGCGCAGAGCCGGACTATTCGGGCCAGATACAGCCGCAGATCGCCGTAGCAGTGGGGCTGCGGAGCAACTGGACGCCGTCGGTGCTGGGCGCGCGCCTGGACCAGTATCTGGACCCGCTGGACGCATCGACTGTGACCTATTCGACCGGCCGGAAGGTCGCACAGCTTGCCGATAAGAGCGGCAACGCGCGCCACGAGATGCAGGCGGACCCCGACCTGCAGATGACCTTCGACAATGGATATCTGATCCAGCGGGACCAGCAATGGATGGCCAGCAGCCTGAGCGCCTCCGACCAGACGCAGTGGCTGTTCCAGGTGATCTATGTCGAGCAGTTCGGGGCGGAGGATTTGCGCACCGTCGTCGGCGCCAGCGGTGACGGCGGGCGGCTGCTCGTCCTCTCGTCCGCAGGCACCCGCGAGGTCTTCACGCTGCAGCAGAACAGCGGTTACGTCAGCGGACCCAATGTGACGATGCCCATACCGGCCGGTCGGCCCGTGCTGCTGGGCGTGCAGTATCATGCCGGCGTGGAGCAGACGTTCGGCGTCTACCATGTCTATCACCTCAACATGCAGGCCAGCGCGGCATTGTTCCCGGAGAATGTGTCCTTCGGCAGCGGACTGACCAGCACAACTGGCTTCTCGGGCGATGGTGCATATCCCCATCCGTTCGTCGGGGGGTTCGGAGGCCGTATCGCCGGCCATGGCGACCTGTCGGACGATGATATCCAGGAGATCAAGCGGTTCCTGATGGCGCGCCATGGGATCGCCGAGTGATGGCGGTCGACGCGATCACGGTGGATTGGCTGCGCTCTGCCGGCCTGGTCAAGGCAGCCACGGCCGCCGCAATCGTCGACGCATGGGGCGATCTTGCCGTTACCAGCGAGATCATTTCCCCGCTGGCGCTGGAGGCCGATGCGGCCAGCGAGGCAGACAGGCAGATCAGTTTTCTCGGGCATCCGCTGCCCGTGGAGAAGGTCTCGGTCGACGGCCTGCGCGTCGATCTGGTCGGGCGGCCGGTCGTCGGTTCAGCTGCTGGCTATGCTGCCGGACAGGTGTTTTTTGTTATTGGAGCCGAGGAGGCTTCCGACGTCGACCGTACTACCCTGACCGTTCTCAGGGTGCTGGCATGAGCGGCGTCCTGATCGTCAATCCGCTGGCCCATGCAGTAGCGCCGGCCGCCCCTGGCACCGGCGGCGCCAACCTGCTGACACCTGACCCGAACGAGGCGTGGCTGGCGCCGGCCGTTGGCGTTGCCTCGATCGATATCGATCTTGGCCAAGAACAGCTGGTCGACAGCATCTTTCTCGGCTTCACCAATGCGACCGCTGCGGCGCACTGGAGCATCAGCACCGCTACTGCGCCCGGCGAAGGGCTGGTCGAACGCCATGCCGGCAGCCTGCGCGCCGCTGACAGCATCGGGCCGCGCCACCACGCATTTGTGCGCCTGCCCGTGCCTGTCGCTTCGCGCTATTTCCGCATCACGACGACCCAATCCGACGCCGAGGCGCTTTACGCCGGCATCGTGGTGGTGGGCCTTGCCTTCGAGAAGTATCGCGAATTCGGCGGGGGACGGACACCGATCGATACGAGCGCCCGGCAAGACCTGATCGGCGGCGGTTTCGGCATTGGCGAGGGTGTGACGAAGGCGCAGTTCGACTGGAGCTTTGTCGATCTCTCCGATGCCGAACTGCAAAGACTATGGGCGATCAAGATGGATCGCGGTCTGCGCAAGCCCGTCCTCGTCGTGGAAGACGCAGACTTGACGATCGGCCAGAACGAGGCGATCCACTATGGTCTCTTCGCCCGCTTCCAGGCGTATGAACGGCAAGACCCGGCGCAGACGCGCTGGGCGGGCTCGATCCTCCAATGGGTATGATGGGGGTGCGCGGGTGGACGGTGCGCATGTCGCCATCGCCATGCCACGCCGTCACCCATGGCAAGCAGCAAGATCAAGGCGGGCACCGCACTGGCGGGCATCATGGGGATTGCGGCGACAGGTGCGCTGCTGGGCGACCTGACCCGGTGGGAAGGCAAGCGAAACGTCGGCTATCTCGACATCGCCAAAATTCCGACTGCCTGCATGGGCGATACGCAGAATGTGGTGGTCGGCAAATTCTACAGTGATGCCGAATGTCAGGAGCGCCTTGAGCGTCAGGCTCTTTCTCATGTTGAAGATGTTTTGCTGATCGCTCCCGGCCTGCGCCAGCATCCGCAGGTGCTGCGCGCGGCCGGGAGCATGACCTATAATATCGGCGCGCCCAAGTTCAGCGGGTCGACGGCCAGCACGCGGTTCAGGGCCGGCGACCTGCTCGGCGGCTGCCTTGCCATCGGCCCCTATTTCGTGGTGCTCCGCAAGGACGGCACAGAGGTTGTCACCTCGGGCTTCATCAACGTGAACAAGCAGCCGATCCAGGGCCTGATCGACCGCCGCACCTATGAGATGACGGTGTGCCTCCGGGGGCTGGTCAAGTGAGCCTGCCCCCGTTCGGGCTCATGCTGGAGTTTGTGCTTGGCCTCGTCGGCGACCTGGTCGGCAATGTCCTGGACCTGATCCGGCGATACCCCTGGCAGGCGCTGGCCATCGTTCTGCTGATGGTGGCGTTTGTCCAGCACCGGCAGATCGGGCGGGCCACCGATCGCGCGGATCGGGAGCACGTCCTTGCCCTTCAATGGCGCTCGGACTTCCGGTCTCAGCGGGAGGAGATGCGCAAGTTTGTGGGACTTGTCCGCGCCGCCCGCGTCGCCGCCGCGCGCGCCGATCAACTGAACAATGAGCGCGTGACGCGGGAAACTGCCGCGCGCATCGAGGAGGTGAAAAGTGACTATCAGGATGATCTTGCTGTTGCCCTTGATGCTGTCGATCGCCGCCTGCACGACAGCATCAGACAGGCGGGTGGAGGTGGCGCCGGCAGTGGTCGCGCAGCAGCGCAACTGCCCATCATTTCCGACATGCCCGAAGGGGCTTTGCGACCCGGTGAAGCAGCCATCATTTCAGCAGCCGACGCCCGCCTCTGTATCGCCAACACGGTGAGGCTGGAGCAGCTCATCAGGGCATGGAACGGGGTGGCGGGAGTGGACGTGAACGGGGCCAGTGAAGGGCCGCTTCAGACGCCTTGAAGGCTACTTAATGTCGCGTACTTAATGTCGCGACTTTTGGGCGCGCTACACTCTTTCGGCCTATTTATTTTCGCGCATTTATTTTCGCTAATTTTTTTCGCGCTACACTCGATTGTCCGAAGCAGGTGCATGGATGCCGTTCTCCTTCCAGTGAAGCTGCAGCGAACGACTTTTTGTTCGCTATTTGTTCCAAGGAGAGGGGTGATAAGAATTTTCCTACTTGTCTAGGAAAATTCCTACGCTACAGAGAAGAATATGAAGGAAGGCGATCTTTCGGTGCGGGAGACGCTGGCGGCGCTGATCGCGGCGCGCGGCGACCATTATGGCGCCCTGTCCCGGCTGCTCGGGCGCAACCCGGCCTATATCCAGCAGTTCATCAAGCGCGGCACCCCCCGCAAGCTCGACGAGGCGGACCGTCGCACGCTGGCCGTCTATTTCGGCGTGGACGAAGTGCTGCTCGGCGCGCCGGGGAAAGGGGCTTCCACGCCGTCGGGGCAGGGCCAGAACAAAGGCGAGAACAGGGGTCGCGGCCAGCCGGCGGTCGTCACCATCCCGCGCATGGATCTGGGCGCATCGGCAGGCGCGGGTTCGCTGGACGATCGCGAGCAGGTGACGGGGCTGGTGGGCTTTGACGAGGCATGGCTGCGCGCCATGGGCGTGCGCCGCGAATCGCTGTCGATCATCCGCGTCGACGGCGAATCGATGGCCCCTACGCTGTGCGACGGCGACGAGATCATGGTGGACAGCGCCGACGCCGCCTCCCGCCTGCGCGCCGGCATTTATGTGCTGCGTTTCCAGGATGTGCTGATGGTGAAGCGAATCGCGCCGGGGCCGGGGCAGGGATTGCTCTCCATCCTCAGCGACAATCCGCATTTCCAAAGCTGGACGGATGTCGACCCCGCGCAGATCGTCCTGCTCGGCCGGGTGATCTGGACCGGGCGGCGCCTGCGCTGAAGCCCGTGCGGAACCGCGTGCGGGGCTTGCGTGCAGCCCTGTGCTTCGCCACATCCGGGGCATGACCGATTCCGCCGCTCCCGATGCTCCCGTGCCGCCGCTGCGCGCCACGCTGATCCCCGTCACCCCGCTCCAGCAGAACTGCACCCTGTTCTGGTGTACGCAAACGGGGAAGGGCGCCTTTGTCGATCCGGGCGGCGACCTGCCCCGGCTGAAGGCGGCGGCGGCCCAGCATGGCGTGGAGATCGAGAAGATCCTCGTCACCCATGGCCATATCGACCATTGCGGGGAAGCGGGCACGCTGGCGAAGGAACTGGGCGTGCCGATCGAGGGGCCGCATGAAGCCGACCGCTTCTGGATTGCGCGGCTGGAGGATGACGGCCGCAAATATGGCATCACCGGCAAGCCCTTCGAGCCTGATCGCTGGCTGCACGATGGCGATAGCGTGACGGTGGGCAATCTGACGCTGGACGTCATCCATTGCCCCGGCCACACGCCCGGCCATGTCGTCTTCCACCATGCGCCCTCGAAACTCGCGATCGTGGGCGACGTGCTGTTCCAGGGCTCCATTGGCCGCACCGACTTCCCGCTCGGCAATCACCAGGATCTGATCGACGCGATCACCGGCAAGCTCTGGCCGCTGGGGGGCGAGACGGCCTTTGTCCCCGGCCACGGCCCGATGAGCAATTTCGCGCATGAGCGGCGCTCCAACCCCTTCGTGTCGGACCGCGCGCTGGGTGCCGCCGGATAAGGAAGGCGTCAGGCCCGCGCCGCCAGCGAAGGCGGAGCGGGGATGGCGCGGGTGCCGCTGTAGCTGGCATAGAGCGCGGCGATCGCCAGCGCGAGCATGACCAGCATCGTCACCATGATGCCGCCCGCCCGCGCCCAATGGGGCTTGGCCGCGTCCATGCCGAAGGCGTGCGCCACGCGCGCCAGGATGTAGACGAGCGCGATGCCCCACAGCCAGTCCTGGCTGCCCAGCGCCATTTCGACGAGCCCGCACAGGATGAGGACGAAGGGCGTATATTCGATGAAGTTCGCCTGCGCCCGCATCCGCCGCATCAGCGGCGCGCTGCCGCCGTCGCCGTGCAGCACCTTTTCCTGCATGCGCAGGCGGCTTACCCGCATACCAAGCCAGATGTTGAACAGCGCGGCGGCGGCAGCGAAAGTCAGTGTGATCGGCAGCAGCATGATATATGTCTCTCCCCGTCCATGTCCGCGGGCGGCATGGCGCTTCGGCAATATGGCGTATCGACAATGGCGCTGGCCGGCACGGGCGGCAAGGAATAGCTTGCACCTCAATCAAAAAACGCTATAGGCGCTTGGCTTCGCGATTGTCCGGCCGCACGGATTTGCGGCCCTTTGGCCGTCATCTCCTTTGGCGTTTCGGCCTGTCGTTCTGACATTTTTGCAATACGGAAACAGGTGCCGACATGGCTGTCCCAAAGAGGAAAACATCCCCGTCCAAGCGTGGCATGCGCCGCGCGCATGATTCGCTGAAGGTCGAGGCATTCCAGGAATGCTCGAACTGCGGTGAACTGAAGCGTCCGCACAATCTGTGCCCCTCCTGCGGCCATTATAATGGCCGCGAGATCGTTGCCGTCGGGGCCTGAGCACGTCTAATCGTCTCCGAGAGGGGGGTCAGGTGAGCAGGGAGCCGCGGATCGCAATCGACGCGATGGGCGGCGATGAAGGCGTGCGTGTCATGCTGGCTGGCGTTGCCTTGGCACGTCGGCGGCATGAAGGGCTGCGCTTCACGCTGTTCGGCGATTCGGCGCAGATCAATGCTGCGCTGGACAACCACCCCAATCTGCGTGCGGCTTCGCACGTCGTGCATACGGACGAGGTCGTCGCCGCGACCGATAAGCCCAGCGTCGCCATCCGCAAGAAGACCAGCTCCATGAGCCGCGCCATCCAGGCGGTGAAGGCCGGGGAGGCTGGCGCTGCCGTGTCCGCCGGCAATACCGGCGCGCTGATGGCGATGGCGAAACTCGCCCTGCGCACCATGCCTGGCATCGAGCGCCCCGCGCTTGCCGCGCTGCTGCCGACGCTGGGCGACAATGATGTCGTCATGCTGGACCTGGGCGCCAATACTGAGTGCGATTCGCGTAATCTCGTCCAGTTCGCCGTGATGGGCGCGGCCTATGCCCGCATCGCGCTGGACCTTGAGCGGCCGCGCGTCCGCCTGCTCAACATCGGCACCGAAGAGATGAAGGGCACGGACGAGATTCGTGACGCCGCCGCCATCCTGCGTGCCGCGCCGGAACTGCCGATGCAGTTCGACGGCTTCACCGAAGGCGACAAGATCAACACGGGCGAAGCCGACGTCGTCGTGACGGAGGGCTTTGCCGGCAATATCGCGCTGAAGACGGCGGAGGGCACCGCGCGGTTCGTCACCGACCTGCTGCGCAACGCCTTCACCAGCTCGATCCGCTCGAAGATCGGCTTCCTCATCTCGAAGCCTGCGATGTTCCTGCTGAAGCACCACCTCGATCCCAACAACCATAATGGCGCGGTCTTCCTGGGCCTCAACGGCGTGGTGGTGAAAAGCCATGGCAGCGCCAATGCGAAGGGCGTGGCCAATGCCGTGCATGTCGCCGCCCGGCTGCTGGAAGAAGACATCACCCGGCGGATCGCCGCCGACATGGCCAATATCCCTGCGTTGGCAAAGCCCGCGCGATCCATCAGCGCGGAGCAGCCTGTAAAATGATTCGTCGTTCCGTTCTGCTCGGCACGGGCTCCGCCCTGCCTGTGCGCGCCGTTTCCAATGCCGAACTGGCGGAGCGGGTCGACACCAGCGACGAATGGATCGTGGAGCGCACGGGCATCCGCAATCGCTACATCGCCGGCGAAGGCGAGACGACGGCATCGCTCGCAACGGCGGCATGCCGCGCCGCGCTGGCCTCCGCCGGCGTCGATGCGTCGGAAGTCGACCTGATCGTGCTGGCTACCGCCACGCCGGACCAGACCTTTCCCGCCAGCGCGACGCTGGTGCAGGCGGCGCTGGGCATCAACGACGGTGTCGCCTTCGACGTGGCCGCCGTCTGCTCGGGCTTCCTCTATGCGCTGACGGTCGCCGACAACATGATCCGGGGCGGTGCCGCCAGCAAGGCGCTGGTGATCGGCGCGGAAACCTTCAGCCGCATCCTCGACTGGGAAGATCGCGCGACCTGCGTGCTCTTCGGCGACGGCGCCGGCGCCGTCCTGCTGGGCGCGGAAGACAGCGAGGACAGCGATCCGCACAGCGCGCGCGGCATCCTCGCCAGCCGCCTCCATGCCGATGGGCGCCACAATGAACTGCTCTATGTCGATGGCGGCCCGTCCACCACCGGCACGGTCGGCAAGGTGCGCATGCGCGGCAAGGAAGTCTTCCGCCACGCCGTCGTCAACCTGGCGTCGGTCATGACGGAGACGCTGGCCGCCGCCGGGCTGGAGCCCAAGGATGTCGACTGGGTCGTGCCGCACCAGGCCAATGCCCGCATATTGGATGCGACCGCGCGCAAGCTCGGCTTGCCGCCGGAGAAGGTCGTCGTCACGGTGGATCGCCACGCCAACACCTCCGCCGCCTCCGTGCCGCTGGCGCTCGACGTCGCGTCGCGCGATGGCCGGATCAAGCGCGGCGACCTGGTGGTGCTGGAAGCGATGGGCGGCGGCTTCACCTGGGGCGCGAGTGTTCTGCGCGTCTGATTCTGGGACAATGGCCGGCTAAACCTCCGATTTCGTGTGATTCGCTTGCGAATCGACGCCAAATGGCACAAACCTTTCCTTTGCTGCTGGCACCTGGCGGTAAATGTGGGGCGGGTGTATTCTTGGGGGCTGAATGTCGGGTAACGGAACGTTGACGCGGGCGGATATCGCCGACTCTCTCAATCGCAATGTGGGATTGTCACGGGCTGAATCTGCCGCGATCGTGGAGTCGATCCTGGAACGGATCACCGAAGCGCTGGAGCGCGGCGAAAATGTGAAGATCTCGAGTTTCGGGACTTTCGTGCTGCGTGACAAGGCCCAGCGTATCGGCCGCAATCCCAAGACCGGGATAGAGGTGCCGATCGAGCCGCGCCGCGTGCTCACCTTCCGCGCCAGCCAGTCGATGCGGGAACGCGTGGCCCGCGCCTGACACGGGCAACCGGAAATGGGACTCGGCTCGCCGTTTCGGCATGTGGCCGTGGTTGACCTGCGCGCCCGGATGAGTGCAACATCATTGTCATGAAGAAGGCGGAGGGGGCATTCCTGACGATCGGCGAGCTTGCCGACGAACTTGGGCTGCCCCAACATATCCTGCGTTACTGGGAAACCCGCTTTCCGCAGCTCCGGCCGCTCCAGCGATCGGGCAACCGGCGCTATTACCGGCCGGCCGATGTCGACCTTGCGCGACGCATCAACCATCTGCTGAATGTCGAAGGCTTCACCGTTCGCGGCGCGCGCAAGGCGCTGGTGGATGGCGGCGCGAACGGCACTTCCCCGCCCAGAGCCGTGCGTCCTGCCGTCGCCACCATGACCGTGGCCGTGCCGCTGCCGGCAATGGAGAATGCCGCGGCCCGGAACGACGATCTCATCCGCCGCCTGGAAGCCATCCGCGCCGATCTTGTCGCGGTGCTGGGGGAATAGCCGCAAGGCAGGGCTGGCGATGTGGGTGGCTGCCGTGGACCGGCGTCACAGCGCGCCTGTCAGTGTTCGGGCCCCAGTGTCGGGTCCAGATCGCGGGGGCGGATGAAGCTTACCAGCGAGATCGGTGCGCGTTCGATATCGTGCCAATGCGCGATCGGCGCTTCCAGCACGGCGATGCTGGCCGTGGGGAATTTCAGCTCCACCGATTCGCGCAGCGGGCTGGCGCCATCGTCCGGCACCAGCGTCAGGATCAGGTCTTCCAGCCCCGGATTATGGCCGACCATCAGCGCATTTTCGGCGCTGTCGGGAATGTCGCGGATCACGTCCGTCAGCGTGCCGGCGGAGGCAAGGTAGATGCGCCTATCCCATTGCGGCTCCAGCGACTGGCCATAGCCTTCCAGGAAACCGTCGATCGTGTCGATCACGCGGACGGCGGGGGACGCGACCAGATGGTCGAACAGCATCTTCTGCGACCTGGCGAACTGACCCATCAGGATCGCGGCGCGACGGCCCCGGCGGTTCAGCGGCCGGTCGAAATCGCGCGCCACGGGATCGTCCCAACCCGATTTTGCATGTCTGAGCAGGGTCAGCCGCTTCATTCTTCTTCAGCCCTTGGTCCGGTCGATGCACCCGCCTGATGCACGAAAGCATCGCCCCCGCCAAGGGGCTCGCGCATGGCTTCCGCACTTACGGAAATGATCGCTTCGTCCAGCGTGACGCGGCGGATCGGCACACCTGGCGGGAAGGCGCCGAGCAACCGGCTGGGCATGGCGGAAGAGAGGATGACGAAGCTGCCCCGGTCGTCCGCGCGGCGGATCAGGCGGCCGAATGCCTGCGCCATGCGGGCCCGGATCAGCCGGTCGTCATAGGCGCCGCCGCCGCCTGCCAGCCGTCGCGCGGCGTGCAGCACGGTGGGCTTGGGCCATGGCACGCCCTCCATCACCACCAGCCGCAGCGAATCGCCGGGCACGTCCACCCCGTCGCGTAGCGCATCGGTGCCGAGCAGCGAGGCGCGCGGGTCGTCGCGGAAGATGTCGACCAGCGTACCGGTGTCCATCGGGTCCACATGCTGCGCAAAAAGCGGCAGGCCCGCGCGCGCCAGCCGGTCGGCGATCCGGGCATGGACGGCGCGCAGCCGGCGGATCGCGGTGAACAGCCCCAGCGCGCCGCCGCCCGCCGCCTCGACCAGCCGGGCATAGGCGCCCGACAGCGCAGCAATATCGCCCCGCTTGATGTCGGTGACGATCAGCACCTGCGCCTGGCTGGCATAGTCGAAGGGGCTCGACGCCTCGAACCGTGCCGCCGGGCGCGTCAGGTGCCGCGCGCCCGTGCGGGCCTCTGCCGTGTCCCAGTCGCCGCCGCCGCGCAGCGTGGCAGAGGTGACGATGACGCCATGGGCCGGCTTCATCACCGCTTGCGCCAGCGGTCGGGTCGGGTCCAGCCAGTGGCGGTGCAGGCCGATATCATATTCCCGGCCCTCGACCCGGTCGACCGCCATCCAGTCGACGAAATCCGGGTCGGCCGGGCCGCCGATGCGGGAGAGCAGCGCCAGCCACGCGCTCACCAGGTCGCGCCGCCAGCCGAGCGAGGCGATGGCGCCCTCGATCCGCGCGCGCGCCGCGCCGTCCATCCAGTCCGGCGCGTCCTCGATCACCGCCTCCAGCCGGCGCGTCAGATGGGTGAGCGGGCGCAGCAGCGCGTCCAGCGCCTCGGCTGCCGCCTGCGCCGCATCGACCAATGGCCCGTCGGGTTCGGCCAGTTCGGTCTCAAGGCCATAGCCGGCCTCCGCCCCGTCCTTGCCGCTCTCGGCCGCACGCGCGAACACGGTGCCGCGCACGGCGGCCAGCAGCGCCTCGACCGGGCCGAAGGGCTCGCCTGCCTGCACCCGCTTCATCCACTCGTCGCCCGGCAGCGCCTGTGCGGCATGGCGTGCCGCCTCGATCGCGCTGCCGCCCTCCGTATCATAGCTCGCGACATCGGAGAGCCGCGCCGAGAGCCCCCGCCGCCGCCCCCGCGATCCACCTTCCGGGCCGATGACCCAGCGGCGCAACTCGATCGCCTCCTGCCCGGTGAGCGCGGCGGAAAAGGTCGAATCGGCGGCATCGAACAGATGATGCCCCTCGTCGAAGATGATCCGGCTGGTGCCCGCGCCGGTCTCGCGCCCGCGCGCCGCGTTCACCATCACCAGCGCATGGTTGGCGATGACGATATCGGCATCGGCGGAGGCGCGCGCCGCCCGCTCGATGAAGCATTTGCGATAATGCGGGCAGCCGGCATAGATGCACTCGCCGCGCCGGTCGGTGAGCGCGGTGGAGCCGTTGCGGCGGAACAGCGTTGGCAGCCATCCGGGCAGGTCGCCGCCCACCATATCACCATCGCGCGTATAGGCGGCCCAGCGCGCGGCCAGATGTGCCAGCACCGCCGCCCGACCGGAAAAGCCGCCCTGCAGCGCATCCTCCAGGTTGAGCAGGCAGAGGTAGTTTTCGCGCCCCTTGCGCACCACCACGCGCTGCGCGCGCATGACTGGATCGGGGAAGATCCGCGCGGTTTCGCGGTCGAGCTGGCGCTGCAGCGCCTTGGTATAGGTGGAAATCCACACCGTCCCGCCGGCCTCCGCCGCCCAGAGCGAGGCCGGGGCGAGATAGCCCAGCGTCTTGCCGATGCCGGTGCCCGCTTCGGCCAGCAGCATATTGGGTTCGTCACGGGCGCGGCGCGGGGCGAAATTCTCGGCGGCGGCGCTCGCATAGGCATGCTGGCCGGGGCGGGCTTCGGCGCCTTGCCCGGTCAGGCGATTGAGTTGCTCTGCAACCTGCTGCTCGTTGAGCGTGATCGTGCGCGGGGCGGGGCGGGGCGCGCTTTCCTCCCATTCGGGCAGGCGGCTGAACAGCCAGCGTTCGGCCTCGCGCGGCTGGGCGATGCGCTTCACGATCAGCGGCGCCCAGGTCCAGCGCAGGCGGTGCAGGCTCTGCGCCGCCGTCCACGCCCCCTCGCGCTCCTGCCAGTCGGGGCTGCCCAGCCGGTCGAGCAGCGTGGCCGCCGCCGTCTGGTAGAGCGCCGGAATATCCGCTTCCCGCTCCGGCACGGGCAGGTCCAGCGCTTGCGCCAGCCCTTTGGCCGTGGGCACCAGGAAGTGCGCCGGATGGACGAAGGCCCATAGCTCCAGCAGGTCGAGTCCGTTGAGGTCGGGATAGCCCAGGCGCTGTCCCGCGAGCGGCGCATTGAGCAGGATGACCGGCGTGTCGGCGGCCCAGGCGACCGCCTGCCCCTTGGCGACGGCGCGCGTTTCCCCGTTGCCGTCGCGCAGCCAGATGCCGCCATGGCTGGCGTGGAGCGCGGGCAGATCGGCAGGTGTCATCACCTCACCGTCTTAGGGATGTGGGAACAAAGGGGAAACCCTTTTGCGTGGAAATCCGCGTGTGTATGTGAACCGGCGCGTGCCGGCCGGTCAGTTGCTCCGGCGGCCAAAGCCGCGCGGTGCCGGGGCCAGGGCTGCGGCGCTGGCGGGGCGCATGGGCATGGCCGACGCGCGCATGGCGGTTTGTGCGGGCACGACCTGCGCCATTTCCAGCGCCTGGGCCAGCGGGCTGCCTTCGATGCCGAAGGGAAAGAACACGCCCATGCGGTCCACCTCCGCCCAGCGGACGATGCCGAAGACATCATGCCCGTCCACGTCGATCTGGAAGCGGGTGCCCTCGGCCAGCGCCGCGCCTTCGATCTTCGCGCCGAATTCGTTGAGGTCGGTGATCGTCGCCGGTAGCGAATCGAGAACCGTCGTTACGGTGATGGCGATATCGACGGTGGTCCGCTCGCGCCTGCGCTGAATCGTCATGGTCCTGATCCCTGTCCTTCCTCGTTACGATATTGACATGACAGGGTTAACAGAGCGGTAACTGCGCGGCAGTGTTACGCTGATTTTGCCCGATATCGGCAAAAGGGCTTAAACAGCGGGCGATGTGCCGCTAAGGGCGTGCCTTCTCCTGAAAAGCGACAAGCGAACCGCCATGACCGATACCCCCTCCCTGCGCGATGCCGCGCTCGCCTCCAAGGCCTGGCCCTATGAGGAAGCGCGCAAGCTGCTGAAGCGCTATCCGCAGATCGCGAGCGGTGGCGCGCCGGAGAAAGGCCATGTGCTGTTCGAGACCGGCTATGGTCCCTCGGGCCTGCCGCATATCGGCACCTTCAACGAAGTGCTGCGCACGACGATGGTGCGCAATGCCTTCCACGCATTGTCCGACGTGCCCACCCGCCTGATCGCCTTTTCGGACGATATGGACGGCTTGCGCAAGGTGCCGGACAATGTGCCCAACGGCGCGATGCTGGCCGAACATCTGGGCAAGCCGCTGACCCAGGTGCCCGATCCGTTCGGGAAATATGAGAGCTTCGCGCATCACAACAACGCGATATTGCGCGATTTCCTCGACCGTTTCGGTTTCGACTATGAGTTCGTGTCGGCGACCGAGCGTTATCGCGCCGGCGCGTTCGACGACACGCTGCGCCTCGTCCTGCGCCATTATCAGGACATCATGGACATCATGCTGCCCACGCTCCGCAAGGAGCGGCAGGCGACCTATTCGCCGGTGCTGCCGATCAGTCCGAAGAGCGGCATCGTGCTGCAGGTGCCGGTCGAGGTGGTGGATGCCGATGCCGGGCTCGTCCGCTTCGTGGATGAAGGCGAGACCATCGAACAGTCCATCCTGTCGGGCGGCGCCAAGCTGCAGTGGAAGGTCGACTGGGCGATGCGCTGGGTCGCGCTGGGCGTGGATTATGAGATGGCGGGCAAGGACCTGATCGATTCGGTCACGCAAAGCTCCCGCATCTGCCGTGCGCTGGGCGGCCGCCCGCCCGAGGGCTTCAATTACGAGATGTTCCTGGACGAAAAGGGCGAGAAGATCTCCAAGTCCAAGGGCAATGGCCTGACCTTGGAACAGTGGCTGACCTATGGCCCGCAGGAAAGCCTCGCCTTCTACGCCTATCGCGAGCCCAAGAAGGCCAAGCAGCTGCACATGGGCGTCATCCCGCGCGCGGTGGACGAATATTGGCAGTTCCGGGGCAATTATCCGGCACAGGCCGTCGAGCAGAAGCTGGGCAACCCCGTCCACCACATCCATGACGGCGGGCTGCCCGATGGCAAGCTGCCCGTCACCTTCGGCCTGTTGCTGAATCTGGTGGGCGTGATGGGCGATGCCACTCGCGATCAGGTGTGGGGTTATCTGCGCAACTATGTCGTGGATGCTTCGCCCGAGGCGCATCCCGAGCTGGATGCGCTGATCGGCCACGCCCTTGCCTATCACCGCGATTTCGTGGCGCCGACGCTCAAGCGCCGCGCGCCGACGGAAAGCGAAGCGGCGGCGCTGCGCCGGCTGGACGCGGAACTGGCGGCGCTGCCCGTCGATGCGAGCGCCGAGGATATCCAGAATATCGTCTATGCCATCGGCAAGGACGAGGCTTTCGGCTTTGCCGAACTGCGCGACTGGTTCAAGGCGCTCTACCAGACCCTGCTGGGCGCCGATCAGGGGCCGCGCATGGGTAGCTTCATCGCGCTCTACGGGATCGGGAACAGCCGCCGTCTGATCGCCGAGGCGCTGGCCGCGGCGGCCTGACAGGCGGGGCCTCGTCGCTGGCGCCAGGCCGTGCGGCGAAGGCGCCGGAACGCCGGGCAATCGGGGAACCGTAAGCCCCCGAATGCGTTGGCGATGATGGTCCATCCCCTTTCGGACTGATGATGCGCCCACGGGCAATCATCGGCCGCGCCGTGCTGGCAACGGCCGGCGCGGCCACGGGGCCGGCATGACTGCGGGCCAGCGTAACCATGGGGATAGTGCGATAGAAGACGGCCCCGGAGCCTTTCCCGCTCCGGGGCCGTTTCCATGTCCGCTGTCGGCGCCGATGGCGGCGCCGGGCGGCTTACCAGAAGAAGCTGCGGTAGACCCTCACCACCACGCCGCTGCGCACATTCACCAGCAGCACGTCGTCATAGTGCCGGATATAGCGCAGGTTGTTGCCGGGCGCGGGCAGGCGATAGCGCGGATAGTCGGTGATATAGTAGCGCGAGCCATAATAGGCCGGGCGCAGGCGGGCGCCGGCATTCCATGCCTGATAGCGGAAGGGCGCGCGCCAGTTGCCGCGTGCATAGACCGTCCGGTGGCCCTGGCGATAATCGCGCCAGTCCTCGCGACGTTCCTGCTTTGCGTCGCGGACGTCGCGGCGTTCCTCGCGCACGTCGCGACGGTCGCCATAGCGCTTTGCGTCGCGCAGTTCGCGCTGTTCCTGGCGGACGTCGCGGTTATCGCGCCGCAGTTCGCCCGCAGACTGGGCCATGGCCGCGGCCGGAAAGGCGGTGGCGGCGAGCAGAGCCAGGGTGATGATCTTACGCATAATCTGTCTCCAGTTACCAATTGGGGGCCGTGCGGTTCTTGTCGAACGGCCAATGTCCCTGTCGAAATGTCCTTGTCGAACGGTTGCTCCATCGGGGCTGCCCGTGCCGACAACGCCCTTATGTCGCTTTGGTTCTGAACGGCGGGGGAATGGCGCAGTCAGCTTCGCGACAGGGTTGTCGTAAAGTGTAACAGTCGCGCAGACAGGCCGGCGGCGGGTTCCGCCCGGATCAGGGGGTCCAGGGGCGCTCGCGGAACCATTTGGTGACGACATATTTCGTGCCCGCCACCACCGGCCGCGCGGCGTGCAGGCTGAAGCGGTTTGGCGCGCCCTCGCGGTCCAGATTGTTCCAGACGAGGATCATCCCCTCCCGCGGGGGCACCATGAACTCGCTTTGCAGGAAATGGGTCTCGCCGCCTTCCTCCACGGTGTTGAGGTAGATCATCGCCGTCCAGCAACGCTGCCCGCCGCTCTTGCGCATCGCCGGCCAATAGTCGGCAGTCACCGGGAAATAGTCGCAATGGGGGCGATATTCCTGGCTCGCTTCATAGCGCTGGCCCTGAAGGGTTTCGCCATTGGCGGCGTCGACGCCCAGCATCGCGACGATCCGCGCGGTGATGCCCTCCACCACCGGGTCCCAGGGGCTGAGGTTGCAGCTGCTGCTGGTGCGATATTCGGGATTGGAGCTGCCCGAGAACAGGGTGGAGGGTTTTGCGCCCGCATCGATCTGCGCTCGCAGCACGGCGCATTCCTGCGGGCTCAGAAAGGCATGGCGGCCATAGATGTCGAGATGGGGCGCGTCGATCCGGCTGACCATCGGATTGCCCTCAAGCCGCTTGCGCACGCCATGGCCGATGGCTGCGCGATGGGCGGAAGCGACGCCGCCGTCGTCGGGATAGTCAGTCTGCATCATGGCGCTTTCCCTGCCAAAGCGGCTGGCGCGGAGCAATGCAAAATAGTCTGGCCAAGGAAACCCGGCCAAAGGAACCCGGCCAAAGGAATTCGGTCAAAGGAACCCGGAGTGTCGCCACCCCGGGTCCAGTCGTTCCTGAAGGCCAGTCCAGGAAGCCGATGTCGAATGCCGCGTGCCGCTTACCAGAAGAAGTCGCGGATCACGTCGACGACATAGCCGTCGCGAATGTCCACCAGCAGCGCATCGTCATAATAGCGGACCCAGCGCAGCGTGCCATAGGCCGGCGGCAGGCGGTACTGCCATGGATCGTCCAGCCAGTAGCTGTTCGCATAGAGCAGGCTGTTCAGGTACACGCCGATCGAGAAGGAGCGATAGCCATAGCTCCAGCCCCGCGGCGCATAATAGCGGCCCGGCCGATAGACATTGCCGTAGCGCGAGCGATAGCTGCGCCAGTCGTAGCGGCGGTCGTTGCGCCAGCCATTGTCCCAGCGCCGCTGGTCGGACCAGCGCTGTGCGGAATCGATGCGGCGGCCATCGTTGCGCCAGGCGCCGCGATCGTCGCGCCGGTCGTTGCTCCAGCCCTGCCGATCGTTCTGGCGGCTGTTCTGGCGATCGTCCCTGCGATTGTCCTGCCAGTTGCGGCGGTCGTCCTGGCGGTCATTGCGCCAATCCTGCCGGGTGTCCCGGCGATCGCCCTGCCAGTTGCCGCGGTTCTGGTCGCGGCCGTTCTGCTGCTGCTGGACCGGAGCCTGCTGGGTCCATTGAGTCTGGCCGCGATCGCGCCAGTTGCCTTCGGCGCGCGGCGCGGCGGGGCGGGGGGCCTGCATCTGCGGTTGCGGTTGCGCCTGTGGCCGTTGGGCCTGGGCCTGCGGCTGGGGACGGTCGCTCCGCTGTTGCTGCTGGGCGCTCCACTGTTCCCGCCAGCTCTGCCGCTGCTGTCCGCCATCGGGGCGCTGTCCGCGTGCTTCGCCGCCGCCACGGTCCTGCCGGCCATTGCCATCATTGCCCCGCTCCCAGCGCTGGGCCTGCACGGCGGGCGCAACGGCACCGATGGCCGTCGCTGCCAGCAACCCTGCAATAATGATCTTCCTCATCATCGTCTTCGTCCTCGATCGGCGCCGCTCCGGCGCCTTGTGCCCCTGTATTGCCGCAATCGCCATGAGCCGAGGCTGAACCTGGCTGACAGCATTGGGAAAGGAAAGGGCGACGGATTGGCGGCGGGGGCCGCCGTCTTGCGAAGATGACAGTTTTGTTTCGGTCGATTGCCAGTTCGCGCCTGTCCAGTTTGCGCCCGTCCAGTCCGGGCCTGTCGACGCGCGTTTGCTTCCGTTTGTCTCGGAAATGTCATATTCTGTCTCTTCGCCTGTTTGCCAGGCGCTCATTGTCGGTGAACGATGTGGAAATGCGGGCCTTTTCCAGAGCATCCTTTCCATCATGTCTCCGCCGATCCATGCCACTCCTGTTGATCTCAAGCGGTCTGGTCTCCCCGCCGCTTGCCGCTGAAACCCTTGCCGTGGTGAGCGACGACAGCATCGATGTGGAGGAACGGGAGGAAGCGCCGGCCGGGGCGCTTGCCGTCTCGCCGGGCGACCTGCAGGCGATCGACGCGTCGCTGGGTGTCCGCGGGAAGCTGCCATTTGCCGAATCGACGGCGCCGGTGCCGGAGGCTGTTCTTTACGGCCCGCCCGCGCCCGGCAGGGCCGATCCGGCGCCGCACGACCGGCGGCCCTCCTTCGGGACACAGTTCGATGCCGTGAAATGGGAGGTCGGCGGCGTCTTTGCCTATATGACCGTTTCCCAGCTGATCGTGACCAAGGAGACGACCTCCTTCCATTTCCAGGACGAAGGCTGGTTCGGCAGGAACACCACCAATCTGGGCGTGGACAAGCTGACCCATGCCTTCAACGCCTATGTCATCACCGAATATCTCCAGTCGCGCATCCAGAAGCGGACCGGCGGCGGGGAGGGGACGGGCGCGCTGACCGCCGCGCTGCTGTCCTCCGGCCTCATGATCTACAGCGAGCTATATGACGCGCATAAGGTGTCGAGCGGCTTTTCGCCGCAGGACGTGATCTTCAACACCGCCGGCGCGGCGCTTTCGGCGCTCAGGCAATCGGTGCCGGGGCTGGAGGACAAGCTGGATTTCCGCCTGCTGCTGATGCCCAATGCGGACATCTACACCTTCAAGGGTAAGCGGCATTATGCGCAGCAGCGCTACATGCTCGCGCTGCGCCCCTCGGGTTTTGGCGCCCTGCGCAACAGTCCGCTGCGCTTCGTGGAGTTCCACGCCGGCTATTATGGCGAGAACTTCACCAATGCGGACCGCGCGGCGGGGCTTGAGCCCAGGCGGCACCTGTTCTTCGGCGTCGGGATCGATTTCAAGGAACTGTTCTTCAAGCGCTCACGCTCGACGGCGGGGGGAATCGCGAAGGCCGGGCTCACCTATTTCCAGATTCCTTATACGGCCGTGCATCTGCATTGACGCGGCGTGCCGCCGGTCAGGGCCTTGCGGCGGGCCCCGGCGACAGGGCGGGGATGTCGCGGGCGGCATCGGCCGGGGCGATGCCCGGTGGCGGCGCGGCGGCAATCTGTTCCTCGCCGCGCAGGATGCGGGCGGCGCGCTTCACCGCCGCGCGGATGCGGGGATAGGTGCCGCAACGGCAGATGTTGGTGATCGCCTTGTCGATCTCCGCGTCGGCCGGATCGCGGTTCTTCCGCAGCAGCACCGAAGCCGCCATGATCATGCCCGGCTGGCAGAAACCGCATTGCGGCAGGTTCTCCGCGACCCAGGCCTGCTGCACGGGATGGCTGCGATCGGGCGACAGGGCTTCGATCGTGGTGACGAAGCGCCCCTCCGCCTGGGCGATGGTGATCATGCAGCTGCGCACGGCCTCCCCGTCGATATCGACGGTGCATGCGCCGCAATCGCCTGTGCCGCAGCCATATTTCGTGCCGGTCAGGTTGGAGGCGTCGCGCAGCGCCCACAGCAGCGGCGTGTCAGGGTCCATGCGGTAATGGACGGGGCGATCATTGACGGTGAAGTTCGTCATGCGGTGGCTGTAGCCCAGCGCGCGGCGCGGCGGAACCCTGCGTTTCCAACGACGCGATTGAGATCATGCGGCACAGCCGCCATGTCGACGGCATGACGAAACTCCCCAGTCTTTTCATCCCCCATGGCGGTGGCCCCTGCTTCTTCATGAACCCGGCGGCGCCCGATACGCCCAGCAGCGACCCGATGTGGCAGCCGATGCAGGATTATCTGGCCGGCATCGTTGCCTCCCTGCCCGAGCGGCCACGTGCGATCCTGCTGGTCTCCGGGCATTGGGAAATGCCGGACTTCACCGTGCATGTCGGCGAACATCCCGGCCTGCTGTTCGACTATCATGGCTTTCCGCCGCATACTTATGCGCTGCGCTGGGATGCGCCGGGCGCGCCGGATGTCGCTGCCCGCGCCGCCGGTCTGCTGGAGGCCGCCGGCTTCCCCACCGGGCGGGAAGCCGTGCGCGGCTGGGATCATGGCGTCTTCATCCCGATGAAGGTCGCGGTGCCCGGCGCGGACATTCCCCTCGCCCAGCTTTCGCTGCGGCGCGATCTCGACCCTGCAGACCATATCCGCGCGGGCCGCGCCCTGGCGCCGCTGCGGGACGAGGGCGTGCTGATCGTCGGCTCCGGCATGAGCTTCCATAATCTGCGTGAGCGTGGCCCGCATGTCGTTGCCCCGTCGGCGGCATGGGACGATGCGTTGACGGCGGCCGTGACGGACCCCGATCTCGCGCGCCGTGCGGACCGGGTGGTGCGCTGGGCGGCATTGCCCCATGCGCGCTACGCCCATCCCCGCGAGGAGCATCTACTGCCGCTGATGGTGGCGCTGGGCGCCGGCGACGACGATGCCGCCGTGCGGGAGCATCGCAGCGTGGTGATGGGCTGGACGGTCTCGGGCTATCGCTTCGGTTGATTCGGCTGGGCGCCCCTAGTCCCGCCAGCTTCGGTCTTCCGCATCGAGCAGGCGGACGAGCGCGGCGAAATCGGGTGCGCCCGGCCCGCCGGGCAGCTGCACGCCGGAAAGATCGCGCTGGTGGACGGCAATCACCTCGGGCGGGATTTCGACCGGGGTGCCCGCGGCGCCGGTGGCGACCTGAATCTCGCAGGCGCGCTGCAGCATCCAGTGCATCAGAAATGCCTTGGGCAGGGTCTCGGCCATCACCAGCAGGCCGTGGTTGCGCAGGATCATGATGCGATGCCCGCCCAGATTCCCGATCAGCCGGCTGCCTTCCTCCGCGCGGATCGTGACCCCCTCGAAATCATGATAGGCGATTCGCCCGGCAAAGGCGGCGGCGTAGAAATTTGTCGGCATCAGCCCCTCGCGCGTGGCCGACACCGCCATGCCGGCGGTCGTATGGGTATGGATGATGCAGTGCGCGTCCCGCACATGCCGGTGGAACAGGCTGTGCTGCGTGAAGCCCGCCGGATTGATGGGGTAGGGCGATCCGTCGAGGACATTGCCGTCGATATCGACCTTGACCAGGTTGGAAGCGCGGACTTCCCGATAATGCAGGCCGAACGGGTTGATAAGGAAGGCATTGTCCTCCCCCGGCACCCGCAGGGTGATGTGGTTGTAGATGAGTTCGGACCAGCCCAGCCGGTCGAAAATGCGGTAGCAGGCGGCAAGCTGCTGCCGTGCCTCCCGTTCGGCGTCGGTCATCGTCCGCGCATGCAGGGCCGTTGCCATGGCGTCTCTCCCATTTCTGTTTATGGTGCCCTTATCGGCCAGTCCGGACAGGGTGTCGAGCCGGGCCGCATGGCTTTGCTCTTGAAATTCGCCGACTCTGCTGATACTGGCCCTGCCACGCGGCGCAGGCTCTGTCTGCGGCGACCCCTATTTATTGTTTTTCGGCCGGTGTGTCGGGTGGTAGTTTTGCCCGGCCCAATCGACCGTCGATTACGGAATTGGAGCAAGACCGGCTTATGCAAATCATCGTTCGCGACAACAATGTCGACCAGGCCCTGCGCGCGCTCAAGAAGAAGCTGCAGCGTGAAGGCGTGTATCGCGAGATGAAGCTGCGCCGTCATTACGAGAAGCCGTCGGAAAAGCGTGCGCGCGAAAAGGCCGCCGCCATTCGCCGCGCCCGCAAGCTGGAGCGCAAGCGCGCCGAGCGTGACGGCGTTCGGTAAAAACCGACGCATGCCGGGGCGTCCCGATCGCCCCGGTCATCTCTTTTCTTCCGTCTCCATATAAGGCGCAACGCCCATGTCGACCACGGCTGTCCCCCTTCGTCCTATCGCCAAGGGTTCGCTGACCCGACTCTGGGTTGGTATCGCGGCCGTGGCGCTGGCGGCGGGCGGCCTTGCCTGGGCCGGCGTCGATCATATCGACGCGCTGGGCTTCGAGATCGTGAAGGAAGGCACGGGCGCGAGCCCGACCAAGGACGATGTCGTCCTGCTCTCCTATGTCGGCAAGCTGGAAGACGGCAAGGTGTTCGACCAGAGCGAGCAGGCCGCCCTTCCCGTCGACGGACTGGTGCCCGGCTTCTCCGAAGCGCTGCTTCGGATGAAGAAGGGCGGCAGCTATCATGTGTCGATCCCGCCGCGCCTTGGCTATGGTGACAAGGCGACCGGCCCGATCCCGGCCAATTCGACGCTGGAATTCGACATCAAGCTGCTCGACTTCAAGTCGAAGGCGGAGATCGAGGCGATGCAGCGCCAGATGCAGATGATGGGTGGCCCCGCCGGCCTGGGCGCCCCAGGCGGCGGCGCCCAGGCACCCGCCAACTGATCGTAACGGCCCGACCGGCTGGGCCCCGTGGGCCGTCGGATTCGGCTGAGATCGATCCGGATTTGATGGGATCGGCATTTCTCCGTTCAGGCTGAGCCTGCTCAGAGCCTGCCCCGGACCTGATCCGGGGGGGCGAACGGGGACAGTTGCCGCACGATGCCCCAAAAGACCGTCCGCCCCGATCAGCGCGGCCCGGCGATGATCACCAGCGCGCCGGCAAGGCATAAGGCCCCGCCGATCATATCCCATCTGTCCGGCCGCAGATGCTCCGCCGCCCACATCCAGCCGATTGCGCTCAGGATATAGATGCCGCCATAGGCCGCATAGGCGCGCCCGGCCGCCGGGCTGTCGACCCGCGTCAGCAGCCAGGCGAAGAGGACAAGGCTGGCGGTGCCGGGGACCAGCCACAGCATCGACCGGCCCATGCGCATCCACGCCCAGAAGGCGAAGCAGCCCGCAATCTCGCACAGCGCGGCCGCCAGATAGAAGACCAGCGAAAGCCCGGCGCCGCCGCCCAACGGTTCAGCGTTCCGTCGGGATCGTGGAGGAGGGTGCTTTCGCCCTGGATCGTTCCTCCAGATAGACCTTGATCATCGCCACGATCGGATCGGCCAGGAACAGCCCCATGATGCCGAACAGCGCCCCGAACAGGATCTGCGCGCCCAGCACCAGGGCGGGCGCCAGATCGGTCGCGCGCTTGGCGACCATCGGCACGATCAGATAGCCGTCGACGATCTGCACCGCCAGATAGACGCCGACGGCATAGAGCCCGACATCCGTCCCGCCGGAAAAGCCGACGAGGATGATGAGCACGCCCGAGATGATCGACCCGATATTGGGCAGGAAGGCGAAGATGCCGGTCAGCACGCCCAGCAGCGCCGCCATCGGCACGCCGCCGGCCCACAGCAGCAGCCATGTGCCGATGCCTTCCACCGCCATGCCCACCAGTCGCCCGGCCATCAGCCGGCGCAGCGTCCAGCCCATCTTGTCGGCGACGGCGTAGAAGCTGTCGCGTCTTTCCATCGGCAGCATCCACGCGACACCGCGCTCGTATAGCTTGGGCTCGATGGCTATGAAGATGGCGAGCACCAGCATCATCACGCCGCTCGTCACCGCGCCGACCGCGGTGCTGACGGCCGCCGTCACCCGGCCGAGCGAACTCAGCGCCTGGCTGCCCAGCGTCTTGAAATCCTCCGGCGTCGTCGTGATGCCCAGCTGCTGCGCCCAGCCGCCGATGCGGGCGACCTGCGTCTCCACGATCTCCCGCATCGCCTGCGCCTGCTCGGCAAGGTTCGATCCGGTGAGATAGATCGTCCATGCCATGAACAGCACGGCGGCGATCAGCACGATGGTCAGGCGCCAGCCCCGGCTGATCGGGAGCACCCGGCCCAGCAGGCGGGCGCCGCCGTCCATCATCGTGGTCAGCACCAGCGCGCCGAGGATCAGCATGATCGGCTGGACCAGCAGCACGACCAGGGCGATCGCGAGGCCCAGGCCCAGCCACACGCCGGCGCGCTGCAGTTCCTGCCTTACCAGTGGGCTGCGCACCTCTGACGGGCCGGGGGCCTCGACATGGGCGTCGGCCTCGCTCATTGCGCGGCGGCATCCGTCGCCGGGTGCAGGCTGCTGCCGGCGCGGCCGCCGCGCAACGCTTCGAACCAGCTCAGCGGATTGAGCGAGGCCGTGCCGTCCAGCGAGAAGGTGATGAATTCCGCCCGGCCGCCGATCGCTTCCCACGGCACCGCCCCGCCAAGGCCGTTGGCGGCCAGCGAGGCGCGGCTGTCGGCGCTGTTGTCGCGATTGTCGCCCATCAGGAAGACGTGATTGGGCTGCACCCGGATGGGGCCGTACCAGTCCAGCTCGCTGGGCCCGATGTCGATGATGGTGTAGCTCTTGCCGTTGGGCAGGGTCTCGCGCTTCACCGGCAGCTCGCACCAGCTCTTGCCGTCGCGGTCGCGGATGAGCGCGCCGGGGAACTGCTCGGGCGGGCAGGGGGCATTGGCGTCGACGGGGATGCGCAGCGGCGCCATCGTCCGCTGCGGCACGGGCACGCCGTTCAGCACGATCTGCCCCGCGCGCACTTCGATCACGTCGCCGGGCAGGCCGATGACCCGCTTGATATAATCCTCCCGCTTGTTGGCGGGGGAAGCGATGACGATGTCGCCGCGCCGGGGCAGGCTGCCCAACAGCCGGCCGGAGATGAAGGGCAGCATGTGGAAGCTGGGCGACACATAGGACCAGCCATAGGGATATTTGCTCACCACCAGCCGATCGCCCTTCAGCAGCACGGGCATCATCGATTCGGACGGGATGTAGAATGGCTTGGCCACGAAGCTGTGGAACGCCAGCACCGCCAGGATGAGGACGAAGATGCTGCGTATCTCCCCCCACCAGTCGACCTGCGTCTTTGCGGCTTCGGGGTCCTGAACTGCCGGGCTTTCGTTGCTGTCCATCTGCGCTGTCGTCATATGTCCTCGGAAAAGCCCGTGCCGGTCGGTGCGTGGCACACCCTTATTGGGGCAAGGCCTCGATAATTACAAATGCCTGTGCCCATGGATGATCGTCCGTGAGCGTCAGGTGAATGACGGGCCTGTGGCCTGCCGGAACCAGCGCCTGCAACCGCGCCAGCGCGCCGCCCGCCAGATGGAGGGTGGGGGCGCCGGACGGGCTGTTGACGACGCCGATATCCTTCATGAACACCCCGGCGCGAAATCCGGTCCCGATGGCTTTTGAAAAGGCTTCCTTGGCGGCGAAGCGCTTGGCCAGCGTGCCTGCCTTGGTGAAGGGGCGTCGCGCAGCCTTCGTGCGCTCGACATCGGTGAAGCAGCGCTGCTCGAAGCGCTCGCCGAACCGGTCGAGCGAATTCTGGATACGCTCGATATTGCAGAGGTCGGAGCCAAGGCCGACGATCATCGCCGCGCCTTTCGTCCGTGGCGGTTCACCGTGCCGAATCCATCAGCGTGCGCATCCGCTGCACCACCGGGCCCAGCCCGTCGAAAATCGCCTCGGCAATCAGGAAATGGCCGATATTGAGTTCGGCGATCTGCGGAATGGCGGCGATCGGCACGACATTGTCGAAGGTCAGGCCATGGCCGGCATGCACCTCGATCCCGTTCTTCGTCGCCAGCGCCGCCGCATCGGCGATGCGGCGCAACTCGGATGCCAGCGCTTCGCCCTCGCTATGGGCATAGCGGCCCGTGTGCAGCTCCACCACCGGCGCGCCCAGCGAGATCGCCGCTTCGATCTGGCGCGCGTCGGGCTCGATGAACAGGCTCACGCGGATGCCCGCGTCGGAGAGGCGCGCGATCAGGGGTTTCAGGTGATTATGCTGGCCGGCGGCGTTGAGCCCGCCCTCGGTCGTCACCTCTTCGCGCCGCTCGGGCACGATGCAGGCGGCATGCGGGCGATGGCGCAGGGCGATGGCGACCATTTCCTCGGTCGCCGCCATTTCCATGTTCAACGGCAGCATGATCGCGCCGATCAGCTTGCCGATATCCTCGTCCACGATATGGCGGCGATCTTCGCGCAGATGCGCCGTGATGCCGTCCGCGCCCGCTTCCTGCGCGACCAGGGCCGCGCGGATCGGATCGGGGTAGAGGCCGCCCCGCGCATTGCGGATCGTCGCCACATGGTCGATGTTGACGCCCAGGCGCAGCGGGTGGACCATCGCGCTCAGTTCTTCCGGCTGCCCGGCTTGGCGGCGGGGATCGCGGCCAGTTCGGGCGGCAGCGCATCGGCGTCATAGACCGGGAAGTTGATGCTGACGAGCGGGTAGAAGGGCACGCCCAGTTCGGCCTCGCCCGCCGACCGGTCGACCAGCGCGGCCTCCGCCACGACGATGCCGCCCGCCTCGCGTACCGAATCCATCGCCTGGCGCGAAGACAGGCCGGTGGTGACGACATCTTCCACCATCAGCACCTTCTGCCCCGGCTTCAGGGCGAAGCCGCGCCGGAATTCAAAAGTGCCTTCCGGGCGCTCCAGGAACAGCGCGTCGACGCCCAGGGCGCGGCCCATTTCATGGCCGATGATGATGCCGCCCATCGCCGGCGAGACCACGACCTCGATCTCCTGCCGCAGTTCGCGCGGCAGCTGCTGCGTGAGTGCGCGCGCGAGCGTGGCGGCGCGCTCGGCATTCATCAGGACGCGGGCGCATTGCAGATAATTGGCGCTGTGGCGGCCCGAAGACAGGATGAAATGCCCTTCCAGCAGTGCGCCAGCCGCCCGAAATTCGGCCAGAACATCTTCATCCGTCATTGCTTGCTCACCCCCGTTTTTGATCTGTCGTCCGGGCAGCCAGATAGGCGGCGCAGGAGCACGTTGCAACAGCGAAGAAAATTGCCCTATAGAAGCTTGAGGCTTGGCATAACCATGCCTATAAGCCGCCGCAGCCCAAGGGGGCGAAGCCAGGGCGCAGCGTTTGACATGCGCACGGCTTGAGGCGCGACGGCGCAGAGGGGTACGGGGTATCGAGACGCTTATGAAAATGGTAAAGACGCTTGTTCTCGCCGGGTTGCTGGCTTTCGCGCCTGCCCTTGCCCCCACGACGGTTGCGATGGCGCAGGACAATGCCGCCGCCGCAGCTTCTGCCCCCGCTGCCGCCGACAATGCTGCAGCGCCCGCCGAATCGGCCAATGCCGCCGCAGCCGCGCCTGCCGCAACGATCGCCGCGCCCCCGCGCATGAAGCCGACCCTAGGCATCGGCATGCCGATGCCGGGCGAATTCACGCTGCAGAAGCAGTTCACCGATACCGGGCGCCAGGCCCGCTGGATTCACGACATCGTGCTGCTGCCGATCATCACCGTCATCTCGGTGTTCGTGCTGCTGCTGATGCTCTGGGTGATGTTCCGCTATCGCCGTGCCGCCAATCCGGTGCCGTCGAAGACATCGCACAACACCGCGATCGAAATCGTGTGGACGGTGGCGCCGGTGCTCATCCTGCTCGCCATCGCGATCCCGTCGCTCGGCCTGCTGGCGGACCAGTACAAGCCCGCGCCCAAGGATGCGATCACCGTCAAGGTGACGGGCTATCAGTGGTACTGGGGCTATGAATATCCCGACCAGGGTATTCCCGAATTCGTCTCGAACCTGCTGCCGCCCGAAAAGGCCGCCGCCAATGGCGAGCCCTATCTGCTGGCGCCGGACAATCGCCTGGTTCTTCCCGCAGGCAAGCCGATCAAGCTCATCATCACCGGCGCCGACGTGATCCACAGCTTCGCCGTGCCCTCGCTCTGGGTGAAGATGGATGCCGTGCCGGGCCGCCTGAACGAGAAGAGCTTCACGATCGACAAGCCCGGCGTCTATTACGGCCAGTGCTCCGAACTGTGCGGCGCCCGCCACGGCTTCATGCCGATCGCGATCGAAGCGCTGCCGCCGGCGCAGTTCGACCAGTGGGTCCGCTCGCAGGGGGGCGATCCCAAGGGCAAGGCGGCCCAGACCGCTGCCGCGCCGGCACCCGCCGCCGCGCCCGCAAAGATTTGATGGAGGGGCAGGACAGCCATGACCACCACAACCGCGACACATGACGATTTTCATGGCGGCCATGCTCATGATCATCATGATGCCGATCACAAGCCGGGCTTCTTCGCCCGCTGGTTCATGTCGACGAACCACAAGGACATCGGCACCCTCTATCTGATCTTCGCGATCACCGCCGGCATCATCGGCGGTGCGATTTCGGGCCTGATGCGCGCCGAGCTGGCGCAGCCGGGCATCCAGTATCTGCACACCTGGGCGATGTGGTCTGACGGCCCCACCGCAACCATGGACCAGGCCTATCATCTGTGGAACGTGCTCATCACCGCGCACGGCCTGATCATGGTCTTCTTCATGGTCATGCCCGCGATGATCGGCGGCTTCGGCAACTGGTTCGTGCCGATCATGATCGGCGCGCCGGACATGGCCTTCCCGCGCATGAACAATATCAGCTTCTGGCTGACGGTGCCGGCCTTCCTGCTGCTGCTCACCTCGACCTTCGTGCCGGGCGGCACGGGCAACGGCGCGGGCACGGGCTGGACGGTCTATGCGCCGCTTTCCACCACGGGTTCGGCCGGCCCCGCCGTCGACCTCGCGATCCTGTCGCTGCACCTTGCCGGCGCCAGCTCGATCCTGGGCGCGATCAACTTCATCACCACCATCCTCAACATGCGCGCGCCGGGCATGACCCTGCACAAGATGCCGCTGTTCGTATGGTCGGTGCTGGTCACGGCGTTCCTGCTGCTGCTCGCGCTGCCGGTGCTGGCCGCCGCCATCACCATGCTGCTGACGGACCGCAATTTCGGCACGACCTTCTACGATGCCGCCGGCGGCGGCGATCCGGAGCTGTACCAGCATCTGTTCTGGTTCTTCGGCCATCCCGAAGTGTACATCATGATCCTGCCGGGCTTCGGCATCGTCAGCCAGATCGTGTCGACCTTCAGCCGCAAGCCGGTCTTCGGCTATCTCGGCATGGCCTATGCCATGGTCGCGATCGGCGTGGTCGGCTTCGTCGTGTGGGCGCACCACATGTTCACCACCGGCATGAGCGTGAACGTGAAGATGTACTTCACCGCCGCGACCATGGTGATCGCGGTGCCGACCGGCATCAAGATCTTCTCCTGGATCGCGACGATCTGGGGCGGGTCGATCAGCTTCAAGACCCCGATGGTCTGGGCGCTGGGCTTCATCTTCCTCTTCACCGTGGGCGGCGTGACCGGCGTCGTGCTGGCCAATGGCGGCGTGGACGACGTGCTGCACGACACCTATTATGTGGTCGCGCACTTCCATTATGTGCTCTCGCTGGGCGCGGTGTTCGGCCTGTTCGCCGGCTTCTACTACTGGTTCCCCAAGATCAGCGGCAGGATGTACAACGAGTTCCTGGGCCACCTGCACTTCTGGGTGTTCTTCGTCGGCGTGAACGTGCTGTTCTTCCCGATGCACTTCCTGGGCCTGTCGGGCATGCCCCGCCGCTACCCGGATTATCCGGAAGCCTTTGCGAAGTGGAACGCGGTCGCCAGCCATGGTTATGAGATCATGACCGTCGGCGTGCTGATCTTCTTCGTGAACATCATCTGGTCGCTGGTTGCCGGCAAGAAGGCCGAAGGCAATCCGTGGGGCGAAGGCGCAACGACGCTGGAGTGGACGCTGTCCAGCCCGCCGCCCTTCCACCAGTTCGAAACGCTGCCGGTGATCGACGCCGCCGCGCATCACTGAGGCACCGTATGAAGATCGGGGGCGGGCCAGGTGGTTCGCCCTTGATCCTGTAGCCCTCCGCCAACCGAGAGGGCAGGAAACGACATGACGACCGCGACCTACGACGCACGCTCCATGCCCGCCGACTGGCGGGATTTCCTTGCGCTCACCAAGCCGCGGGTGATGACGCTGGTCGTCTTTACAGGCCTGTGCGGATTGCTCGCCGCGCCCGGCCATATCAATCCTATCCTGGGCTTTACCGCCATTCTCTGCATCGCGCTGGGCGCAGGCGCCGCCGGCGCGCTCAATCAGTGGTATGAGGCGGATATCGACGCGCTGATGAATCGCACGGCGAAGCGGCCCTTGCCTGCCGGGCGCATGGATCGCCAGTCGGCGCTGCATTTCGGCGTCGGCCTCTCCTTCTTCTCGGTGATCCTGCTCGGCCTTGCCACCAACTGGCTGGCGGCGGGCATCCTCGCGGTCTCCATCCTCTTCTATGTCATCGTCTACACGATGTGGCTGAAGCCCCGGACCGCGCAGAATATCGTCATCGGCGGCGCCGCCGGCGCCTTTCCGCCGGTGATCGGCTGGGCCGCGGTGACGGGCGATGTCAGCGCTCTGCCGATCGCGTTGTTCGCGCTGATCTTTTTCTGGACGCCGCCGCATTTCTGGGCGCTCGCGCTGTTCGTGAAGACGGACTATGCCCGCGCCGGCATCCCGATGCTGCCCGTGGTGGCGGGTGAAGTGGCGACCCGCCGCCAGATCTGGCTCTACACCGCGATCATGGCCGCCGCCGCGATGGCGCCGGTGCTGCTGCACCTGACCGGGCCCTTTTATGGCACTGTCGCCTTTGCCTGCACCGCGCTCTTCGCCGTCTTCGCCTTCCAGGTGTCGCAGCGGCGGGAGAGCGATCCGGCCAGGATGGCGCCGGAAAGGCGCCTGTTCAAATATTCGATCCTCTATCTCTTCATCCTCTTTGGCGCGGTCGTGGTCGACCGGGGGCTGCTCGCATGACGCCCGAGGAGCAGAAGCAGATCCAGGCGCGCCAACGCTCGCGCGCCATCGTCACCGGCCTGCTGCTCGGCGCGCTGGTCATCCTGTTCTACGCGATCGCGATCGCCAAGATTTCGGGCAGCTGATGGCGACCGCGCCCCTCCATGATGTCGCCGCGCGCAACCGCCGCAGCCTGATCGCCAGCGCGTCGCTCGCCGCCGGCATGCTCGCGCTCGGCTTCGCGTCCGTGCCGCTCTACCGCATCTTCTGTCAGGTGACGGGCTATGGCGGCACCACCCAGCGGGCCGAGGCGGCTTCGCATGTGAAGGTCGCGACGGGGCATATGATGTCCATCCGCTTCGATTCGAACATCGCCCCGGGCATGCCGTGGCAGTTCCGCCCCGAACAGCGCACGCAGAATGTCACCATCGGCGCGCGGACCATGGCGATCTTCGTGGCGAAAAACCTTTCGGACAAGCCCGTGACCGGCACCGCGGCGTTCAACGTCACGCCGCTGCAGGCCGGCGCCTATTTCACCAAGATCCAGTGCTTCTGCTTCACGCAGCAGACCCTCCAGCCGGGGCAGGAGGTGCGCATGCCTGTGATCTATTATGTGGACCCCAAAATCCTTGACGATGCCGATAACAAGGACGTCCAGCAGATAACCCTTAGCTACACCTTCTATCCGGTTGAGAACGGCAAGAAGGCGAGCTAAGGACCGGATAACGACATAAAGCGATACGCGAAGAGGGAAGACGAGACATGGCCGGCGCCAAGAACCACGACTATCATATTCTTCCGCCAAGCTTCTGGCCCCTCATGGGTTCGATCTCGGCTTTTGTGATGGCGATCGGCGCGGTCACGTGGATGCATCCCGACGCCATGGGCGCATGGGGCGGCACCATCTTCCTGCTGGGCCTTGCGGGCGTGCTCTCCACCATGTTCTTCTGGTGGAGCGACGTGATCCGCGAAGCCCATGCCGGCGACCATACCCCGGTGGTGCAGTTGCACCTGCGCTACGGCATGATCCTGTTCATCGCATCGGAAGTGATGTTTTTCGTCGGCTGGTTCTGGGCCTTTTTCGACTTCTCGCTCTTCCCCTCGGCCCTCGCGCCGATCGAGGGCGCATTCCCCTCCAAGGGCATAGAGGTGATGAACGCGTTCGAGCTGCCGCTGCTCAACACGCTGATCCTGGTCTGCTCGGGCACCACCGTCACCTGGGCGCATCATGCGCTGATCCATGGCGATCGCGACGGCCTGAAAAAGGGCCTGTGGTGCACCATCATCCTGGGCCTGCTGTTCTCGTCTATCCAGGCCTATGAATATATCCATGCGCCGTTCCCGTTCGGCGGCAGCCCCTATAGCTCGGGCTTCTACATGGCGACCGGCTTCCATGGCTTCCACGTCATCGTCGGCACGCTCTTCCTGATCATCAACCTCATCCGCGCCTATAAGGGCGACTTCACCCCCCGCCAGCATTTCGGTTTCGAAGCGGCCGCCTGGTACTGGCACTTCGTCGACGTGGTGTGGCTGTTCCTCTTCGCCGCCATCTATGTCTGGGGTGGCTGGGGCGCGCCGATCCACGGCGGCTGAGGCAAGCGACGATTATCGACATGAACGGGGCGGGGGACGCGCGGCCAGGCGACTGGCACCTCGCCCAGATCAACATCGGCAGATTGGTGGCGCCACAGGGGGACCCCCGTGTGGCGCCATTTTTCGAGGCGCTGGACCGGATCAACGCGCTGGCGGAAAGCGCGCCCGGTTTCGTCTGGCGCCTGAAGGACGAAGGCGGCAACGCCACCGCGATCCAGGTGACGCCCGATCCTCTGCTCATCCCGAACATGTCGCTATGGACCGATGCCGAATCGCTGTTCGATTTCGTCTATCGCAGCGCCCACATGTCGGTGATGGCGCGGCGCCGCGACTCTTTCGAACGGTTCGAGGGGGTCTGGCAGGCGCTCTGGTGGGTTCCCGCCAACAGCGTGCCAACGGTGAATGACGGGCTGTCGCGCCTCTGGCTGCTCGATCGTTTCGGCCCCGGCCAGGATGCCTTCACCTTCAAGACACGCTTTCCCAAACCCGGTCTTGCCGGACCTCCGGCCGATCTGCGCCCGGACCCCTGGTGCGTCGGCAATGCATGAGATGAGGCATCCCGAGATGAGACATCCCGAGACGAGACATGGCTGAGACCGACACCACGCCGCCGGTACAGGCGACCCCCCTTGCGCTTGCCGCGATGCGTGGCGATTGCCCGCGCTGCGGCGCGCCGACCCTGTTCGCATCGACCGTGCGCTTCGCCGACCGCTGCCGCGCCTGCGGGCTGGACTATGGCCAGTTCAACGTCGGGGATGGGCCGGCGGCCTTCCTGACGCTGATCGTCGGCGCCATCGTCGTCACGCTGGCGCTGGTGCTGGAGTTGAAGGTGCATCCGCCCTTCTGGGTGCATATCCTCCTCTGGGTGCCGATCGTCACGATTTCCGTGGTGGCGTTGTTGCGGGCGGCCAAGGGGGCGTTGCTGATCCTGGAATATCGCAACAAGGCGCGCGAGGGGACGTTGATCCAGCCCGACGCCGAAACTGACAAGCTGCTGCCCGGCGCATGATCCGCCGCCTGCCCGTGCTGGCGACGCTGATCGTCATCGCCGCTGTCGCCACCATGATCGGCCTTGGGGTCTGGCAGCTGTCCCGCCATGCCGAAAAGACCGCCGTGCTCGCCGAATTGCGCGCCAATCCGGCAAAGCCATCGGTCAGCTTTCCGCGTTTCGGCCCGGTCGACACGGCGTTGCTGTTCCGCCCGTCCTCGCTGCACTGCCTGCGGGTGGTCGGCTGGCGCGAGGAAGCGGGCCATGCGGCCGACGGTTCCACCGGCTACCGCGCCATCGCCGATTGCGCGACCGGGGCGGAAGGGCCGGGCGCGCTCGTCGCCGTAGGCGTGGCCGCCCGCCCCGGCGTGAAGCCGGCATGGACGGGCGGTCAGGTGGAAGGCTGGATATCCGATGAACCCGATCATCGCTCGCTGCTGTCACGCATGACGGGCAAGGCGATGCCGCTCCGCCCGATGCTCATCGCCCGCACGCCATCGCCCGACCTCAAACCCGCCGCGCCGCCCAGCCCGGATGACGTGCCCAACAACCATCTGGCCTATGCCGTGCAATGGTTCTTCTTCGCGGCCGTCGCGCTGGTGATCTACGCCCTCGCGCTGCGCAAGCGCTGGCGGGAGGAGGATGCGCGCGAGGGGTGAAAGGGCAGCGCGGGAATGGCAAATCATTCTTCCGTCATTCCCGCGAAGGCGGGAACCCATCTCCTGACCAGGCATCCAGCGCTTTCTGATGGGAGATGGCTCCCCGCCTTCGCGGGGATGACGAAAGTGGGTGGATAGGCGACGGCCAACTTTTAGCCCTCACCCGCAAGCGGGAGGGGACCATGAAGATCCGCTACTGCTCGTTACCCGTCCCTCCACACACATCACTCCGCCCATAAAACCCCATTTCGCGCCTTATCCATTGCCGTTTGCGCGTGTCGCCGCTAGGGCCGCTCGATCATGCAATATGTGAGCACCAGGGGGAGCGCACCGGCGCTCGGGTTCGAGGATGTGACGCTGGCGGGGCTGGCGTCCGATGGCGGGCTGTATCTGCCGGCACAATGGCCGGCCATGTCCTATGCGGACATCGGCGCGCTGGCCGGGCTTTCCTATGTCGAGACCGCCGTTCGGGTGATGGCGCCTTTCGTCGCGGGCAGCCTCTCCGAAGAGGAACTGCGCGAGCTGTGCACGGCCGCCTATGGACGGTTCAGCCATGATGCGGTGACGCCGCTGGTCCAGCTCGATCATCGCCACTGGCTGCTGGAGCTGTTCCATGGCCCCACGCTCGCCTTCAAGGATGTGGCGCTGCAGTTGCTCGGCCAGTTGTTCGAGCGTTTCCTGTCGCGCCGCGACGATCATCTGACCATCGTCGGCGCGACCTCCGGCGACACCGGTTCGGCCGCGATCGACGCGGTTGCGGGGCGCGAGAAGATCGACATCTTCATGCTGCATCCCGACGGCCGCGTGTCCGACGTGCAGCGGCGGCAGATGACGACGGTGCGCTCGCCCAATGTCTACAACATCGCCGTCGAGGGCAGCTTCGACGATGCGCAGGCGTTGGTGAAGGCGATGTTCAACGATCCCGCCTTTTCGACCCGCTTCAACCTGTCGGCGGTGAACTCGATCAACTGGGCGCGGCTGATGGCGCAGGTGGTCTATTATTTCTACGCCGCCGTGCGCCTGGGCGCGCCGGACCGGCCGATCGCCTTTTCCGTGCCCACGGGCAATTTCGGCGATGTGTTCGCCGGTTATGTCGCCGCGCGCATGGGGTTGCCGGTCGCCAAGCTGATCGTCGCCACCAATGTGAACGACATCCTGCACCGCGCGCTGTCGCAGGGCGACTACAGCCAGGGCACGGTCGTGCCCACGGCGACGCCCAGCATGGACATTCAGGTCAGCTCCAATTTCGAGCGGCTGCTGTTCGATGCCGGCGGGCGCGACGGTCTGGCGCTGGCCGAGCAGATGCGCGGTTTCGAAGCGAGCCGAGCCATGCGCCTCACCAATGCGCAGCGCGAAGCGGCGGCGGACCTCTTCACTTCCACCCGGATCGACGCGGACGATATGGGCCAGGCGATGCGCTGGGCACATGACGCGGCGGGGCAGGTGATCGATCCGCACAGCGCCATCGGCCTGGCGGCGGCGCGCGAAGTGGTGATCGACGCGGGCATCCCGGTGGTGACGCTGGCGACCGCGCATCCGGCTAAGTTCCGCGACGCGGTGGAGCGTGCGACCGGTATTCGCCCGGGTCTGCCGTCCCGCATGGGCGATCTGTTCGCGCGGGAGGAAGCCTATGTCCGCCTGCCCGCGACCTTCGATGCGGTCACCGCCTATGTCGCCGAGCGGGCGACGCCGCGCGGCTGATCATGGCGCCGCTGCAGACCCTGATCGGCGAGCCATGGCCCGACTATGGCCTGATCGACAGCGGCAACGGGCGCAAGCTCGAACGCTATGGCCGCTATCGCTTCATCCGGCCCGAGCCGCAGGCGATGTGGGCGCCGGCGACCGATGACTGGAGCGCCGACGGCGAGTTCATCCCCGGATCGAACGAAGATGGCGGCGGCCGCTGGTATTATGACCGCCCGGTGCCGGCCGAAGGCTGGCCGCTGACATGGGACGCGGTGCGTTTCCAGGCGAGCTGCACGCCCTTCCGCCATCTCGGCTTCTTCCCGGACATGGCGCCGGTCTGGAACTGGATGCGGGAGAAGGTGGCGGACAAGGCCGAGCCGGAGGTGATGAACCTGTTCGGCTATACCGGCGTCGGCACGCTGGCCATGGCGTCGGCGGGTGCGCGGATGGTGCATGTCGATGCGTCGAAGAAGTCGGTGGCGGCCGGGCGTGCCAATGCCGATCTATCGGACCTTGCCGATCGTCCGATCCGCTGGATCGTGGATGACGCCGCGAAATTCACCGCGCGCGAGGTGCGGCGCGGCCGCCGCTATGATGGCATCCTGCTCGACCCGCCCAAATATGGGCGCGGCCCCGATGGCGAGGTGTGGCGGCTGGAGGAAGACCTGCCCAGGCTGATCGCCGATTGCCGGGCGCTGCTGGATGCGGACAGCCGCTTCCTGTTCCTCACCGTCTATGCCGTGCGCATGTCCGCGCTGGCGATCGGTGAGCTGCTGTCACAGGCCTTTGCGGACCTGCCGGGCAAGGTCGAGGCGGGCGAACTGGCCGTGCGGGAGGAAGCGCGCGGGCTGCTGTTGCCCACCGCCATCTGGGCGCGATGGTCCAACTGACCGCTGCGCCCGGAGGATCAGTCCCGCCGGGAAAGCGAATCCGAAATGCTGACGCCGGCGAGCACGGCGGCAAAGGCGGCCATGCCGATGATGACGAGAAGCGGGTAGTGATCGCCGATAAAGCCCAGCATGGCCTGTGTCCTGTCCCAGCCGGCCGTCGGGGAATGGCGGCCGTTCCGACTGTGCTGATGCGCCGCCGTAGGGTATCCCGGAAATACGGAGAATTCCCTATTTGTCAATCGGCGTGCAAACGGGACCCCTTATCGGCGCGCAAAAGGGACCCCCTGTCAGGATGGCGGAACGTTGATGT